>DHAA01000124.1:8534-18205 GCA_002397275.1 Thermacetogenium sp. UBA4966 | reverse complement strand
GGTTATTCTCCCCCAGCGACAACTTTATTATTAAAATAGGTTGTCGGATGTGTGCAAATAAGTTATAATTTATATGGCAACGTAAATTTTTCCGGTGCATAAAACCGCCTGCCGCCGCTACTGCATAAAATTGCCCTATCTATAACTCTTTAGCGAGCGTTTCGAGTTGTCAGATATCAGAATGCAGCGCCAAAATTATATACGGCATTGAGAGCAGGTGAATCACGTGAAAATGCTTCTGTGAAGCAATATTTTATATTTAATAGGATGATGAAAAAGTGGTCAAATTTCAAAATGTTAGTAAAATTTACCCGAACGGCACATGTGCTGTGCGGAACTTTAATTTAAGCGTTGATAAAGGAGAAATTATCGTCTTGATTGGGCCCAGTGGGTGCGGCAAAACAACTACTTTAAAGATGGTTAATCGCTTAGCTGCGCCAACTTCGGGCAAAATATTAGTGGGGGGGAAGGATATTCGAGAGGAAAACCCAGTCCGGCTGCGGCGTCGGATTGGCTATGTTATTCAACAGATAGGTTTGTTTCCTCACATGACCATTGCACAGAATATCGGATTGGTCCCGAAATTGTTGGGCGCCAACCAACAAGAGATCGCCAAGAAAGTAGATCAACTGTTGGAAATGTGTGCTCTTGACCCTCCGCTTTACCGCAGCCGCTACCCTAAACAGCTTTCGGGAGGAGAGCAGCAGCGTGTAGGGGTGCTGCGTGCCCTTGCCGCGGATCCGGATGTTATTTTAATGGACGAACCCTTTGGCGCCTTGGACCCCATCAGTCGGGAACAGCTGCAAGATGAGTTAAAAAGGCTTCAAGACTCGCTTCAAAAGACGATTATTTTTGTCACTCATGACATGGATGAGGCCTTGAAATTAGCAGATCGCATTGTTCTCATGAAAGATGGTGAGATTGTTCAGATCGGGCGCCCGGAAGATCTGATCCGCAACCCTGCCAATGAATTTGTCCGTGAGTTTATCGGAGAGAAGCGCTTCATACGCAATCCTGAAGAAGTTATGGTGGAAGAAGTAATGTTGAAAACTCCGGTCACGGGTAACACCGAAATGGGACTCGCAGAAGCCCTTCGGCAGATGCAGCATCATAGAGTAAACACCTTATTAATCGTAGATAAGAAAGATAAGTTTTCTGGAATTCTGACAATGAGAGCGGTACAGCAAGCCATACGCAGCGGCAATCGCATCATTGCTAAAGAGATTCTTGAGCCTGTAAACGAAACGGTAACCTCTCAAAGTACAGTCCTGGAAGCGGCTCGGAAGCTTGACGTCAGCAGCTTCGGTTTCCTTCCTGTTATTGATGAAAACCAGCGTCTGCAAGGGTTATTGAATTATGCTTGCCTGGTAAACACCTTTGTGGATGTAATTTGGCCTAACGGTAACTCAGAAAATGAGCAGGAGGGAAGAGAAAATGGATGTAACCCTTCATAGTATTTGGATAACCTATCTGCAGCACAGTGATCAGTTTTGGGCGCTTACACTGGAACACTTTTTAGTATTGGTTGTTTATCCTATTCTGCTGGCGACCATTGTTGCCATTCCTCTGGGAATTTTAGCTACAAGGTGGCGGTTTATTCAGGTATCTTCCTTGGCTTTTGCTAACTTAATGCAAACCATTCCCAGTTTAGCGTTATTGGCTATCTTAATCGCTATCGGGTTTGGTATAGGGAACAAACCGGCGATAATCGCAATCTTTCTTTATTCCCTTTTGCCGATTTTGCGTAACACATACACGGGAATAAAAAATATAGATCGCGGACTTTTGGAGGCAGCCGCGGGAATGGGTATGACAAAGCGACAGACTTTGTTTATGGTTGAGCTACCCCTTTCCTTGTCGATTATCATGGCGGGGATCAGAACTGCAACAGTTATCTGTGTCGGCCTGGCCACACTGGCGGCTTTTATAGGAGGTGGTGGGCTGGGGCAATTGATCGTAACCGGTTTAGGGATGGCCAATAATAATTTAACGCTACTCGGAGCGATTCCTGCAGCGGCGATGGCCTTGCTCCTGGATTTTATACTTGGAAAACTCGAGTATTTGCTTACTCCCCGAGGGCTTAGAATTTAGTGAAGAAAAGTAAGTCACAAAGGAGGAAATGCTTTTATGAGAAGTTTATGGAAACGGTTCGGCTTATGCTTATTATGTGTATTTTTAATAATTGCATCAGGGTGTGGAAACAATGCCGGTCAACAAAAAGTGGTGATCGCCTCAATTAATACAGCGGAGACGCAGATTCTTTCAGAGATGATCAAACAACTGCTGGAGGCAAACCTGGATATAACCGTCGAGCATAAACGAAATTTCCAGGGATCTTCAGCTACACAGCAAGCCTTGGAAAGCGGCGATGTTCAAATGTACAACAGCTACACAGGGACACAGTTCACCGGCGTTCTGGGCATGGCGGTTACAGAGGAGTGGAAGGACCGGCAGAAAGTATATAATTATGTAAGAGACAAGTACCATGAAAAATACGGGGTTAAAGTTTTTGAGCCCTATGGTTTTAATAATACATACATTGTTGCCGTCAGAAAAGAAAAGGCTGAACAGCTAGGATTGAAAAAAACCAGCGATCTTGCCACTTATGCTTCCAAGATGACGATTGTAACGGATCCGACATTCATGGAGCGCAAAGGGGACGGCTGGAAAGAGTTTGCGGAAACTTATGGTCTTAATTTTAAAGATGTCAAAGGGATGTCCTATGACCTAATGTATCAGGCCTTGAAAAATAATGAGGTCGATGCCGCGGTGGCATATTCTACAGATGGGCGGCTAGTGGCGTACGATCTGGCTACCCTTGAGGACGACAAGTCGTTCTTCCCGCCTTATGATTGCGCGCTTTTTATCAAAGAGGATATTTTAGAAAAATACCCCAAAATAGAAGAGATTGTTGCTCCGCTGATCGGCGCCATAGACGAAGAAATAATGTCCAAACTTAACTCTCAAGTAGATTCAGAGAATAAAGAACCTGCAGATGTTGCCAAAGTATATTTAAAAGAAAAGGGTCTTATATAAAAAAAGTGGCCGGCTATTGGTAGAGTAGGCTTCCTAAGCTGTGCTATTTCCTGTGACCTACGGTAAAATAGAGACAAAACCATAAAAAGAGCAGGGGATGTCCATTGACTGTAATAGTTGTGGGCGGCGGCGCCTCGGGGATCATGGCGGCTATAGCGGCAAGGGCAAGGGGCGCCGTCGTAACCATAGTCGAAAAAAATCCTCGCCTCGGCAAAAAGATATTGACCACGGGAAACGGCCGCTGTAACTTGACGAATATCAACGCCTGCGCCGGCTCTTATCACGGAGCGGATCCCGGGTTCGCTGCGGGGATTATAGAGCAGTATGATGTCAAAAAGACTATTAAATTTTTCGAGAAGCTTGGCATTTCCCATAAGGTTGAAGAGTCCGGCAAGGTATTCCCCATGTCGGACCAGGCCTCCAGTGTGCTGGATGTACTCAGATATAAGCTGGAACAAGGCGATGTCAAGGTTATCTATGAAGCACGGGTGTCGGAGATCAGAAAAAATGAAAACGGCGAATTTGAAATAAAGTTAGCCGACGGCGCATGCATCAAGGGGGAGCGGGTAGTTCTGACGGCCGGAGGCAAAGCGATGCCTGTAACAGGATCAAATGGGGATGGGTTTCGGCTGGCGCATGAACTCGGACACAAGATCGGAGATGTATTTCCTGCCCTGGTACCGCTGAAACTGGAGGGAAGATTTTTCAAAAGCATCGCCGGAGTAAAAATAAGCGGTACCGCAGAAGTTCTGGATGGAAACAAGCCGGAAGCAGGCGACCGCGGAGATATTCTCTTTACCAGCTACGGCATCTCCGGCCCGCCGATACTGCAGATCAGCAGAAAAGCGGGAGAAATCATGCAAAACGGCCGCAATCCTGTTCTGCGCTTAAATATGATCGATTCTATGCCCAAAGAAAGGCTGGATGGGCTGCTGGCAAAAAGATTCTATCATGCCGTCGGAAAGACGGCAGAGTTTAGCCTCGTCGGTTTGATCAACAAAAGGCTGATTCCGGTTCTTCTCAAGGAGGCGGGGGTCAACAATCTGAAAGCTCCGGTAGAAAACCTCTCTGCCGGGGAACGGAAAAAGATTCTTAACATCTTGACCGACTGGCGGTTCCGCATCACAGGAACCACATCCTGGCCCAACGCCCAGATAACCGCCGGAGGAATTGATACGCGAGAGGTGGATAAAAACACCCTTGAATCAAAAATCGTCAGCGGCCTTTTCTTTGCCGGGGAGGTATTGGATATCGACGGCGCTTGCGGCGGCTACAATCTGCAATGGGCATGGTCGTCAGGGACTATAGCCGGCCGGAACGCAGCTTTGAGCGAGTGAATATCAGTGCTCCGAAAAACCGGCTAATATATTCTTGTTCTCGTTGTAATCAGAGATTACAATTCTTTCATCCTGCAAATATGCTATTTCGGGCTTCTGGGGAGGATGAGATCCCTTCTGATCAGGAGCGCAGGCAATATATTGAGCTATGCGCAGCTGCGCAGGCGCTAATTGAAGGGCGATGATGAACGCCTTTTTGTTGCCTTTGCTTCCGGCATGGACTATACCTCTCAGAGTTCCCCAGACGATTATATTCTCTTCCGCGATAACCTCTCCCCCCGGATGAACGTCGCCGAGCAGCATAATATTCCCCGGGTAGTAGAGGTTCTGACCTGATCTGATCGTCCTTCTGAGCATGAGGGTATCGCCTTTTTCCGGCATAATATTTTCCACTGCAGGGGTCATTTGAGCAGCATCCGGCTTCTCTTTATTTTGAGCCGCATTTTTAATATGAATGTTTCTGGATAATAAAATTTCCTCAAGGGAGTCAAGCTGTTCCGCGGATAACCCTTCCCTTTGGCCGATGTCGATGTTGACAACCGCTCCCCTGAAGAAGTTAAGATGAGACATCTTCAGTTTTAACTGTTTGAGTATTTTCCGGAAATCCGGTTCCCGATCATTAAGTATCAGTGTAACGCCGTCACGATACCCTTTAAAACAAATTAAATCATTCATCAACATACATCCTTAGCGAATTATTTTCCGATTCTTTTACATATTACGACAAGGATTCCTAAAACCCTTCTGTGAATTACCCATGATTTGTTTTAGTGATAGAATGAATATGTTGATCATAAAGACGGCAGGCGGCGATATGATGCCTTACTATGTATATATTCTTCAATGCGGGGACGGGACCCTCTACACAGGATGGACAAACGATCTGCAGTCCAGATTGGCTGCTCACAGAGAGGGCAGGGGCGCCAAATACACTCGCGGGCGCGGGCCGCTGGAGCTCGTCTACAGCGAAGAATTTCCCGGCAAAGGCGAGGCAGTCCGGAGGGAGTATCAGATCAAGAGAATGACCCGCAAGCAAAAAGAGCGATTAATAAAATTAAAGACTATCTAGGCGACTACATAGGCAGTGTAAAACCTTTGCCGGAAACCTCTGCAGTATCGGAAATAAACATAAACGCACGGGGGTCTATCCGCAATACAATATCCTTCAGCCGGGGAATCTCAATATTGTTTACCACACAGTTGATCACCATCTTGGATTCTCCGGTATAACCTCCTTGTCCTTCCAGGAAGGTAACCCCTCTGCCCAGCTCCTCCATAATATGTTCGGCAATCATGGTGTTTTCATCTGATATGATCATTACAGACTTATAGCTGCTTAGACCCTGGATAACCTTATCCGTAACCCTCCCGGACACCCACATGCTGACGATGGTGTAAAGGGCAATTTTCAGTTCAAAGAACATCAATGAGATCAGGATGACAACAACATTAAAATAGAAAAAACAAGCTCCGAGAGAAATGTTCCATTTTTTCTTGACGATCATAGCTATGATATCCGCGCCGCCGGCTGATGCTCCGCAACGCAAAATTATACCGCCGCCTATGCCGCCGACGACTCCGGAAAAAATAGCGGCCAGGAAAATGTCGAGCTTAGGGATAGGCACATAGGGTTCCGTGAGCGGGAGAGCGGCTGTCATGATCAGGGTGCCGATCAAACTATATAATATAAATTTGACATCAAGCTCTCTCAGCCCGAAGATAAACACGGGAATATTTAAGATAAGGATGCCTAGAGGAAGCGGGATGTTGAGCAGGTATTTCCCGATCAGCGCAATTCCGCTAAGCCCTCCCGACAGCAATCCATAAGGCACGACCAGCACATTGTAGGCCACTGCCACCAGGACTGAGGCGACGGTGATGGGAACTATTTTTTTAATAAACGTCCAGATGACTTTTAATATCTTAACCGGTTCGATCGTTAGTTTGAATATTTTCAGCATCGCGCGGGGGCCTCTCCAAAATTAAGACATGTGACATGGATATTATATCTAATAAAAAAGCGATGTCAATTTCATAAATTTGCCTCATCTCCAGAGGCGGCCTGCAGTACAGAGGATAGAATTCCTGCCGCCGGCAGGTTTTCTCACAGTTATAGCAAATATAGTAATAAACGACGGGAATAACTCTTGGCGCCTTTAACGCCAATATGCTGAATAGGAACAGAAAGGAGAAAAAAGTGCATCATGGTCACGCCTTACTTGCCCTAGGAATACCCCTATGGATATTGAGCAGAGCAACTATGCTTTATCTTAATAAGCGAAAAGGAGGCAAAATTTCGCTTAAGAGAGAAGCTGTTTTGTTCCTATTCTGCGTTTACGCCCTTTGTGTGGTAGAAATTACCTTGATTCCATTATCCATATTTCGCGATACCCGTTCGCAATTTTTATTATCCGCTAATTTTGTACCGTTTGCAGGGAGCATCAAAGCGATTGCCAGTACAACCGGCATCTATTCGCGTGACTTTATGATAAGGCATTGGATAAGGAATATCGGGGGAAACGCAGTCTTATTATTGCCCCTGGGTATCTTTTTGCCCTTGCTATGGAGTAAGTTCAAGAGTATAGGGAAGACGGCTCTTTTTGCTTTTCTTTTATCTTTGTGTATTGAGATTTTACAGCTTTTATCCTCTTATGCGGGTTATAGTAACAGAATCTTCGATATAGACGATATCCTGCTCAATACGGCAGGCGCTGTTCTCGGTGCTCTGTTTTATAATTTATGCGCGTATAAGATACTGCCAAAATTCAACGCAACAAGATACCTCAGGCCATAATTACGGTTTGAGCATCCCACCGCATGTATTTTCAGATAGACCCCTTGCTATGCTTTGCGTTATAATAAAATTATACACGATTATATAAAATATAACTATTAGTTATTGTTTAGCTTTTTATGCTGACAGTTTTTCCACAAGGGAATCGGTCTGCCAGTGGCAGTAAACAATTAACAGGATAACAGAAAGGATGAAAGCAATGCAGGATCAAATGACTCCGGTGGAAAGAGGAACCGCAATCGCTCAAGGACTTGAAGCAGATCGTCTGCCCTGTAACCCCAATATTGCAAATGGAGTCGCCCGGGTCTACGGCTGCAAGATCTCTGAATTTAATCACAACCCCAAAGCAGTGGCTGAAGCTCAGGTAGCCACCTACCGAAAGTTTGGCTGCGATGGTCTGCGCATTTTTACCGATCTTTTCGTCTGGGCAGAGGCTATGGGCTCACAAGCAGCTTTGCCGGATGACGACACGGCTGATTTGGCTGTTCCCGCCATCAGCAGCGTAGAAGAGATCAGCAGACTCCAGCCGGCTAACCCATATAAGGATGGGCGGCTGCCTGTGCTTATCGAGGCTATGAAATACTTGGCGGAGATGGCCGGGGGTGAAGTAGGGTGTTCTGCCGGAGTCGCCGGAGCTTTTACCAACGCATTTTTTCTTTTCGGCGTAAATGAGACGCTTAGACTTATCCATAAAAACCCGGAAGCGGTACACGAACTTAGTCGTGTTTCATTGGAGACCTGTAAGGCTTATGTCAAAGCCGCTTTGGACCTGGACATCGGGTTTGGCGTCACCATATCGGAACCGATGTCGTCATGTACGGTGGTTAGCCCGGCTGTGTTTCGCAAGTTTTCACTGCCTTATTTAAAAGAGTTGGTAGATTTTATAAAGGGATTTGGGGTCAAGCCGGTTATCCATATCTGCGGGCAAACAGATAAGATATGGAATGATGTGGCTGATTTAGGGATAGCGGGTATGAGCATTGACAATGTGGCCAGTTTAAAAGACTGCTGTAAGACTATCGGCCATAAAACTAAAATAATGGGCAATGTGGATCCCGGCGGCGTTATGTATTCAGGTAATCCCCAAGATATAAGAAGAAAAACTCTGGAATGTATACGCGATGCATACGATTCTCCTCAGGGCTATGTCGTCATGTCAGGGTGCAGCCTGCCGGTAGATACTCCCTTTGAAAATATTCAAACGATGATGGATACGGTTCGGGATGTGGGCTATCCGGTCAGCCTGGAAAAGGTAGAAGAACTCCTCAGTCAGTATGCCGATTAAACACGGCCTTAATCAAAACTAATTACGCAAGGGTAATAACTATACCATAAGGAGGAACTGAAGTTGGCAAGCAAAGAAGAGTTGCTTCAATCATTATCAGACTGTGTCGTGGAAATGGAAGACGAAAGGGTAGAGGATATAGCTAAAGAATACCTCAATGCGGGCTATCCTGCTATAGACGGCATTACCCGGGGTCTGGTCGACGGCATGAACAGGACCGCCATTTTATATGAAAAAGAAGAATATTTTGTCCCGGAGCTCTTAATATGTTCGGATGCCATGTATAATGGCCTGGCTGTCCTGCGCCCCCACTTGGATCAGGCGGAAGAATCTCGGAAACAAAAGGTCGTGATCGGAGTGGTTGAGGGGGATACTCATGACATCGGGAAAAACCTGGTGAAAATCATGCTGGAATCGGCCGGATATGAGCTGATCGATCTAGGGAAGGACGTTCCGTTAATCAAGTTTATAGATACCGTAAAAGAATCAGGAGCTCAGGTTGTCGCCATGTCCACCCTGATGTCAACATCAATGAATAACATGAAAAAAGTGATTGAAATGCTTGAGCAGGAAGGGCTGCGTCAAAAAGTAAAAATCATCGTTGGGGGAGGCCCTATTTCACCCGCCTTTGCTGAAAAAATAGGCGCAGACGGATACTCCGTGAATGCGATCGAAGCAGTCAAGCTGGTCGATCAACTGACAAAGGGCGCCGCCTGATGAAACAAATGAATCCGAGGGAACGCCTCCAGGCTGCGGCCCATAGGGAAAAAGTAGATAGAGCGCCATGCGTATGCCCGGGCGGTATGATGAATATGATCGTGCAGGAGATCATGCAGAAGTCGCGGTGCTTGTGGCCTGAAGCTCACAGTGACGCGCTGAAAATGGCCGAGTTGACCTATGCTCTTCATGAAGCGGGCGGTTTTGAAAATTACGGAGTGCCTTTTTGTTTGACTGTGGAGGCGGAAGCGATGGGCGCGCAGGTGAATATGGGCAACCTGAATTGCGAGCCCCATGTGGTTGATCCGCTGTTGCTCTCCTCTGAACAGATAGATATGCTCAAACCGCTGCAAATCGACTCCGGCAGGGTAAAAATCGTTCTGGAGGCCATTGAAATACTGCGAGAGAAGGATACGGGCGTGCCTATTATAGGAAATTTGGGCGGCCCGGTAAGCGTGGCGGGCACGCTTCTGGATATGTCTATTTTGCTGCGGGAACTCCG
>DHAA01000124.1:0-8252 GCA_002397275.1 Thermacetogenium sp. UBA4966 | reverse complement strand
GATGCCGTATGCATTTCCGAACCTAGCGGCACAGGGGAAATCCTTGGCCCGAAACATTTTGAGCGGTACGCTGTAAAATATATCAATAAGGTTCTGGACGCTTTAGATGCTTCCGTGAAAATGGTTCACATATGCGGGCATCTAAGGAGCGTTTACCATGCCCTTCCGCAAATTCATTGTGATGTGTTCAGTTTTGACGCTATGGTACCAATTAGAGAAATAAAAGAGCATATGCCGGACAGAGCGCTGATGGGCAATGTGAACACCCATGCGCTGTGGACTATGCCTCCTGAAAAGATTGTAACTTTGGTGAAATTTGCCTTACAAAATGGAATAGACATACTGGCGCCTGCCTGCGGTTTGCCTATTACCACCCCGCTGCTCAATATTCAGACGATGGTGCGCTACAACCAAAATACCGTTTGACACCAGGCGTGCGGCAGGCTAATCTTTAGGTAGGGGTAATATGAATATTATGGCTAATACTTAACATTCAGAAAGAATTGCAGTCCAGGGGGAATTACTTTTTCTCCCTGAACTATCCTCACAATGTGATCATCAATAAATCCATCCATAGCAGTTCAAAACCCTCGTTTATTATTCTGATTGCCTCAAAAGTTTATATTCATAGAAGGAGAGATTGAAGATCATGGACTTCGTTTTAAAAGCCATCCTATTATTTCTATTAATTTTTATGGCTATAAGAATAATCACGAATATAATAGCCCAACATGGCATAGATTTCGTGGGCATCTTTCAAGATCTGTGGGAAAAGCTGAGAAGACAAAAATAGAAGGAGATGGACAAAATTATTTCTACATAAGAAGGAATCTTACTAAAAATGCAGAATAGCGTCAAAGAGGATGTTTGTAGTAAAATTTAGGAGGTGAAGATCATGGAGAAAGGAAAAACCACAATTAATGATTCCGTATTTGTTGAGATAGCCAGAGAGGCTATGCAAAAGGTGGAGGATGTCTTTCGACAGGAGAAGAAAGGCGCCCTGCAGGGCCTTACCCGGGTTTTCACCGAAAGGTTTGCCCCGCAGATCAACGTGAAGAAATCCGAAGGCACAGGACCTGACAATGGTTTCGGTACACTTTCCCTTGATGTAAAGCTCAGCGTTTTTTATGGAGTAAACATTCCCGAAGTGGCGAGGAAGGCCAGAGAGAAGATAATCAGTGAAATAGAAACCCTCACAGGGTATTCCGTTGAAAAAGTAGACATCGAAATCGAAAAGATTGTCAAGTCTGAGCAGATTGCAGAAGAGAAGCCCGAGGAGAAAGAAGAAGGATAATAAAATCAGCATGAAAAATGAAAATGCCCCCTCTGCCGCCAGGTGGAGTAGGGCATTTTTCACTCAGGTATGCGGAGAAAACCCCGGCATTTGGAGAGGATATTAAGGGTGTTTGGCGAAAATGATCAAATATATAGTTAGGTCCAAATCGGCTGCTGCTCATAGTAAACAAAGGAGGCTAAACAGATGATTATGACAACGACACCTCTCATCGAGGGGAAGCCGGTCCAGGAATACCTGGGCATCGTCACCGGCGAGGCCATCATGGGCGCCAATATTGTGCGGGATTTATTCGCCACCGTAACAGATATAGTGGGCGGCCGCTCCGGGGCATACGAAGCCAAGCTGACGGATGCCCGACGGGTGGCGCTGCGGGAAATGGCCGATGATGCCAGGCAGTTGGGAGCTAACGCCATTATCGGCATCGACCTGGACTACGAGGTGGTCCGGGAGGGTATGCTGATGGTCACGGTCAGCGGCACCGCTGTCAGGGTATAGAATCTAGGGGAGACAGGCGTCATAGATCCTGATGGAGGCAGGTCCGGGAATGGAATACATCAGCGGTATCGTGGAACGCATTACCTTCACAAATGAAGAGAACGGTTTCAGTGTGATTAAGATAAGAGCGCGGGGCTGTTCCGACCTGGTAACGCTCGTCGGCAACCTGGCTTCAGTTAATGTAGGGGCTGTATTGCGCCTCAAAGGGGACTGGAAATACGACAGCAAATACGGCAAGCAGTTCAATGTAGCCGACTACCGGGAAACGGTACCCGCTACCATCGCCGGGATTGAAAAATATCTGGGCAGCGGCCTGATCAAAGGGATCGGTCCTGTTTACGCCAGGAGGATAGTAAGTTATTTCAAGGAAGATACCCTGAAGGTTATCGAGGAGAAAGCCGACTATCTGATAAAAGTGGAGGGTATCGGACAAAAGCGGGTAGAGATGATTAAAAAGGCCTGGCAGGAGCAGAAGGAGATCAAGAATGTGATGCTGTTTCTGCAGAGTTATGGTGTTTCCACCGCTTATGCCGTCAAGATTTATAAAACTTATGGCGATGAAAGCATTAAAATTGTGAAAAGCAACCCTTTTCGTCTGGCCGACGATATTTGGGGAATTGGTTTTATAACCGCTGATAAAATAGCGCGGCAGCTGGGCTTTGATACCCAATCCTATGAGCGCTGCCGGGCGGGCATTATTTATGCGCTCAACCATCTGGCCAACGAGGGGCATTGCTATGCCGCCCGAGAGCAGCTCGTCTCTGAAGCAGTCAAATTGCTGGACCTGGAAGAGAGTTTGATCGATAGTTCACTGCAAAGGATGATTGCGGAAAGATCGGTGATCCCCGACCAAGACGATGCCATTTATCTCCCGCCATTCTATTACAGCGAGGCCGGAACCGCTGAGAGAATCAAAAAAATCCTTGCCGGCCAAGCTTTTAAACCCGCAATCGATATAGAAAAAATTATCGCTGAAATTCAGCGGGATTGCGGTATCGTCTATGACAGGGTCCAATTGGATGCCATCAAGAGCGCAGCCGGGTCCAAGTTCATGGTTCTGACCGGCGGACCGGGGACGGGTAAGACAACAACCACACTGGCCATCATCAGAGTGTTTCAAAAGATGGGCGCCTCATGTTTGCTGGCGGCCCCCACCGGGAGAGCCGCTAAGAGGCTGTCCGAAACCACCGGCATGGAGGCGAAAACCATCCACCGGCTGCTGGAGTTTAAGCCCTCCGAGGGATATAAGCGCAACAGTGAAAATACCCTGGAGTGCGATGTGCTGATCATCGACGAGGCATCAATGGTTGACATAATTCTTATGTATAACTTACTGAAAGCGGTATCTGATCAAACCGTGGTTATCCTTGTCGGAGATGTGGACCAGCTGCCGTCGGTGGGCGCGGGCAACGTGTTGAAGGATATTATTTCTTCGGGCATGGTCAGCGTAGTCCGCTTGACCAGAATCTTCAGGCAGGCTCAGGGGAGCGCCATCATCACCAACGCTCACCGGATCAACAAAGGCGAAATGCCCAGGCTCAGGTGCGGCCGCAGCAGCGATTTTTTCTTTATCGAAGAGGAAGACCCGCCGCAAGTTGCGGAAACCATCAAAGATCTATGCGTCAAAAGACTCCCCACATACTACCGCGTCGATCCAATCAGCGATATACAGGTTCTCTGCCCGATGCAGCGGGGAGAGGCCGGCGCTCAAAATTTAAACAGCGTGCTGCAGGAGGCCTTGAATCGGACCGATATAACCATCCAATACGGGGGAGCGGCATACCGCTTACACGACAAGGTCATGCAGATTAAAAACAATTACGATAAGAATGTGTTTAACGGCGATATCGGAAGCATCGTCAAAATGGATAGGGAGGACAAAACACTCGTCATTCGCTTTGACGGGGTTGATGTGGATTATGACGCCACCGATCTGGACGAAGTGGTTCTCTCTTATGCCACCACCGTACATAAAAGCCAGGGGAGTGAATATAAGATCGTGGTGGCGCCCTTCACCATGCAGCATTATATGATGCTGCAGCGGAATTTGTTATATACCTGCGTAACAAGAGCCAAAAAAATCCTCGTGCTGGTGGGCTCCAAGAAGGCCTTGCGCATCGCGGTCTCCAACAACAAAATTCAGCAGCGGAATACCATGCTGGCCGAGAGATTGTCTCAAAACATTTATCCTTAGATACTCTCAATCCATTAAAGCAGTGCCAACCAAATAAATTACATCCCCGAAAATTCAGCCTCCGGGCATTTTTGCTTTATTTCGTTGATAAATAATGAGGAATTAAGAGGAGAGATCGATACAATATTATATTTGAATTTTATTTCCAGCATATCATTAAAAAAGAGTGCTGCCTTGTATGGCCAGGCAGATTTGGAGCGTTTGATACAGAGAATATTACTAAAGGGTATTATTTTATGGTATGGCCCGCTCTTGACCTCCAGAGAGTCATCTCTAATAGAATAACCGGTTCCGAACCAGATCCAGGCAAAGATCACTAGTTCAAAGGCAAAAAGCACAAATAAAAACCAGTTACCCTGGAAAAAAGAAATTATACAAAGTAATAGCACTAAACCCCCTAAGCCAATTCCGCACCTAAGGTCTTTTTTTGGAGCAAAATACATCTCACTATCCCCCTTCTCTTAATATATTTTTGCCTCAATTTCATTATATAGTAAATGAATTATTAATTCCACGGTTTCTGCTGTTGCGTTCGTTGCTTCGGCCATGCTTACTATAGAAATGAGCCGGAGCAAAAGTGTCTCTATGAAGAAGGAAGCATATAATATTTTTATAAAGATTCTCTGTAATACTCTTAGTGGAGGGGGGCTACAGTTTAAATGGCAATCCATAGCGAAGCCATTCTAATTATAGGGATACCCATTTGGTTATTGCTAAAAATAATTGTTATTTATTATAACAAGAGGAAGAGGAAAGGAATTGGTATTTCCTTAAAGAGAGAAGCTTTATTACTTATATTTTACGCCTATTTACTTTGTGTTATGTCAATTACACTGCTTCCAATTTACATTATAGGGGAGCATAACGCTAACATATGGCTCCATGTCAATCTAATACCAGTAGTGGGAACCATTAAGGAAATCGCTCAGACAACGGCCAATAATCCATATATGATAAGAATATGGAACAGAAACATAGTGGGAAATGCAATATTATTATTGCCTATGGGAATTCTATTACCTTTGTTGTGGAGTAAGTTCAGGAAAGTAGGGAGGGTAACACTATTCGCTTTTCTTTTTTCACTGAGTATTGAAACTCTGCAGCTGCTATTTATTTTATTGGGGAATATAGGCAGAACCTTTGATGTCGATGATATTTTGCTCAACACCCTAGGAGGATTTATTGGTGTTTCACTTTATAGTATCTGTGTAAATAAAATATTTCCTAGTCGGCGCCTGACTCCCCTGAGATAAGTACACTGGTGTCGAAGGGTGCAAATTGCAGATATCCCCAGGGGTGACTTTGACTATCCACAGACGCCGGCCAGGGCCAACGCTAATAACCTAAGTTTTCACCGATAAGGACGACGGTAAAGTCTGCGCTCAACGGCCTTTTTTTCAGCACCGAGTAAATGCGGCAGATGCGGCTCTTAGCGTTGCAGTCCAGACAGACCCCGGCCGCGGCGCAGGGGTTGGACAGCCTCAGCCGCTTATTGTTCATCGGGGAGGCGCAGTTTCTGATCCGCTCAAAAGCAGAGTCTACGTCGCTGCAGATTTTATTGATACCTGCCGCCACAATCACCTTTTTCGGACCAAAAGACAGCGCGGCCACGCGGTTGCCGTTGCCGTCCACGTTTACCAGGCAGCCGTCGAGGGTGACGGCGTTGGTGCTGGAGAGGAAGAGGTCGCAGACAAGTTGCTTTCTCGTGACCTCCTGCTTTTCTTGCGGCGTGAGACCGGCCTGCCCGTGATCCAGTATTTTGGCGCCTTTCTCCCGGGCTTTATCAGGGATGCCCAGTTCCTTGATCGTTGCCGATCCGCCGCACCCGACGCTCATCCCCGGTATGACAGCATCGAGGATAAATTGCACCGCTTCATCCCTGCGGGGAAAATAGATCGCCTCAAAACCGTTCTTCTTTAAGGCCTCAACTACCCGGTCGGCGATAGCGGCGTGATGCCATTCCGCAATTGTCATTTTATCTATTGCCCCCTTTAAAATCTGTTTTAATATATTGATTCGCAGTGACGCTCAAAAAAACCTGTCAAAGGCAGATGTTATAATTAGCCATTGACAATTAGAAAGAACAATTCATAAAGGAGATTACAAAAGAGGTGATAAATCATGGGTTCTAAAACCGAAGATCTGTTTTCAATGATTGATTCTCTACCGATAGATTTAAAAACTACATTGGTTGATAAATTACTTACAAGCATACAGCCTATACAAAAGGAAGTAGACAAAGAGTGGATAAAAGCAGCAGAAGAAAGAACAGCGAGATAGAAACAGGTAATGTCAAGGTTATTCCTGGGAATGAAGTTTTTAACGAAATCAAGGAGAAATATGTTGGTCTAAGTTTTCCGATATGCAGGTTAATAGAAAGCCGGATTATTGGAAAAAACGGTTAGAGTATTAAAGAGCATACTGATGAGTTTAGGTTTCGTAAAAGAGCCTGCATGAGGACAAACATATACTGGGTACGCGTTAGGGGAGGAACATTACAAATCGATTAGTTTACATAATTATTATTATCGGAAGTAAGGGAGGAGGCTGCAAACTGGGAGATCACCATAATAAAAATTTAAATACGAAAGATATATAAAAGATATATAATTAAAAATAATTAAATAATCCCCCAACAAATAAAGGAGCACCGGATATGCAGCTGCCAAAGCAGTACCATCGGTACCAAAAGAGTTCTCAGCTATTATGCCACCTAAGCCTGTTATTTACTATCATTATTTGGGGAAGCAGTTTTGTCAGCATCAAAGTTCTTTTGCCACAAGTTCCCGCGAATACTATCGCCTTGTTGCGCTTTATTATTGCCAGCGTCGGCCTGGGACTTTTTTTTATTGTTACCAAACAGCCGCGGTTGCAGAAACACGACCTGGCGGGTATTATGCTCAGCGGTCTTTCCGGAGTTACCATTTTTAGTGTGCTGCAAAATCAAGGACTGCGCTATGCCGGCGCCGCAGATGCTGCGATTTTTATTGCTATGTCGCCTGTATTTATCACTCTGCTGTCGTGCATCCTCTTAAAAGATAGAATATCAAAGTTGCAGACAATCGGCATCTTCATTGCTTTTGCCGGTTCTATAATGGTTGCTGTCGATGGAGCATCTTTAAATAATTTTGAGTTTGACAGAATGAGGCTCTATGGCGATCTCCTGATTCTGCTGAGCAGCCTTGCGTGGGCGGTGTTCAGTATAAAACTAAAAAAACTGCTCACCTGTTACCCACCTGTAACGATCATGACTTACAGTGTATTTGTAGGTACTGTTTTTTTGATCCCCTTCAGTTTGCTGGAGGCTCCTTTTGATCTGGCAGCTGTCGGCACTGTGGAATGGCTCAATCTCATTTACTTGGGTTTGCTGGCATCTGGCCTGGGAAACCTGATTTGGAACTCAGCCCTGGGGAAGGTCTCCACCGTAACTGTAGGCGCTTATCTATATTTATCACCTGTTGTCGCTGCTTTTACAGCTTTGCTCTTTCTTAATGAAATACCAGGCTTGTATACTATCCTCGGCGGATCTGTTATCTTAACGGGTACGTTTTTTGCCAGCAAATAGGGGCGCTGAACAAAACATAGAGCATCCTGTGAAAAGCAAATATTAATTTGGGATGAAAGAAAAAAATAGTTTTGGTATAATGTAGAAAAGCGTATACATGCATGCACATACGCACTTAATCTAGAGTGTGCGAATTTAGTGATATGGAGGAGATTAAAAAAAATGAAAAAGAAATTAACTTCCCGCCAGGGTGCAATACTTAAATACATAAAAAAAGTTATTGATGAGCGCGGTTATCCTCCTTCTGTACGCGAAATAGGAGAAGCAGTCGGCCTCAGGTCCAGTTCGACTGTTCACTCTCACCTGGTTAATCTTGAAAAGAAGGGCTATATCCGCCGCGATCCTACCAAACCGAGAGCTATCGAGGTGTTGGGGAACAGATCTTCGGCTGTTCAAGTGCCGGTTGTAGGGCGTGTTGCCGCTGGTTTGCCAATTCTAGCTGTAGAGAATATCGAAACAACTTTCCCCCTCCCCAGCAGTTTTCTAAATAACACTACTGATGTTTTTATGTTAACTACAAAGGGGAACAGCATGATCAACGCCGGGATCTATGATGGGGATTATCTTGTGGTCAATCAACAGCATACGGCAGAAGACGGCGACATAGTCGTTGCTTTATTGAATGATGAAAACGCTACGGTAAAACGATTTTTTAAGGAAAAGGACTGTGTGCGTCTTCAGCCGGAAAACGACTTGATGGA
>DHAA01000099.1 GCA_002397275.1 Thermacetogenium sp. UBA4966 | reverse complement strand
AGTATCGACGAGGGAGTTTCCATTACCGTCACCTGCGATATTCAAGTCTGCGTGGTTCTTATGAGCTCTCTCGTAGTACAGTTGCTAGTTCCCAGTTATGGCTTCTGCATTCCGGCGCCCTGCGTTACCCTTCCGGGGGTTTGTCCGCCGTCGCCGCCGGAACAGTGCTACTAACGCACAGCATCAAATTCCGTTTTGCAGCTCCTGAGGCAGACCCTTTTGCAGCCCTAAACGGCAATACGGCATCGACAGAAAAATGCTTTTCGGTTGAATAAGTGAAAAATGTTGGTGGTATGACCGGTAAAATTGAAATCCGGCAACAGAGAGTTGCCGGATTTTTTTCCCTTTCGCTGGGCTCCCGCCAAGAAGGAGTCGCCATCGCCGATCTAGAATAGTCTGTTAGTACTCATCTTCATGTGGGATGATATTGATAAAAGCAATTGCAGAAAAGGACGGTGCAAAAATTATGAATGTTCTGGTAATTTTTTCTCATCCAGATCCCAAAAGCTTTAATGCCGCTATTTTAGGGGTAGTGAAGGACGAATTAGAGAATAAGGGAGCGCAATTTAAGATCAAGGATCTTTATGCTATGCACTGGGATCCGGTTTTGAGCGCAGATGAGATGGCGGGTCAAGTTCCTGATCATATCGCCGCAGAGCAGCGGGATGTCGGCTGGGCGGACCTTTTAGTTTTCATCAGCCCGGTTTGGTGGTATTCGGTAACCGCGGTCATGAAGGGATACATTGAACGGGTGATGAGCCTGGGCTTTGCCTACGAATATACGGAGGAGGGCGCCCGGGGGATGATGGGCGGCAAAAGCGTCCTCTTTATCACCACATCGGGCGCTGATGAAAAGACCGCCCTGGACAGCGGCATGTTAGATTCGATGAAGATTTCTTTGGTCAGTGGATTCGGCGAATTCTGCGGTTTCGATAATGTAAAATTCAAAAATTACTACGCCGTCGGCCTTGTCTCAGATGCTGAGCGCAAAGAGATGCTTGCCGATATCCGCAGCTTAACCGCTGGTATGCTTTCCTAGCAGTGTATCTTTTTCCCTGTACGGCTGCGCCGTAGGTTTTCAAAAAAGCCTGCGGCGTTTTTTTTATGCCTTTATCAAACAGCAGCATCTCCCCAAAAAAAATCAGCTAAAAAAGGAAGTCGCTCTTTGCATTGCGAATAATTGTTAGGGGAGGTGAAGCAGCGGCTCAATATCGCCGTAAAAAATATGCCTGTTTGGAAATTTCGTAATACAAATATCACTTATCCTGCTTATCAACTTCTGGACAGTGTCCTCGCAGCCAGAGGGCTGAGTTCTGACGATCCGGCAAGCAATGCCCGGCTGCCTTCTCCCTTGCGGATTCCCAGCATGGAGCAGGCGGCGCGCAGGATTGCCCGGGCGGCTGCCGGTAAAGAGAGGGTGCTCATCTTTGGTGATTATGACTGCGACGGTATTTGCAGCACACTGATCATGAGCCGTTTTTTGGAGCGCTGCGGAGCGTTTGTCCAATTCCACCTGCCCTCCCGCCGGGACGAGGGTTATGGTATTTCCGCCGCTCATGTGGAGCGAGCGGCAAAAGAAGGATTTGCTCTGATTGTAACTGTTGATAACGGGGTTACTGCCTTTGAGGCCGCTGAGACGGCAAAGAATCTGGGGATCGATCTGGTTGTGACGGATCACCATGAGCCCCAGGATAAACTCCCGGACGCTCCTGTTGTCAACCCGAAATTGACTGCCTCCGGGTGTTACCGTGAATATTCAGGCGCGGGGGTGGCCTATCTTACCTGCTGTGCCGTTGCCGAACTGCTGCCATGCCCGGCGCCGCATGACTTTTTGGATCTGGTTTCACTGGCCACAGTGGTCGATGTCTGCCCCCTGACCGGAGATAACTTTATTCTGGCCAGGCGCGGACTGCTGCAGATGCGGAGCAGCTTGCGCCCTGGTCTGCAGGCCCTGTTTAACGGCGACCGCTGCCGCATCAACGGAAAGACGATGGGCTGGATCCTGGGGCCGCATATCAACGCGGCCGGAAGGTTCGGGGATCCTGTCCTGGCCTACAGATTGCTTTCCGCAGAGACGCAGGAACAGGCTGAGCCTCTTGCTCAGGAATTAAAAAAGATCAATACAGAGCGCAAGAATGCGGTGGAGGTTATCAAGCGAGAGTGCCTGGCCATGTATGACGGCTCTATTTTCCCTCTCCTGGCTTCTCCGGAATGGCCCGAGGGGGTCGTCGGCATCGCCGCCGGGCGGCTGGTGGACGCCATGTCGCGGCCCGCGGCGGTGGGCGCTGTTCGCGGCGGGGAGGTGCGGTTTTCCGCAAGGTCTTTAGGCGATTTCGACCTGGTAGAAGCCCTCGCCGAGTGCCAGTCTCATACCGGGGCTTTGCACAGATTCGGGGGACACAAATTGGCGGCGGGCTTTTCTCTCAGTTCCGAAAACATGCCTCAGGTAAGGGGGTTTTTGAATAAATTTGCTCAGGAACGCCTGCAGCCGCAAGACCAGGTGAACTGGCTCCAGGTCGACGTCGGCCTGGCCGCCGTACCGCCTCCTGCTGAAGTAGCCTCCTTAGATCTTTTGGAACCGCACGGAAGGGATAACCCGGAGCCGATATTTTATGTCAGGGACAGGGCGGTTGATGTCAAAAACGGTTCCGGGTGGACCCTGGTCAGGCTGAGTTCCGGCTTGAAGTTCTTTACATCACAGCCTGTACAGGCAGGAGAAGGCTTGCATGCGCTTCTCTCGCTCACTGTTAATGAATACAAGGGTTCGCGGGAGTGCCTCGGCCATGCTGTAGATGTGCGCCCCTTCCTTTGTACCAGGAATGATTTGCTGCGGCAGTATCTTTCCTGGAGGCGGGGAGGAGAGGTCAAGGAGTGGGCGGAGACGGTCTTCCAGGAGCTTGGCCTGGCGCGCCTGGGTGAAAATGCCAAGACAAGTCTTTTCTTGAGCCCCACATTTTTGAACTACGGCGCGGTGAAGGAAGGGATGGAGGATAAATGAACCTTCTCTTGGCGGCTTTGGACAAAGTGTGCCGCAGAAACCTGCTGCAAGAGAAAATACTCGTTGTTCCCAGCTATCAGTGCGGACACGTCCTTTTCGAGTCTCTCGCTCAGGCCGGTACGGGCTGGGTCAACCTGCGCCCGGAGACGCCCGCGGGTCTTGCCCTGCGGGCCGCGGGGGAACAGCTGGCCGCGCGGCGCATCTCTCTGCTTCCCGGTTATCTTTCTAAAATTGTAGCGGAAGAGATATTGCTGAAGTCTTATGATGAGGGAGAGTTGCGGTATTTTTCCAGGGAGAATATCACGCCGGGTCTGGCCGCGGCTTTATCCTCAGCCTTTTTGGAACTGAGATTGTACGCTGTGAGCAGCGATGCCCTTCTGGATGAGTATTTTATATGCCCTGAAAAGGGCCGGGATATGAAACTGCTCTTCAAGCAATATGAGGATTATCTCTTGGCTCACCGCTCTCTGGATTATCCGGGCTTGATTTCCTCCGCGCTGACAGCGGCGCCTGAACGCCCGGCTGCAAGTGAGGGCTCTATCTATCTGGCGCCCTCTTTTTACCGCTGGAAGCCGCTGGAGGAGAAACTGATCAGGGTTATGGCCGGTGATTCTCTGATTTCTTTGCCTGCGGAAACAACAGCGGAGACGCCTTTTGCCATAGACGGAGAGGTGAGTTTTTTCCATGCCTATGGCCTGGTCAATGAACTGCGGGAGGTCCTGCGTCAGGTGCAGGCCGGGAAAATTCCTTTTGATCAGGTTGCTGTGGCCTACACAAATGATCAGTATATAG
>DHAA01000087.1 GCA_002397275.1 Thermacetogenium sp. UBA4966 | reverse complement strand
CAGAGGATTGAGGTCAAGGGGATGTCCCTGCCATAGCGGCAGATAAGCGGCGGCAAGGGAGAGAAGGGCGACAATAACGACAAACGGAACTTTTTTGCTCAGGATAACCCCTCTTTTGGCATAGGCAAAGAGGTGAAGGGCCTCGCCGATCAAGTCGAAACCGGCCTTATAAACCGTCAACAGCAGACCCTGCAGAGCGGTACCGCCCAGCAGGGACGAGGAAATAACCAGCACAGGCAAAGAACAGAGAGCATTGAGCTGGTTATGAAAGAGCATGGTCGATATGATGTAGCTTTTGGCGTCCATGCGCATCAGGCGGATGCAGATATATTTGTCCCTTTCGCTGCAAAAAATAGCGGAGGTCGGAAAACCCAGGAAGAGCAGCATGAAAAAAACATGGATATAGGAGTCATAACGCAGCTGCGGCGTAAACCCCTTCCCCAACCACATCACCGGAAGGATGAGCAGCAAACCGAAAAAAACCGTTTGCTTCATTAGTGTCTTGAATATGGTCAGCACAGCCGCGACGACGGCCGTTATCTTTTTTAAATCGCTATCCCGGTAGATGCTGTCCGGCAGAATTCTGCCGATCACCGGGATTCGCTTAAAGTAATAAATAAACCAGTTGGCATTGGTTGACGCCATAATTTCAAATATTCTTTTTTGTGTTTTAAACATCATGATTCATGCTCATCTTTCAGCAGGCTGATTATTCGTTCTTCAAAATGCGGATCTCCAATCAGCTTATTGTCGATCTGTTCCAATACTCCGTCATTGAGCACCACAATCTCATCGCTCAGGTCCGCGGCAAGCTGCAGGATGTGCGTCGAAAACAGGATGAAATGATCCTCTTTTATATCACGCAGCAGTTTTTTGATCTCCAGAGCAACCACGACATCCAGGGAGGTGAGCGGTTCGTCGAGCAGAATAACAGGCGGTTTGGAAATGATAAAACAGAGCATCTGTATCTTATTCTTCATACCGTGCGAGTATCCCTTGATCAGCCGGTGTCTGTCTTCAGCGTCTATCTCAATCAACTCCAAATACTCGTCGACTGTCCGCTCTGATCGTATATACTCTCTGTTGATATCCATATAGAATTTTACGAACTCATAGCCGGTCAGAAAATCCGGCAGGATCGGGGTTGTGAACACATAGCCTACATGTTCCGGTTTGAGCGCCGATCGCTGTCCGTTGCCGGCGAAAAATGCCGCGCCGCCGTCGGCTTTCATTTCTCCGCTCAGGCAGTTGAACAGCGTGGTTTTCCCGGAACCGTTCCGTCCGAGAAGACCGTATATTTTCCCCTTTTCAAATGTAAAGCTGATATCTTTTAACACCTGCTTGCTGTCAAAAGACTTATTAATGTTTTTAAGCTCCAGTTGCATAATGCGGCTCCTTTGCGAGAAATCCCCTGCAGCGGCGGCTCCCTTAGATGTTATTATATAGCAATCGCCAACAAAAGCACACCGGAAAATTGTCCCGAGAAAACGTTTCTCTCTGCCGACGGACGTGCTTGCCGCCGTTTTCGTTATGGCCGGCTGTTTTATGATTGACAAAATCTGCTTCAGGGATTATTATAATGTAACACGCATTACATTTTTGGAGAGAGATAATGTCAGATCAATATTTATTCATACTCTACAGCCTCCCTTCGCAGCCGTCGAGAGTCCGGGTGGCGGCCTGGAGGGCCATGAAAAAGCTGGGGGCTCTCAATGTCCAGCAGTCTCTCTGGATGATTCCCCGCTATCCCGGAGTAGACCAAGAGATCGAACAGATAACCAGGGCGATAGAAAGCGACGGGGGAAGCGTCTCCATAGTTGAGGGAGAATTTATTTACGGTAAAGAAGACATCATCGCCAATTTCAACCGGGAACGGGAACAGGAATACACGGAGCTGCTCAGCTACTGCCAAAGTTTTCACGAAGAAATGCGAACAGAAACGGAAAAAGAAAACTTCACCTTTACTGAACTGGAAGAGAACGAAGAAGAATTCAACAAACTCACAAGATGGTTTGAAAAAATCAAAAAAAGAGACTGCTTTAATTCCGATATGGGAGAAACAGCGGCCAAAGAGATCGAAAAATGCAAAGCTGAACTTCAAGAGTTCGCTCAAAAAATATATGAACAGCATGGCATCGAATAAGGTGATATCGTGGCAAGCAAAAAGGTTCTCGGCCTGGAGCGAAATATATTCTTCACAGGGTTAACAAGTTTTTTGACCGATACCTCGGTAAAAATGATTTACTCTGTTATGCCTTTATTCCTTATGTCTATCGGAGCATCCAAAACTGAACTCTCTCTGATCGAAGGAATCGCGGAGAGCACATCTGCGCTCCTCAAAGCCGTTTCCGGCTGGTGGAGCGACAAAATCGGCAAGAATAAACCCTTTATGGTTTTCGGTTATGCTGTTACAGCCATAATCACCCCCCTTTATGCCTTGGTGGTTTCCCCCCTGCAGGTGCTTTTGTTGAGATTTATCGAAAGAACCGGCAAGGGAGTGAGGACCGCCCCCAGAGACAGCTTGATCGCCGGTTCCGCGGGAGAAAGGGAGCGGGGGAAAGGTTTTGGCTTTCACAAAGCGATGGATAACGCCGGAGCGATTATAGGCCCCCTGTTGGCGTTCTGGCTGCTTGCGGCCTATCCGGGAAATTACCGCAGGATATTTTTAATCGCCGCCCTCCCTGCCCTGCTCGGTGTGATTACGGTTCTACTGTTTATTAAAGAAGCAAAAAAACGCAAAGAAGACCTGCCGGGCAAGATCCGGTTGCAGGACTTCTCTCCAAGATACTACCTGTTTTTGCTGATCGCCGTCCTCTTCACCCTGGGCAATTCCACAGACGCCCTGCTCCTCGTCAAAGCGGAAGAGGTGGGAATCAAGGTGGCTTTGATACCGCTTGTTTATATGATTCTCAACTCGGTCGCTGTTTTTTTGTCTGTGCCCATGGGCTCGCTTTCCGACCGCATAGGCAGAGAAAAACTGATCATCTTCGGCTTCTTGCTGTATAGCGCAGTCTATTTCGGGTTTGGATCAACACAGGGCAAGGGAACGATCCTGCTTCTCTTTGCCTTATACGGTGTATACAGCGCAGCGACTGACGGAGTGCAGAAGGCCCTGGTTTCAGATTTGGTCCCTGAGAACAAAAAAGGCGCCGCCCTGGGACTTTATAACGCTATTCTGGGAATAACCCTTCTTCCCGCAAGCCTGATCGCTGGAGTATTATATGACACGGTAAGCTCACTGGCAGCCTTTTACTTCGGAGCAATTATGGCCTTCATCGCTGCTTTAATGATGTTTATCTTCTACAAAACCAAGCCGGAAAAAGAAGTATAGCCTTCTCACTTCTCACCATCCGGCTTGTCTCCTTTCCCGGTTTTACTCAGCCAATCGTCGATTGCCTTATGCAATGCGTCGGCTGCCAGGTTGGAACAATGCAGTTTGTGCGCGGGCAGCCCCCCCAGGGCTTTAGCAACATCCTTGTTCGTCAATTTCTTAGCCTCTTCAATCGTCTTTCCCTTAGCCAAAGTGGTCAGCATGCTGCCGCTGGCCACCGCCGCGCCGCAGCCGAAGGTCATATACTTGACATCATCGAGCGTCTCATCCTTGACCTTGATGTATACCCTCAGAATATCGCCGCAAACAACATTTCCGATCTCGCCGACACCGCTGGCATCATCAATTTCCCCAACATTGCGCGGGTTTTGAAAATGATCCATTACTGTTTCGTTATACATTCGAGATCACCTCACTTAAACTGTCAGTTTATTGGCCAGCGGGGAAAAACTCCTCAGCTTGGCAATGATCCCCGGAAGCACGTCAAGAACATAGTCGATATCCGCCTCATCGTTCATTCTCCCCAGCGTCATACGCAGAGAGCCGTGAACCAGTTCATAAGGCAATCCGATGGCGGTCAGCACGTGAGAGGGTTTTAAGGCACTGGAACTGCAGGCCGATCCGGAGGAGGCGGCTATGCCTTTCATATCCAGGCTAAGCAGCATCGACTCTCCCTCTACATAGGAAAAACTGAAGTTCACGATATGGGGCAGCCTCCGCTCAGGATGCCCGTTATACCTGACATCAGAAATCCTTTCTTCGATCCCCCGGATCAATTTATCTCGCAGTTTCCCGGTACGCTCGAATTCAGAGTCCAGATCCCGGGCAGCGATTTCCGCGGCCTTTCCAAAGCCAACGATTCCTATGGTATTTTCAGTGCCTGAACGCGCATTGCCTTCTTGACCTCCTCCAAACACCACAGGATGCAGCCGCACCTTTTTTCTCTTATAGAGGGCGCCCACCCCCTTGGGGCCGTATATCTTATGGCTGGAAAGGGTTAGGAGATCAACGCCCAGAGCGTTGACATCAACCGGAATTTTCCCCGCGCTCTGTACAGCATCAGTATGAAAAAGAACGCCGTGCTCCCTGGCGACGGCGGCTATCTCCTTCACCGGTTCAATCGTCCCGATTTCATTATTAGCATGCATGATTGAGATCAAAATCGTCTCCGGCCGGATCTCTCTGCGCAGTTGCTCCGGCTCAACCAACCCATAGTGATCCACGGGAAGAAACGTGACGTCAAAACCGTTTTTGGCAAGATGCTTGCAGGTATTCAGAACAGCGGGATGCTCGATTGAGGAAGTGATAATATGATTCCCCTTCTTGCGCCTTGCTGCCGCCGCTCCTATAATCGCTAGATTGTCGGCTTCAGTGCCTCCGCTGGTAAAGATGATTTCCCCGGCCTCGGCGCCGATTAACTCCGCTACTTGCCGGCGCGCCTTATCCACCCACTTCTTGGCCTCACGGCCAAAGGAATGGATACTCGATGGGTTCCCAAACGTATTTTTCATAAACTCACACATGAGTGAATAGACCTCCGGGTTAAGAGGCGTCGTCCCGGCATGGTCCAGATATACCTTGCGCATAGCAGATCACTCTCCGTTCAAGTTATTGAGAATGCCTCAACAGTTACTTTACCTTCAGCCGCACATCGACAAAAACCCTTATTTACTTGTAAGCTTTTTGTAAACTTATCTTGTTCCTCTCCCCCGCTGCACATACATCTTGCTTCTTAATATTCATTCCCGTATCCCTACTAAACTAGTAGGGATTGTAACATTCCATAGTATATCGGCATTCGCTATAGATGTCAAGATGTTTTTTGCCGCCTGTGATGTTTTTTGCCGCCGAAAGAATAACGGCAAGGGACGAATAAATTGAAGAATACTTGATACACTAATACCAAATAAACAAAAAGGAGGAAAAAAAGTGTCCCAATTAAACCAAATGGAACTGCAAAATCTGCGGCATTTTATCGGCTCGCATGAAACCGCCGCCCAGAAGCTGAACACTTACGCTCAACAATGCCATGATTCACAGATCAAGCAAATGTTTCAGCAGTCGGCTCAGGAAGCTCTAAAAACAAAACAAAAATTCCTGTCGTTCTTACAATAAGAAGGGAGGCGACAAAACTATGCAGGAAAAAGACATGGTAAACGACGTTTTATCAATGATCAACAGCAGTTTAACCGGATATGCCAACGCTATAACCCAAACCGCAAACCAGCAGCTACGGCAGGTGCTGCAGCAGACACGGGATGCAGATGAACAATTCCAGTATCAGCTCTATCAGGTGGCGGAGCAAAAAGGATACTACCAACCGGCACAGCCGGCACAACCACAAGAGATACAGCAAGTTCGCTCCTCTTTCGCCCAAGGGCGATAATACTCCAAAAAGACTAAAAGAGGGAAGTCATGCTGCTCAAGGGCTTCCCTCTTTATTTATTAATTTCGGATAAAAGGGTATCCTTGTCATCGGGTAGCGGCTTTGTGATTCTTCCTTAACAACAAAACCTGACATGTAAAACATACTAAAACGGAAACTAAACAAAGATAGAAGATTACAGTGATATGTCGTAAAATATTATCTGTAAGGACATTGAAGAAAATACCACACCACGCAATGAGGTAAGATAACACAAGTTGTGTAACTCTTTTTTGCCGACTAATACCCTGTAGAAAAAAAGTTAATCCGTTTAAAATTACTCCAACGACTACAAGGGCAAGGTATTTTCTGATAAACACAGTCCCATTATAGTTTTTCAATCCCGGATAATTCACCCAGTCAAAAAAACCAAAAATAAACGGGATAAGGTATAAAATAAAAAGGTATTTTTCATTAGTGTCTGATTCTACCATATTTACCTCCATCCACTCCAACATATTCCCAATTATTTGTGGAACTACTTGTCCACGCATGATAATTTGAAGTGTGTTGAGCAATCTTGTAATCGTAATAACCATAGCTTCCTATATAATTATCATCTGCTGTAACAAAGCCCATGTGCTCCCAATCACCATCATTAGTCCAATCGGCAGCGATAAAATTACCTTTGTAAACATGAGCTGAAAAATCTCGATGATTCTGTCTTGTAAGAACAACTCCCATATATCTCGAAAACGTATCGGCTACAGTCCACGATCTTGAGTGCGTGTGTGTCCATATTCCGAGCCAATTTTTCTGATATTTATGCCACCAACCCGAATATACACTATCATAGACTGTCAATGGCCAATTAAAAATC
>DHAA01000088.1 GCA_002397275.1 Thermacetogenium sp. UBA4966 | reverse complement strand
CGGGCTGCCCGGGCGGCGGCCTTCACCTCCTCCTCGCCGGCCTCGGGCTTCGCCAGCCGGATATTCTGCAGAAGCGTATCGTTAAAGAGGAAAACATCCTGGAAAACCAAAGAAACATAAGAGAGAAGCGTTTCCGCAGGGATATGCTTGACGTTGCATCCTCCGATAAGGATATCCCCCTCAGTGACATCCCAGAACCTGGGGATCAGCCGGGCGACGGTGGTCTTGCCGGCGCCGGAGGGCCCCACCAGAGCGCATACGGACCCCTGGGGCAGGTGAAAGGTGATATCGCGCAAGGCGCGTTCAGAGCCATCTCCATAAGAAAAGCCGACGCCGCGGAAATCAATGTCAAAACGAGAGGGCAGCTCCCTTTTCCCATAATCCGTTAGCAGCGGCGCCAGAAGCAGTTGATTGACCCTCAGCATACACTCCCTTTCCTCCAGGTAGTACCTCAGAAACTGATAGATGCGCGAAAACTGATGGCTGAACAGGGGGCCGAGTAGCAGAAACAGGAGGAACATCTCCAGTTGCAGATTCCCTCCGCGGTAAAGCCGGACGCCGGTGGGGATGATCACCACAAGCGATGAAGTGATCAGCGCCTGATAGAGAGTAAAGGGCAGGGCCGTTTCCTCAGTCCACTTGACCAGGCTGTCGCGCCAGGAGGCCATATTCTGCCGAAACTTGCGGAAGGACTCCGCAGTCTGATTGAAAGCCTTAATAGCCGCGATCCCCTGGATATACTCCACGATGGTGGAGTTAACCCTCTGCTGGGCGGTGATAAACTTCTCCACCAGCTGCGGCCACCTGATCCCGGAGAGGGCGAACACCCCCAGAGCCAGCAGAGGCGGAAGAACAGCAGCAAGGGCCATGCGCCGGTCCAGTATAAAGAGGAGAATGGCCAGGAAGACCGGCATGAAAATCGTCGTTATTATTTCCGGGAAGTGATGAGCCAAAAAAAACTCCAGGCGCTCGACATGTTCATTGACCACAGTTTCCAGCTCCCCGGTGTTCTTCCCGGTATAGAAGCCCAGGGGCGCCTGTATCATTCTCTCTGCAAGCCGCAGCCTTACTTCATACAGAATCTCATATGCAGCCCTGTGGGAAAGGTCGTAGGCATAGATAAGAACGCCGTTAGCCATAATATAAATAACCGGGATCGCTCCCACCAGATACCACATCTTCCTCAGATCGATCTGCGCACCGAAAAGCTCCAGCAGAAGCCAATAGGCCAGGAGAAAGGGTATCACCGTAAGAACGGCATTGAGTATGAGAAGGAGACAGGAGGCTATTAATTTTCCCTTACGCTCACCCGCAAGTTTGATCAGTTCTATAAACACCATTATCCCTCCCCAGTCCTTGCCCGCAGTTATTCACCTTACCATCACATCAACCATGATCTTATGTAAACCAATTTTTCATGGAAAATCGGCACTTCAAGCACAAACCAAAAAACCACGAATAATCACACCCCTGCTGCTGCATGGCGGTGACCTTCGTGGTCAAGTTATACGGATATTTTGTTATCCCCCAGTGAAGTTTGTAAAGTTTATTATGTTATTCTATAAAAAAACAACAAATCCTTTCCGGTTACGACGGATATTCACTTGAATCAGACAGCGGCTCATTATATACTAAACAGGGGTTTTTTGAAAATTATCTGAAGCAGACGGTCTAAGTTGGAGTGATCAAAGCTATGGATTACAACGAAAAATGGAATCGCCTCTTAATGGCATCCAGGAAAAAAGGGAACTGTTATGATAACCATGATCGCGCCCGAGCATACAATTCTTCAAGCGCTATCAAGCTTGATGGCGAAACGAGGGTACGGTCGTTTGAAATTCACCCGGACTGGACAGCTCTTGACATAGGTTCCGGTCCTGGAACTCTGACCATCCCCTTGGCCCGCAGACTAAAACAGGTTACCGCTGTTGAACCATCGCAGGCTATGATAGAATGCTTATTAGAGAATATGAAAGAAGATAACATTAATAACATAGATATTATCAACGCAAAGTGGGAAGATGTCGATAGCCGAAGTTTGAATACATATGATCTGGTGATCGCTTCTTATTCTTTAACGATGCCCAATATCAAAGATGCTCTTTTAAAGATGAATCAAGTCGCCGGAAGAAGAGTAATCTTATATTGGTTTGCAGGTATTACCTCCTGGGAGCAGTTAAATATAGACCTCTGCCCGCTTGTAAAAAAAGAGGAATATACGCCTTTTCCAAAATGTGATCTGATCTATAATGTGCTTTATCAGTCCGGGATATACCCCGAGGTAAGTGTTCTCCATGACACCTATTTTCACCGTGAATTTGCAGATGTGGATGCAGCGATAAATGATCTAAAAAAGAGTATGGCTATTACCACCGATGATTTTAACAACTCGCTGGCCGAGTACATCAAAGAACACTATCTATCCGAGGGGAACAAGCTCATTTTTGAAGACACCACGAAATATGTTCAAGTGTCCTGGACTCCAGCCGCGGTATTAAAAGAGAACTAAATCAACAAACACCTCCCGTTCTGAAACTTATCCGGATAATCATGAGCTTCATAATGCGATTTTTAACGCGCAGGGATCCACAAAGATAACTCTGAAAATAGCGGAGCGGATAGCCTCGGTCAATAAGAGATAGGGAGAGGGATGGGTGCGGCGCCCCTCCCTCTCCCGGGATCTATGGTTGCATTTTGACAATGTCGACGTCTGCTAGATTTTGCGGTTCCACCGATCAGGAACAACTATTCTTTCACTTTGACGGAAACCATTGTCTTGTTTATAGTGTTTGGCAATAACCACGACGAGTAACCCGGCCAATACTGTGCGTGCGCACCCGCTCCTCCCACGACAATAATCTGGAAGTGATCCGGATTGCTCACGGTAGGTACCATCGTGTCGTTATCGACCTTAGTGTTTAAGCTCTTTGAAGCGCATTGGTCGCATTTGTCAGGAAAGGTTTTGCCGGCAGGTTCGCGGGCATTCTCCCATAGCCAGGCCTTTACTTTTTCCCTGTCGAAGCCCTCAGCGGTAAATTTCTCAGCATACTGCGGACAAATAAGGAGAACAACATCCTTGTCTATGGCGCAGGTGGTGTTCTGACCGGCATAGTTCACCGTGTCCGCGAATACCTTCAATATACCCACGCTGTCTACAGCCGATTGATCCTTGATATTCGCAGGAGGCCCGCCCAGGAAAACGCTTACCACGTTGTCGTCCTTGCTGAATCCTCTGGTTGTGCTGAAGGGCTCCCAGGGGCTCTCATCGACGTTCTCCGCCACCACTGTCGCTATCATGTTGCCGGCCCAGCCCAGGGTCGACTGATCGTTGGTCTGCGGTCTCGAATCGCCGACGATATCGGTGATCAGGGACAAAGCATACCCGATCGAGGAGTTGGCCTGGTACCCGCCGCCAGCCGCTCCCCTTCCCGAAACAAGGCCGATCTTCTTAGCTATCGGACCGTTGACCACTACCAGGACACCGCTCGGATGGGTGCTCGTTGTCGGACCATTATAATTGAGATCCGGGTCTTTCATGGCATCCACTGCAGCGAGCAGGACCGGCATATAGGAGGGCTTGCACCCTGCCATGACGGCGTAGGTGGCAACCAGTTCCACAGTCAACTGTCCTTTACGCGGCGGCACTTCCCAGATAACTTCGTTCGGTTTGCGCGTTGTGCCTTTCAGCATGGCGGCAACCTTCTCGGGGGTTGGAGGAGTGATCGGAATACCTTCTGACCAGCCCTTGTCGTAAAACATCTGGCTGACTTCTGTTGTGGTGCCTTTGAAGGTGAAGGTAGCTGCAGGATAGGCAGCATCCTGTTTCAGAGCATTCGGGTCTGACGCCGGGGGCGTCCACTCGGTAGCTGCTTTAAGTAAATCAGGCCAGGCCTCTTCCGCCTTCTTGTATGCGCCGTCTTTTCCAACCCCTTGTATCGGGTGCGGAAAGGCCACAAAACTAGCCTTGGCGCCGCCATTATTCAGAGAGGCTTGCTCTGCGAACTTCACGAAATCCGTGGTTGTCAGGGTTACAGTAGGGATACCGGCTTTCTCAAATTTGAGCTGGTCAACTACCAGCTGTGTTGTGCAGGAGCCTCAATCGGCCTGCCCGCCGATCACCAGATCCGGCTTCAAAGCCGCTATTTTTTCTATTACTTCCGGACCCATCTTGTTCACACCATACCCCACCGTTTCAGGCATGGTCTCATAGACCTTGATCACCTTGATATCCTTGACATTTTTCTGTAGCTGATCCGCTATTCCATCCAGTAAATTGTCTCCGTTTTCCTTGCCGTTCCAGCGCAACACAACGGTCTTGCCCTCAAGGGTGGTGGGATGAGGATTTAATTTTATTACATCCACCTTTGCCACGCCCTGGGGGTTAACCAACGTCCACTCTCTGGCTGCTTCGGCCTTCTCATCCGAACCGCAGCCGGATAGCGCCAACGTCGATAAAATAAAAACAGCCAGCAGAATAGACGTCAATAACTTACGCCGCTTTAATTTATACATTGATTATACGACCTCCTTTTCATGAATTTACGACAACACTTTAAGCAGCTTTGGAATTGTTTTGAACTTTTGAAAAATCATATCTGTTATGGAACAAAAATTACGATTTGGAGATGTGCAGATTAATATGCCCAGGAGCGCCATGGCGATACTCAGATATATTGTTACCGACATCATTGTATCAATCAAACCGCCAAAACAGCCGCAATTAATGTCTCTGCCTTGACTCAACACTATCCCTTCCCCAATAACGAACGACAGACCGAGCAGCCCGCCCCCCAGAGATGCGAGCCTGGTGAAAACTCCCAGTAATACCGCAATCCCTACCAACAACTCCAGGAAAGGCAATGCATACCCCCAGGCCGCTGCGAAATTGATAGGTTCTATCGGCAGCACCCCGTACTCGTAAACCACATTAACAGAATTCATTTTAATATCCGGCAACTTGACCGCAGCTCCAAATATAAATATGGAGCCCAATAGAATGCGGCAAACCAGGGTGAACCATTTGTTGTGAATTACAGAAAGAATTTTATTCATGGTTATCTTCTCCTAATCATCTTCCTGATTTGAACACCATTATTATTAAGGCAAACAATCGAGTTGACGCACCTCCCCTCTGGGCCGATTACCTGCAACTTTGAACACACCTCCCTTCTCACTTGTCCATAATTGCACGAATCAATTTCATTCCTTACTATTACTATTGGAATGAAATTTTCGTAGATCATTTGAGATTAAACGCTCTCCATATCAATATAAATCACCCGTCCGGCACGTCAATAAAAGGAAAGCAAACGGGAAATAGAGTAAATATGTTTCTGTGTATTTATTTTTTCTTTTTACAAAAAAAAATTCGCCAGCCTTGTAAGCAAGCGAATCTTCGATGATTATCTCATGAAATATCTTTATGATTTAATATCAGCAAAAAGAAAATTAATATAAATAAAATAAAAGAGAGCCGTTATGGGCTTCGGGCTGAAAAAAGAAAACTGCTACAACTTCAATTTAAAAAATCTCAACGGCCTGCCGACAGACCCATATTGTTTCTCGATCTCCACCAGATCACACTCTGCCAGGTAATCAAGGTAGTGACGCACCGTCACTTTGGAGAGGGATACTGCTTCAGATACATCCGGAATTGTAACTTTGTTTTCTGCTTGTTCTTTCATAAATAACACTATCTGCTTAAGAGTAATGCGATTTAACCCTTTTGGTAATTCCTGTTGCGGTCCTAACCAAGCGTCAAACCATTCGCTCTCCGCTTCTTCGCCGTAGCCGGGCACCTGTTCTTGTTCGGGAGATCTCTCATTTCCGCCGTCTAGTACTCGAGGATCCTCATTGGCTATATCCAAGCTGTCAAGGATTGGCTGCTGTCTAACCGTCGGCATCCGGTCATTGACAACCCCATCCTCTTGCAGCGGTTGGGTAGTCGTCCGCGCCGTAAAAAATCGGGTAAACAGCCCTACAAGCAAGGCCAGCATAAGGCCGGTAAGTCCTACCATTTTGTTCGCACCGTCAAGGATGGTATGGGGGGCACAACCGATAAATAGTACGCCAATTATTTGCCCAAATTCGTCGGTTAGCGGCCTGTAAGCAGCCTGATGCATTTTTCCCGATAATTCAACTGGCCCAGTGTAGCAGCGTCCCGGTTCCAGCACTTTGCTGATCACTTCATAGGGAGCGTAAACACCTATTGCTCTCTCACAGCCATTTACTTGTACGGTAGTGGAAACAGAAACATTATTTTTAAAGATGACACATGTATCTCCGAGTAAGTCCTCGATGTAGTCGACTAGCACAGTGTTATCATCAATGCAGACCTGCCCTTTATAAAGTTTATCTTCTCTGATATTCCAGGAACCCGGATACTTGAGATCAATTATGGTCTCCGCCGTATCGAGATCTGTTCTCGCTTTGTCGGCTGCCAGCAGCGTTGCAGACCGATCCCGAAAGAAAATAAATGTCAAAAGGCCTATCGTCAGTAAAAGGATGATCCCCGCCATAAGGAGGGGTAGCTTCTCTTTTGATGAAAGCATCAATAATCACCATCCTCAACAAGTTCGGCCATGCGCTGAGAGATCAATCGATACCCCCACATGACCATGCAGTGAATCAAGGTGATCGGCCTAACCACATCTTTCTGTTCAAGCCTGTTTTATAATTTCAATCCCTTTCGTTCTTTTTCCTTCTTATTTAGAAATCAGCAAGTGTTCGGAAGAAGAAGGCGGACCCCGCGGGCAAGAGAAAATACTGTCCGAAGGATATTACACTTGAATCCGACAGCGGCTCATTATATACTAAAAATAGGGATTAAGAGGAGAATGGAGCGACTCAAAATAGCCGCCAATCTAAGAAAATAAAAAATTAAGGGGGCAGGCGCCTGGATTTGTACTGAAAAGGAGAGAATCAATGAAAAAGGCAGGGGTTCAAGATGCACGAACGGCATAGAAAAACATCCGGGTATGAGGAATATCTTGCAGGCCACAAAAAGCGAGCTATGTTGGAAGAAAAAATTCTATCCCGCCGCAAAAGAGAGGCCTGGGAAAAAGCAAAGCAAATAGCGAAAGAACTGCCGCTCCTGTTCTCTTTAAGCCGAATTTACCTGTTTGGCTCCCTCACCGATGGACACTTTACCAGCTTCTCTGATATAGATATCGCTTTGGTAGGTCTTGACGAAAAGGATCACCTAAAAGCAGTAACAGTTGCCGAGAAGATAGCCTGTCCTTTCCGTACGGATGTAATCCTGCTGGAAGAAGCTTCGGTATCCCTTAAGAAAAAAATATACAGCAATGGTGTGGTTATATATGAGCAATAATGAAGAAATCAACGCATACCTTAGGTTGATAGGCGATTTAGACGATAAAATGCCCTCTATCGAGATTATTACCCGAAAAATTGCTTTCCTGGGTCAAGAAATAAAGGGTGTTTCAGGCGAGATTCCTGAGGAAAAACTAATGGCCATGGCCGGTTATCTGCACCATTTTTATACCGGTATTGAGGACATTCTAGAGCGTGCTATTAAAACGGTTGACGGGTGTATGCCCCGATCGGGGGACTGGCATTCGGAATTGCTCTACGTCAGTTCACGCAAAACGCCCGGTATAAGGCCGGCGATTATCTCAGCTGAACTAAAGGACATATTAAGCGACTACAGAGCATTCAGACACCTTTACCGCCATGCTTATACCAAAGAACCGCGATGGAGAAAGATGTCTCATTTGGCTCTGAATATTGAGGATGTCTGGAAGGCTTTTAAGAGAAGCATCAGAACATTTATCCATTTCCTGCAAAGAATAAATAGCGGCCTGCAACAGTAAACTAAGCGCCGCATATCCAAGTCAATATTTTTTGAACGCCTGCAGGCGGCGATGAGTTTGGGAGAGACACTTCGTGCAAAAGCTTAAACAACGCCCTCTTCTATTTATTCTACTGTTCTATTTTATCTGTTTTCTTTTTAGAGATGTTGAATACTTGTTTATCCGGACAGACCAAAGTATTATTGGCGAAGCATTCATCCATAAGCTGATCGGTATTTTCTTGCTTGCCGCGGCTATCCGGCTGCTTCAATACAGATGGCGTGACATTGGCTTATGCGCCGCTAAGGCCGGACATGGCATCTGCCTCGGCTTGTTACTGGGCGCTGTTGTGTTTGCCGTAGCCTATGGCACGGAAATAATAATGCAAATATCTGCGGGCAACGCCCCTTCGCTGCGGTTTTATGTGACCAGTTATGCGATTCAGAGCAATCGCGGTATGCAAGAGGGTATTATCTTCATCCTGATCTGCATCATGGGAAATATCATAAACGTGGTCATGGAAGAAGGAGTTTTCCGCGGCTTGTTCGTGCGGCTGGCAGAAGAAAAGTATTCTTTCGCCACAGCGTGTATATTTTCTTCCTTGTTGTTTGGCTTCTGGCATTTAGCTCAGCCTATACGAAGCGTATTGGACGGCAGGACGTCTGCACGGTTGGTGTCCCCCTGATTGGTGACGAGGAAGAGGATATGGAAGAATGTATGGAAGAGGATCTTCAGGAAGAAGAAGCGGAGGAAGAGGAATAAAGGATGAAACTGCTGCAAAAACTGCTTCTCATTAACTGGCATTACATTGAGCGGGAGCTGATCGATTTTTCCGGCATCAACTTTTTGACCGGGAAAAACGCCTCGGGCAAATCCACGATCATCGACGCCCTGCAGCTGCTCGTTCTGGGGGACACCAGCGGAAGCTTCTTTAACAAAGCGGCCAACGACAACTCCCAGCGCACCCTGAAGGGTTACCTGCGGGGGGAAGTGGCGGACGACGGGGAAACCGGATTCATCTATCTGCGCGACGGCGTCTTTTCCAGCTACATCGCGGCCGAATTCTTCGATACCGTCAGGAAAAAATCCTTTTGCTTCGGCGTTGTCTTCGATGTTTACCGTGAAGACAACACCCCGCGCATAAGTTCTTCCTCCTGGAGCAGCCGCTCCCTGAGCACCAGTTCATCATCGACGACACCCCTATGGATTCTCAGACGCTGAAGAGCCATTTGCAGAGCACAGGGAAAGCCAAATGGCAGTTTTTCGATACCAACAAGAGTTACCGCGACACCTTCCGGGGGAAGATGGGCGGTCTCAACGAGAAGTTCTTCAGCCTTTTTAAAAAAGCCGTCCCCTTCTCCCCGATCATGGATATAGAAAAATTTATCTGTGAATTTGTCTGCGACGTGAGTAGCAGGATCGAAATTTCAGACATGCAGGACAATATCCGCCATTATAAGCAGCTGGAGCAGGAGGTGGGTTTTGTCAAGGAACGGATCGAGCGCCTGAGCGTCATTTCCTCAAAATTCCAGGAATTCGCCGCGGAACGGAAACGCCTGCAGGAGCAGCGCTATCTGATGGACAGAGCGCGGCTGCAGGGATCCGAGGATAAAATCGCGGAGCTGCGGGAGAGGCTGCGGCAGAACGATGAGGCCATCGGCAGGCTCAGCGGCCGGGTGGAGCAAGAAGAGAGGAAAATCCTTCAGCTCGAAGAGAAAAGGGATAAACTTTTACAAGAGAAATTCGCCTCGGATCTATATAAAAAAATGGAAAGCCTGAAAAAAGAGCTGCTGGAGCTGACCGCTCGGCAGGAAGAGCTGGACAGGGCGCGGCATGATCTGTCTAAGCTGATGACACAGACAGGCAAGGCCTGGAAAAATGCTCTGCAGACGTATAGCGAGCAGATCGCTTCCCCGGAAAAGTCGAAATTTACAGCGCCGCCTGATTACACCCCGCTGCTGGAGGAAACAAGCTATCTGTCCGGTATCGCTCCGGACAGGCTGATCAGCCCGCAGATCGAGCAAGAACTCAGCGCTGAGCGGCTGCGGGGGATCAGAACGCAGATGAAGGATTTTCAGAACGAGATCCAGGGGCTCTACTATGACGATAAAACCCGGCTGGATGCCGGAAAAGAGCGGGAAGTGAAACTGAGCGCGGAGATCGCCAACCTGAAAAAGGGGATCAAGCCCTATGAAGCTAAGCTGCTGGAGCTGCGCCGGGAAATCAAGGACGGTCTGCAGAAAGAACACAACGAAGAGATTGCGGTGGAACTCTTCTGCGAGTTGATCGAGATCCGTGACAAAAAGTGGCAGGATTGCATCGAAGGCTACCTGCACACCCAGAAATTCTATATTTTAGTGCCGCCGGAGCACTTTGTCTCCGCTTTAAAAATCTATGACCGGCTGAAATTCGAGCGGCATTTCTATGACATCGGGCTTGTTGATATCGGAAAGCTGCAGGAATCAAACCCGCGCCCGGCGCCGGGCAGCCTGGCGGAAGAAGTGGTCACAGATAATCCCTACGCCAGAAGTTTCGCCGACTTTCTGCTGGGGCGGGTGATCAAATGCGAAGAAGCGGAGGAGCTGCGGCAACACAGAACAGCCGTCACCCCCAGCGGGATGCTCTATCATAACTTTACCGCCAGGCAGATCAACCCCCAACGCTGGGAGATCCCCTACATCGGCAAGCAGGCCCTTAAAAAACAGCTGGCCATCAAGGAAAAAGAGCTGGCCCTGCTCAGCGAGGAAATCAAAGCCATCGAGTCCGGATGCAGCGTCTGGGCGAAACTGAAAGAACTGGAGCCCCTTGCCGAGGAGACCATGGCGCGCATCAGCGGCAGCCTGCAGCAGCTGAAAAGCTACCGGGACTTGGCCCAAAACCGCCGGCAGCTGCAGGAAAACCTGGGAAAAATCGACCTCAGCTATCTGGAAAAGCTGGATCAGGCTATCGCTCAGTCAGAAGATGAGAAAAAAGCGGCGGTGAAGGGCTGCGACCGGCTGAAAGCGAGGAAGATCACCACAGAGAGTGAAAACAAAACCATCACAGAAGATAAGATCCCCTCAGAGGAAGCCGAGCGGGAAAAGCTGAGGCAAAAGATCGAGGAAAGCTATGCCGCGGAGTGGATCAGAGAAACGGGGGCGCCCCGCTTCCGCAAAGAGCTGAAGAAGAGGGGCTCCCCCCAGAAGATTCTGGATTCCTTTTACGCGCAGCTGGAGAGAAGCAAAAGCCAAACAGACAAGAAATGGCGGGAATTGGTCAGCGCGCGCTCCGATTACAACAGGGATTACAAAATGTCTTATGACATCAACCTCCCGGAGAACATGCACTTTGACGATGAGTTGAAAGAGCTGCGGGACACACACCTGGCGGAATATGAAGCCAAAATCAAAGACGCCCGCGAAATGGCCCAGAAGCAGTTCCAGGAGGACTTTATCAGCAAGCTGAAGTACAATATCGACACGGTCAGGGAACAGATCGCGGAGCTCAACGACTCCCTCAAAAACGTCGCTTTCGGCAGGGAGAGCTACCGCTTCGAGATCAAACCGAATCCCAACTACAAGAAGTTCTACGACATGATCACCGACAGCATGCTGCTGGATGGTTTCAACCTTTTTTCCCAGGCCTTTCAGGCCAAGCACAGAGACGCCATTGACGAGCTCTTTAAACAGATCGTAGATGTGGGCGAGGGCGACCTGAGCGCGGACCAGAGAGCCGAGCTGGAACGGAATATCGAGAAATTCACCGATTACCGGACATATCTGAACTTCGACCTGATTTCCAAAGATGAATCGGGGCGGGAGTCGCGGCTCTCCAGAACCATCGCCAAAAAATCCGGAGGGGAAACCCAGACGCCCTTCTATATCTCGGTGCTGGCCTCCATTGTGCGGGTTTACCGGCTCCGGCAGAGAACGCGCAGAGGAGAGAGCAAGACCCTGGGGCTGATCGTCTTTGACGAAGCCTTTAACAAAATGGATCACCAGCGTATTCAGGAGAGCATCAAGCTGCTGAGAAGCTTCGGGCTGCAGGCGCTTATCTGCGCGCCCACCGAAAAGATAGGGGACATCGCGCCGTTAGCGGATCGGACGCTGTGCGTCACCAGGCTGAAGAACATCACCGTGGTGCGCGCCTTTGACCCCAGAACACTGGAGGATGAGCATG
>DHAA01000067.1:3667-6374 GCA_002397275.1 Thermacetogenium sp. UBA4966 | reverse complement strand
GATTACCTCCTGCAGACAGAGGTAAAGAATCCGGAGTTAATTGAGAAACTGGGCAGAATAGGCTGTGACCCCGGGGATCTCTATCACTTTTTTGAAACGCTGCTCACCTACCCCGACGTGGAATTTGTGCGGCAGGAGTTGCCTCTCCCAGATTTCTCCCGGGCGCGTGGCCAACTAGATCGCTTTTTGCATTGGGCGCGGAGTATGATGCCCGAGCAGGCGCCGCCGCAGGGATGGGACGGCCTGCAAAATTTGATCAAAAAGGGATGGAGCCTGAGCAGGATACTCGATCTCAATGATCCGCTAAACCTGCTTTATCTTCTCTCTGAACTGGACCGGAGCGCCTCTGTCGTTCAGAGGAGGTGGCCGGATCCTCAGGCGGCGAAAGATGCGCAGGCCGGCTTCGCGCAATTTAAAGAGCACTATCTCCAGCCTGCCCTCAAAGAGTGGAGGGAATACCGCTATGCTGTTTTAACGGATTTTGTGCAGCCCGCGCTCATTTATTATGCAGAGCTGAAAGAGATGGGCTCAAAACTCAATTTTGAGGATCTATTGCTGCGGACGGCTTCTCTGCTGAGAGATAATCCGGAGGCGCGTTCTTACTTCCAGAAAAGATATACTCAGATCCTGGTCGATGAGTTCCAGGATACCGATCCGATCCAGGCGGAGGTCATCTTTTATCTGACCGGCACAGACCTTTTTGAGAAAAACTGGCGCCGCCTTGTGCCGCGCCCTGGTTCTCTGTTTGTGGTGGGGGACCCCAAGCAGTCCATCTACCGTTTTCGCCGGGCGGATATCGCTATCTATAATGAGGTGAAAAGGCTCCTTGAGGCCGGCGGCGGCCGGGTACTGACACTGACCGCCAACTTTCGCTCGCAGCGAGCGGTCGGAGATTGGATCAACAGCGTTTTTCGCCCTCTTTTCCCCGCCCAGTCCACCCCTTATCAGGCGGCCTTCGCTCCGTTAAATACGGTGCGCCCCTCCGATGACCGCCGCGCCTCAGGGGTGAGGCTGATCAGCATCCCCAAGGCAGCGCGCAACAAAAAGAGCGAGATCGAGAAAGTAGATGCGCAAAAGATATCCTCTTTTATTTACCGCTCATTAAACGGCGGTTTAAAATTATACAGAACACCTGAAGAAGAAAAGGCCGGTCTCACGGAAAGCCCGCGGCCGGGAGATTTTCTGGTTCTGTTCCGTTATAAGGAAGCGATGGAGCTCTATGCCGGGGCCCTGGAGGAAAAGGGTATTCCCTTGCAGATAACCGGAGGCGGCGGTTTTTCCAGCTGCCGGGAGATGAAAGACCTGCTCAACCTTTTGCGGGCGCTTCTTAACCCGGGGGACACCGTACATCTTGCCGCTGTGCTGCGGGGCGGGCTGTTCGGGATCAGCGATCAGGCAATTTGGGAATTCAAGGAGGCGGGAGGCTGCTTCCACATCTATGAACAGATACCCTCCGGCCTGGAAGAGGGGACCGCGCTCCTGTTCAGCGAGGTCTACGCGCGGCTCAGGCTTTACCGCCAATGGCTGCAGCAGTTGCCGGTAAGCGCCGCTGCCATGAAGATTATCTCGGATACAGGGCTGATCCCATCCGCCCTGGCGGGAGAACAGGGTAAGGCCAAGGCCGGTTATCTGGTGCAGGCAGTGGAGCTGCTGGCCTCGGCTGAGCGGCGCGGGATAACGGCTTTTACCGAATTGCTTTCCTACCTGGAGCAACTTATGGGCGCCGGGGTCGAAGAAGAGATCGATCTCGATGGCGGCGATCGTGACGCCGTCAGGCTGATGAACCTGCACAAGGCAAAAGGTCTGGAATCTCCTGTGGTTATTCTGGCTAATCCGGCCAAGAATTCCAGCTTTGCTCCCAGCGTGCATATCAGCAGGTGCGGGGGAAGCCCCCGCGGCTATTTTTTAGTTGAAAAAAAGGGGCAATATACAAGTGAGATCTTGGGTCAGCCTGCAGGTTGGGAGCAATTTTCCAAAGAGGAAGAGGAGTACCTCCATGCCGAAGAAAAAAGGCTGTTATATGTGGCGGCCACCAGGGCAAAAAATTTGCTGGTGGTGAGCGTTTACCCTGAAAAGCCGGAACTAAGCCCCTGGTATCTCTTTAATGACCGGCTTACCGATGTTCCGGTCTTGGATGATCAGGAAAACGGTGGTATGATCAGTCGTGAAAAAAGATGTTCATCCCTGGTCGCGGGTGATTTGGATGAGGCCAGGGGTAAATTCTTAAAAGCGTCGAGCGAACTCAATGCTCCCAGCTATCAGGCCGCAGCCGTGACCTCCTTGGTGAGAAGCGGCGGGAGTTACCCGAAGAGAGGAGGGGAAGGCCGCGGCATGTCCTGGGGCAGGGTGATTCACCGGGTCTTGGAAGCCTGCGCCAAAAACAGCCGGATCAAGCTGGATATTTTTATAGAAAATGTTTTGGCCGAAGAGGGACGGCTGCCGCTGGAAAAAGGGGATGCCCTGGAGTATGTGCGGGGAATCCTGCGCTCCCCCTTCTGGGAAAGGGTCTTGCGGAGCAAAAAGAGGTTTGTCGAGATCCCCTTCGCCCAACGGACCACCGCTGCGGCGTTCGCTGAAAAAGACACAATAGTTTCCGGGGTCATCGACCTGATTTTTCAGGATGAAGGAGGGTGGGTTGTCGTAGACTACAAGACGGATGCGGTAGAAAGTGAGGATGAGCTCAAGGCGCTGGCGGAGTATTACAGCC
>DHAA01000067.1:2122-3334 GCA_002397275.1 Thermacetogenium sp. UBA4966 | reverse complement strand
GCTGGAACGCAGAGAAATAAGCGATTTATATAAGCAGTATGCCAATCCGGGTCTGGCGGCGATGATGGGGCTGATCAACTTCAACAAGAAGTTTGTCAGAGCAGAAGGGGTGTCGGTCTGGGATGACGAGGGGAAGGAATACCTGGATTTCCTGGGGGGGTACGGCGCGCTCAACTTCGGTCACAACCATCCGTACATTATCGACTCGGTACGGCAGGCGGAAGAACTGCCTAACTTGCTGCAGGCATCTTTAGGCACGCTTTATGCCGCCCTTGCCTATAATGTGGCCCAAATTACACCGGGTGAACTCTGCCGCTCGTTTTTTGGCAACAGCGGGGCGGAGGCGGTGGAGGGGGCCCTCAAGCTGGCCAGGGCCTCTACCCGCAAAACCAGGATCATCCACTGTGAGGGGTCTTTCCACGGGAAGACGCTCGGCGCCCTTTCGGTCACAGGAAAGAGCAAATACCAGGACCCTTTCAAACCTCTGGTACCAGGGTGCGAAGCTGTTCCTTTCGGAGATCTGAACGCTCTGGAAGCAAAACTCAAGAAGGGAGATGCGGCTGCTTTTATCGTCGAACCGATTCAGGGGGAGGGGGGTGTACACATACCTGAGCCAGGGTATTTAAGCGGGGTCAGGGATCTCTGTTCCCGGTATGAGACACTCTTGATTTTCGACGAGATCCAAACCGGATTTGCCCGCACAGGTACGACATTTGCCTGCCAGTGGGACTCGGCCGTGCCGGACATTATGTGCCTGGGGAAATCGCTGGGCGGCGGAGTGGCGCCTATCTCTGCCTTCACCACTACGGAGGAGATCTGGGACGAGGCTTTTGGCGGGATGGAAAAGTGCGCCTTGCATACCTCCACCTTCGGAGGAAATGCCAGAGCGTGCGCGGCGGGAATAGCCGCCATCGAGCTGATGATCAAGGAGGAACTCGCCGAGCAGGCTCGGGGCAAGGGGGCTTACCTGCTCCAGGGTCTGCGTGATCTGCAGGAAAAATATCCTGCCATGATCAAAGAAGTGCGCGGCAGGGGGCTCTTGATCGGAATAGAGTTCAACCAAATCTCAGGGGGCTTTTTAAACAAGATCACCAAAGGCAAGTTCGGCAAATTGGCGGAAGAATATCTGGGCGCTTTAGTAGCCGGGGAGTTGATGAACGGGTATCAGATCATCACCGCCTATACACTGAACAACCCCAACGTGATCCGTTT
>DHAA01000067.1:1574-1849 GCA_002397275.1 Thermacetogenium sp. UBA4966 | reverse complement strand
TGGAGTTTAATCCTGTCCAGCGGGAAAAATATGATCATGAAATAGAAGAATATTTAGCGGTTAGAGCAGCGCGTTTCAATCGTTTTGGCTAAGCGGGACAAAGAAGAGCCTGCCGCCGGGATAAGAGGCAGTACGAAAGAGGCGTTGATCGTGATCAGAAAATATAAAGGAACATCGCCATAAGCTGCGCGCGGCAGGAGCGGATAGAGAGGATAGAGAGGGGTCTGCCAGATCTGGGCAATAAACTCAAAAACAGCAAGGTCAGAGGGCCATAG
>DHAA01000067.1:950-1243 GCA_002397275.1 Thermacetogenium sp. UBA4966 | reverse complement strand
CACAGAAAAGCGCCTTAGTTGGAGCGTGATTAGCGTGATGATGATAAAGAGAAGATGGATGAGGAACAGATTGCCGGCTATACCAAAAAACCCTGATGATCCTCGCCTCATTGATCACGCACCTCTGCTTTTGTTATAACTTGGATATGCGGGCTATGTACGAAGGCATCCGGGATAACCCAGTAAGAATTAAAGGGATCAAGATCAAGCCCCTGTTTCCAATAGGCGAACCAAATCAGTTTGGAACAGTACCAGAGACCATCCTCTGCTTTCGAAGTAAGGATGAAGAAGGG
>DHAA01000067.1:0-646 GCA_002397275.1 Thermacetogenium sp. UBA4966 | reverse complement strand
GTTCCAGGTAAACGCCGGTGGTTGTGTACATCGTCACTACTTGATTATTGCCCACATACATGCCGGCATGACTATAATGGCCGTAAGAAGCTCCGGGGTTGCCTCCCAGGATAATGTCGCCGGGTTCGAGTACCGATAGATCAAGGTTGTTTGGCGTACCGCTGAAATTACCGACACCGAAGTTCCCTTTGCGGGCATTGGAAAGCAATTGCACCCAGGTTGGAGGGTATTCCCCATTATCCTGATAGCGTTTTTCCGCCAGCTGAGCAAACTGCAGGGAAAGAAAGAGAACCACGGCTGCTATTAATACTATTTTTATGCGGCGCAAGGCAATCACCCCGAGACAACCGGTAAAAAGTCCTTTACGGCAACAATTTTTAGGTAATCCTATTCATAAAAATATAGAAAGAGAGTTGATAGAGATGCAAATTTTACAAATAGCCGCGGGTTTTGCCGCCGGATGGCTCAGCGCCCTGCTCGGTATCGGCGGGGGAGTGATCCTGATCCCCATGATGATCTATTTTTTTAAGGTTCCCATCCAGCAGGCCGTCGGTACCTCTCTGGCGGTAATCATCCCTACCGCTTTGGTTGGCGCCTGGAAACACTATAATTTAAACCATTTAAATTTAAAGCTGGCCATCTTGCT
>DHAA01000122.1 GCA_002397275.1 Thermacetogenium sp. UBA4966 | reverse complement strand
GTCAGCGTCGGAAGCGACGGCAGCTCCATTGCCGCCAACATGACCATCAATGAGGGGCGGAACGACACCAAGGTGGAAAAGGCCGTGGGGGACGCGCTGGACGGGGAGCTGGACGTGCTCTACTATGTGGACGGTACCGGCGGGGCAAGCTATACCTTTACTCCTGAAAGCGGCTGCACGGTCTCGGTACTCCACCCCACCCTGACGGAAGACAAAATGACCTACTCCGGCGGTTTTGAGGACACGGACGTGGCGGTGGACGGCAAAACCGGAGCGGTGACGGTATCAGGGCTCACCGCGGGCAGGCACATTGTAAAAGTGACCAAAGGGGACGTCTCCACTTACCAGGTCGTCACGGCCAAGCCCCTGACCTACACCATGTACCGCTACAAGACGGACGAGCCGGTAACAGCGGATACAGTGCTGAAGCCGGGGGATCGCATCACAATTCAATACAGCGGGCTTTTTGACCCGGCGGGCAAGCTGGCCGGCATCTATAACTTCAATACCGGCGTCAACCTGACAAGCCAAAAGGGAGACCAGTTCAATGGCGGCGGCGGGCTTTACGGCGTGTATGACTTCCCGTCTAAATCCGCTTTCCAGATGGTGAGCGTGACCGTCCCGCTCTATATCGCCAGCGACACTCTGGAGCTGACGGGCTGCCTGCGCCAGGGCGGCTATGGTTCCCCGCTGGGAACACACCGCGCCCTGGATTACAGCGTGGGGGTAAACCCGAACTTCTCGGCCCCGCAGCACCGCACCTTTATGGGTGCGCTGCCCTCCATCACGCTGAAGGTGGAGTACGACAAGGATATGCCCTCCTGCCTCATCCGGCCCATGGACGGCGATACGCCTATTGAGGACTTCACCATTGTGGATCTGAAAGACGCGGACGGGAATGCGGTCCACCCGACAGGAGGGGCTTTCCGGGCGTTGGCGGGAACCTATACCTTTGCCCTCCAGGCAAGGGGCTATCTCTACTACCAGGGCAGCGTTACCGTCACCGCCGATGGGGAGAACCTCTTCCAGATCCCCCTGACCGGGCTGGGGAGTGCGCCCTGGGATGGAACTACCCAGACTGAGCCTCAGAAGGACGGGGAGGGGACTTACCTCATCGGGACGGGCGCAGAGTTGGCGTGGTATATAAATTATTTGTCCGATGGCAGCAATGACCGGACGGTGAACGCCAGGCTGACCGCCGACATTGAGCTGGCCGGATACCCCTTTATTACCGGGGCCCGCCTTTACGGAACTTTTGACGGAGCGGGGCATAAAATCGACAATCTTTACATCAATTGCTCCGCCACTGGCGGCCAAGTAATCGGCGGCCTCTTCGCCGGAGTCAGCGGACGCGGAACCAAAGACGGCGTGACCCAAAACGCCATGGTGAAAAACGTGACGGTGAACGGGACCATTGACGTGACGTTAAGCATTTCAGATGATATATTGACCGGTCCGACCAGCGTGGGCGGCATCGTGGGGACGATGATGTGGGTGAATACGAACGACGTGATCGGCAACCCGGGCAGAAGCGGCGTGGTCACGAATTGCGTGAGCAACGTAGACATTACGGTGAACTGCTACGCCGATGGAAACGGCAGTTATGGCATCACTGCCGGCGGTATCGCGGCACACTCCGTTGGAGAGGATAACTCCAGCGCAATTAAAAACGTTGGATTCAATCAGATCGCAGACTGTGTCAATTACGGTAATATCGAAATCAATTCAAACGGCGGCGCTGCGGCGAGCGTGGATGCCGGAGGCGTCACAGGGAAGATGGGGCTGGGGACCGAGCTTGCAAACGTGGCCAATCACGGGAATGTAAACGTACGCGTGTCTAATGATAGGATACGCGACATCAACGCGGGCGGAATCGCGGGGCTTGCATCTTACAGCAAAACGTCCACCTCCGGGGACGATACGGACACCCCCACCGTTCTGAAGAACATGTGGAATACCGGGGCTGTGAGCGCCGTCTACGAGGGAGAAGGTACCGCCGACTCCTGGTATCAGGGAATGAGAGTCGGCGGCGTCGCGGGTTCCCTGGAACTATATGCCAACAAGTCGGCCAAGAGTTTCAAAAGCGCCTACAATCAGGGAGCGGTGAGCGCCCAATGGGAAACCGGAGCCGGCACGCCCAGTGTGGGCGGCGTCATCGGCTGGATCAGCCCCAAGTCCGGGGAGGCGTTTGAGGCCTCCGCTCTCTACACCACCCAGGGCGTAGTGCTGGGCGGAACGAGATATGCCCCCGACGGCAGCAATTACATCTATACGTTTACCGATAGCTATTACCAAGCGGAGGATGACTCCTCCTTTGGTACGAAGTTGGACCCGGCGGTTTTGACCCTGACCCCGGAGACGGTGCAAGAGGCGGACAAAACCGGCGTAAAAAACTACTACAACGCCCTGAAGTGCATCCCGGAGGCGGCGCTGACTCAGACAGACCGAGCCGATCTGGTTAAGCTGGAGCGGCTGCTGGGCGCTCTGGGCGAAAAGGTTGCCTTCAGCGTGAAGGTGTACGACTTCGCCGCTAAAAACGCCGGAATCACCGGAGCTTCGGCGACGGGAACCGTGCTGGAGCTTGCCGATGTCCAGTGCGCCATGGGAGCTACCGCCGCGGAGGCGCTGGCCGAGGCGTTTACCGCAGGGGATTTGGCCTATGAGATCAAGGACACGAGCTATGGGCCCTACCTGGTCAGCGTGAACGGGCTTTCCAACGGCTGGATGGTGGCCCACAACGGCGACCAATTTGACAACCTGGGCCTGGGCGCCATCACCGTCCGGGAGGGCGACGAGTTGGAGGTCCACTGGTCTAACGACATGGGTGCGGACATTGGCGCCGCCACCACCGGCTTGCCCATTTTGACCAGCCTGACCCTGGGCGGCGCCACGGTGACCATGGAGAAGGAGACCGACTGGTCCGCCGGCAGCGCCCGGACCACCTATTACCTGGTGAGCGGCCAGAGCAAGCGCGAGATGACGGGCACGGGCAGCGAGGGCGACCCGTTTGTTGTAAATGTAGTGGCGCCGGAGGGAACCGGACTGACCAATTTGGCGGCCGGCTACACTACCTGCCTGGACAAGGACTACGCTACGGTGACCGGGCTGGAGACCAAGGACTTTAGCGGCGACGTGGATGTGACCCTGACCAGCCGTACCGGCGGGGTCGCTTACTACACCGTGAAGGTCAGCGAGAAGCCCTCCGGCAGCCCCGGCGAGCCCGGTGACGACGGAAAAATCAAAGTGTCTTTCCGGCTCATCGGCTCCACCGAGGCGGAGGATGTGGATCTGAGCGCAGGCTTAGCGGGCTTTAACGGCGCGGAATATGTGACCTGGATCAAGACCGGGAACTATCGGCTGGACGAGAGTTCCACGGTAGGCGACCTCTTTAAGACGGCGCTGGACGAGGCCGGGTTAAGCTACAAGGGGCTGGATAAAAACTACATCTCCTCCATCACCGCACCCTCCGCCGTGGGCGGGTACGAGTTGAAGGAGTTCACCAACGGTTATTACAGCGGATGGATGTACACGGTCAACGGAACGCACCCAGCGTTCGGACTGAACAGCTTTAGGCTCAGCGACGGTGACGAAGTGGTTTGGCACTACATCAATGATTACCGCTACGAGGCGGAGGACTGGTTCGACGGCTCTCTCGGCGACCCATCTTTCTGGAGCAAGTGGCTGGAAGCCGCGGACGTAAACCCAGGTGAAGACGAGCCGGATCCGGAAAAACCGATCCTCACCCCCGAAGTGGAGGCCAAGGAAGGTACAGCCGTGGTGAAATTAACGGAAGCCGATATGGATGGCGCCATAGAAGCGGTTAAAGAAGACGGCGGCGATATCATCGTCAAGCCGCAGATCACAGGCGAAGCTGATAAAGTAAGCGTGGAACTGCCCAAAACATCCCTCTCATCTATGGCCACTGAAACCGAGGCCGGCCTAGTAGTGGAGACCCATGTGGGCAAGATGACGATACCCCACGATGTCCTCACCTCCATCGCTGAACAGGCAGAGGGAGACAGCATCACGGTGAGCCTGGAGAGCGTGGATAAAGAAAAGACACTAACTACGGAGCAGAAGAAAGCCGTAGGCGACAAACCCGTCTTTGACATCACCATCATGTGCGGAGACAAGCAGATCAGTACCTTTAACGGAGGCAGTATCACCATCTCCCTACCCTATACCTTAAAGGATGGAGAGACAGCAGATGATGTTAAAGCCTGGTATCTGAACGATGCCGGCGAGCTAGAAGAGATCACCTGCAGCTACGACACAACTACCGGTTTAGCCACCTTTACGACCGACCACCTCTCCTACTTCACAGTCGGCGTGGTAGAATCCGAAAATGAAGACGCCGCTGAGGCTAAGAAGGTGGACGACCTGATCGCCAAGATCAGCGACCCCGTCATCCTGGCGGACAAGGAAGCGATCGAAAAAGCCAGAGCGGCCTACAACGCCTTGACCGAAGAGCAGAAGAAGCTGGTGACCAAGCTCGAACAACTGGAGGCCGCGGAAGCAAAGCTGGCCGAGATGCAGGCAGCGGACAAGCCGACCCCCTCACCGGAAGATGAGCAGGGCAAGCCTGCGACTGACGGCAAACAGATAAAGACAGATCAGACAAGGATGGGTTCAGCAACAGGGGATCACAGCTCCATGCCGACCATAGCTTCCTTCCTGCTGCTCGCCTTATGCGGCTGCGGCTATCTCTACCGCAGGAGAGGAAAAGAGGAAAGCAACTTGTAGGAATTAAACGGCAAGCGGCCAATCAAACGAGCGTCTCCCTTCAATGGGCGGCGCTTTTTTTAATTCCACTAAGTTGACAAAGTTTTTTTAAAAGCCCATCCGAAGGCTCATATGCCAGATACCTCACCCCTTGAGGTTTAGGAAAATGCCCTATACGGAACATCCCTTGGCAGGAGATCTTGAACCGATTAAGAAATACGTGCCATAAAGGATAGAGAGACAGACGAACACGACATCATTGTTATAGGCGATTACGAAGAAAAACCCCTTCCGCAGGCCGGGAAGGATGGATAGCCAAATAGCAGGAAAATACGCAAAACAATAGGAAATCTATTCATGCATGAGAAAAACAAGGAACAACCAATATTTACTGGAATTTTTACAGAAAGAGACTTTGTAGAGAGTGTTGCGATCCAGGAATTTATTGTGATAAACTGCAATTGAAGAGTTTTTTTCCCACTTCAAACACTCAAAAATACCAACAAACATATCCGCTTGAGACACATGCACGTCTAAATCCCAAAAATCCGACAGTATAAGAACTCCCATACGAACTAAAGAGCAGCTTTTCAACAACTTGGAAGAAGAGGTGAATCAGATCTTTTTCAAAAACTGAATACATCTTTTTGTGACCCTGCGGCGCACAAACAGGTCCGCAGGGGTAAACAAGGGAACCGGGTGCAAGTCCCGGACGGCACCGCCGCTGTAAGCGCCGATAATCAGACTCGTCGACGAAAGTCGGTCACTGGGAAACCGGAAAGGCAGAGTTTTGATTGGCAGAAGTAATATCTGCCGAAGCGCAAGTCAGAAGACCTACAAAAAGAATTTGCTTGCCCGCCTTATGGTGAAAGGGGACAAGCGTTGTTTCACAGGAAAACGGCTGTGACGATCAGATTCATTGATTGTGGCAGCCGTATTTGTTTTATTTCAAAAGCGTAATAACCGCCTCATCCGTCAAAGGACATTCAGCAGAGTATTGAATAACACGCCGAAACATCTTCCCGGCAGGATTTCGCCAAACCTAAGCAATATTTTATGCACCTTATCCGACAAAGCAAGTCAATAACCGGATTGCGCTTAGCAGAACACATTACGTTCTGATCTTCACTAACTAATCGCTGCGGATAATCATTCAAGACGGCTGAGCGGCTGTATGGCGCCTCGTGAAATACAGGAGAAAAGGAGTGATGCCCAAACAAGCTCACATGCCCGCGGTGCGGGGGCGCGGCGCAGCGGGAAGCGATCGGTGCGCCCAGTGTTAAAAAGCACCAAAACAATTAATTGTAAGGAGGATCATGAGAATGAAAAAGTCAAGAAAGCTTTTAACAGCTGTTATGACGATTGTTTTCCTGTTCGTCTCCACTGCATCTGCATTTGCGGCGTGGTCGAGCTTCCAGAAAAACAATGTAAGCAACGGAACTATCGATACTGCAACGGAAACGGACGGCTCCCCTGGCGAGGAGAAGAACATCCAGCTTTCTAGGGTGTATCTGGTTGATGAGACGAAGTATAAATCATCAGATAATGCATACAACTTAGAAATATTAGATGAAAAAATTTCGCAGATAGTATTTCATGCCGATGTGAAAGGCGAAACAATAACCATGGGAGTATACTGGGATAACTTTGCCTTTTCACTGGAATCATTGAAATCTGAAATCGATTTACTATTAGAAGGCTTAAATTCTGACGAAGGTATAGTAGAGAAGCCAAGTCCCCGAATAACGGAAAATGATTTGAACGTATATTATTATGAAGTGATAGAACAAACAAACGCAAATCAAAAGTCGAGCAATATTTTTCCACAATTGCGTCATGTAAAAAAAATCAATTCTATAGAATTATCGGATAATAGACCTATCGTTCCATTAAATCAATTATCAAGTATTCAAGCAGTAAATTCCAGTATTGATGGATCCTTTCATTTTTTAGGATTAGCCAATGAGATCTGGTGGTATAATCAGAATAACGGCAATATCTCTTTATGTCTTCCAGGTCTGTCTGCTCCTCATGGTGGAGATGGAAATGCTCGTTATGAAGCAGGGCATCAATGGTTTCCAAATACAGTAAGGGTTGATTTTGCTGATCGGGTATTTGGGGGTGTCTCCTCTGTTAGTTTAAGATATACATATGATCAACAGACACTTGATAATTTACAATTAGATTCTAATGAAGCGTTAGAGATGGAAGTAGTGTTCTATAATTATAACGATGGGCATTCATTTTTTGACGAAACAAAAGACATTGTTTCCTGGTCTACCAATCAGCCTAACGCTTATTTAGATACAAGATTATTTGACAATGATCAGGAAGCTTCCTATTGTGTTGGTGTGGCAGATGCCAGTGATTTAATCGCGAATAAAAGTTATTCTTGGGATATTAGAAAATGGGGTTTACCACGATCGGGTTCAAAACATGACGGCCGTTTCAAGGTTCTTGCTCAACGAAGCTATGCAACGTTTCCAATCGGAGCTCCTTATTCAATTTTCGCTGAAGAACACGATCCTATACGTAAATTAGGGGTGAAGGATGGTTATAAATGGGTTGATGTCAGTGCTTACGATTTGACAAAATGGACTTTCGATTCGGCAAGTGATCCTGTTCAGTAGTTAGATGTACAATCTATACGACGAGGAAAAGGAATGCAAATTTTATGAATAAAAAAGGAACCACTAAAAAAGTAAAGACACTTCTTATCCTTACCGGCAGCGTATTCGCTTTGGTCTTGGCGGTCGGTTTTTTTTATAGTGAATTTCCGCGAGGGAAAGAAGAAGTGATTTATATTACTCAACTTGAAGATGGAAATATTTTGGCAATGGGCATAAGAAGAAAAAAAATACACCGCGTAGAAGCAAAACTAGGTCGAGGCCCATATGATATCATCATGAGTCCAACCGGGCTGGTAACTATTGAAGGGAGGCATAAAAATTTAGACGCTTCTTTCGGTGATCGAATTGAATTTCAATGGCGGGGAGAAATACAGGAAAGGTGGACTCTTTATTTCCGGGGAGAAATCACACAGGTTTTAGAACCGGCAACCAGTACGTCCTGGCCCGCGACAGTAGATTTTCCTGAGAATTATCCTCCTTCTCCGGAACGATTTGATCCTACTATTGTGATTGTGGATGGGAGAGTCATACATGATGGAAAAGATGTTTTCACATTTACACGAACCCGGCTGAGATCGTTGCGAATCTTCGAATACGATAAACAGCACGGGGATTCTCCTCGCATTACAGATGTTATTGGTGACGGAGAGAATTATTGGGTTGCAGTAGATGAAACACGGCAAAGTAAGAATGAAAACAGCGTCATGACAGGAGTCTATTCGAATTTTCTTATACTGGAAGAAGAAGATGAAATCGCGGTTGTGGTAACGGACAGAGAAGAGCTCGGTTTAGAAGATCTTGAAAAGGAAACGAGTGATACAAAGGTATTGTTTAGGGCTGCTTATGATTTTTCAAAGCGAGAAGAGACAAACTAGAAGAGACAAGTCACGGAGTTATATCCTGACGCTTACTTCAAAAACAGACATGCAGAAAGCGCAAAGCCTTTATGATTATGAATGGCTTTGCGCTTTCATATTGGTGTAGGCGATCTTGAACCGATTAAGAGATATCTGCCGATAAAGGATGGAAAGACAGATGACCACGATATCATTGTCACAGGTGGTTGTGAAGAAACCCCTTCCGCAGGTTGGGAAGGGTGGATAGCCAAATAGCAGGAAAATGTTCAAACTAATAGGAAACCTATGTATACGAGAGAAAAATAAGGAATAATCAATGTTTATGGTACTTTTGCGAAGAGAGACTGTTTAGAGAGTGTTGCGATCCAGGAATATATTGTGATAAAGTGCAAATAGAGTAAACATTGGTTCCAGAAAAACAGATACTTTTCTCCTACTTCATACGCTAAAAATGCCAAGAAATATATCCGCTTGAGACACATGCACGTCTAAATCCCAAAAATCTGACAGTATAAGAACTCCCATACGAGCTAAAGAGCAGCTTTTCAACAACTTGGAAAAAGAGGTGAATCAGATCTTTTTCAAAAACTGGAATATATCTTTTTGTGACCCTGCGGCGCATCACCAGTCCGCAGGGGTGGACAAGGGAACCGGGTGTGAGTCCCGGACGGAACCGTCGCTGTAAGCGCTGAGGCCATGCTCGTCGACGAAAGTCGGTCACTGGGAAACCGGGAAGGCAGAGTACAGGCCGCAGGAGATTTCTCCATAAGCGCAAGTCAGAAGACCTACAAAAAGAATTTGCTTGCCGCCCTGTGGTAAAAGGGGACAAGCGTTGTTTCACAGGAAAACGGCTGTGACGATCGGATTATTGATTGAGCAGCCGTATTTGTTTTATTTCTAAAGCGTATAACCGCCTCATCCGCCAAAGACCTTCAACAAAGCACTGAACACACGTTACAACACCGCTATTAGCTCTAGAGTACGCACAACCTTTACAGCAATATTCGCCGACCCGAAGCAATATTTTTCGCACTATGCCCGACAAAGCAGGCCAATAACCGGATTGCGCTTAGCAGAATACGTTACGTTCATAACTCTTCACCAATCGTTACGGATAATCTTTCATGGCGGCTGAGCGGCTGTATGGCACTACGTGAAATAAAGGAGAGAAGGAGTGATGCCCAAACAAGTTTCACAGCGCCCGCAGCGCGGGGGCGCGGCGCAGCGGGCGGTAAGCCGAGCGCCCGCGCAAAAATCGATCATCAAAAATTAAAAATGAAAGGGGTTAATATGATGATTTTCAAATTTACTCGAAAGGGCCTGTTCACCACGTCGCTCGCCGTAATACTCACTCTTTTGTTTGCATTTCCAGCCTTAGCTATGTCGTCCAGCCTGCAGTACAATCCGGCGACCAGCAATGGCATCATCGAAACGGCGCCGGATACAACCGACCCGATTAGCGAAAACACGGTGAACTTGCCGTATAGACTTCCGCCAAGCTCCTCCGCCAGCTATACGATGGTTCCGCTGGCCAGCGCGCCGAAGGAAAGCGGACAGTTTACCGTCGCTCTGTCAATTGATACGTCTTTGACCAGCGCCGGAAGTGGAGGTGGATATTTTGACATCAATTCACTGCCCGTTACGCTGGGCAGTTCCAGCAGTCCGGCAACCGTCTATCATGTCACAGACGTGCTTGTCGCGGCGGCGCAGCAATATCCGTCTCTGGCGTTCCTGGCTACCGGCGGCGCCCCGATTACATCGGGTTCCAGCTATATGGAAAGCGTTTCGATAACCGACGTCGGCGGCACTACATATAATTTCGCCCCGGACTACGGTTACAGTTACTACAACGGGTGGATGTTCCGCATAGACGACATGTTCCCCATGTTGAATCCCGCGGATTATCCGACCGGATGGGATCCCATTACCCAAGGCCCGGTGGGCGCGGCTATAAATCAGGCGTACGTACAAAGGGGCGAAACGGTAGACCTCTATTTCGCCGACGCGGAGCAAGCGAGCACGGCGACGCAGTATGCGCGCTTTGAAAACGCAAGCTACAGCTCCGGTACGCTGACCGCGCAGATAAAAACATCCGTCGCCTATTACGATGTAAGCAATAACTTCTGGTGGACGGTACTCAATTTTGTGCCGCTGGCGAACACGCAGGTCTCTGTACGAATCGACGGAGGCCCGGCCAGCCAGTATACCACCAACAGCAGCGGGTATATATCCATTTCCGGTCTTTCCCTGGCCGCGGGGCGGCACTCGCTTACCCTGCGGCCGCAGTTTTTCTCCGGGACGATCATCCCGGCAAGGACCAGCGGCTATATTGAGTTTACCGTTTAATTGCTTAAATTAAAGCGCGGGGGCGTATTCCGCGCCCCCGCGCATAACATAAAATCGCAAATAAGGAGGGCTTCAAATGTTAAAAACACGCAAAAAGTTAGTCGGTATCGTCCTTGCGCTGACGATGCTGCTGGTGTCCGCGGGCGCCGGGGCGAGCGCGCCGGCTGCTGCTAATCCCAGCGCGATCAGCGGTTTTCTTCCCATTGGACCGTACGCGAACGGCGCGGGTTGGGGGAGCATTTATTCTGACGGAACGCTTACCACGGGGACGACCTACAAATTCGTAAGCGGCATTGCCGCCCCCTACGGCGTGTCGCTCGGCTTATTCGGCGGCTATATTCAATTCGATATGGGCGCAGCAACTCCAATCGCCAACGACCCGAATAATCCGTATGGCGTTGATTTCATCGTCTATGGCAATAACAGCACCGGCAACAACCCGGAGGCCGGAAGCGTCGCGGTTTCGAGTAACGGCACGGACTGGTACGAGCTGGCGGGTTCGCGTTACTACAATCCCGCCGGCGACACTTACGGCGTTCAGCACATTCCGCAGATTTCATACATTAAAGTCTCGGCGACGGACGCCAAATTCGATGCCACGGGCATATGGTATTCCTGGAATTATGCGGGGAATGTTTCTGCCGCGACTTGGCATTTCGTGAATTCCTCGCTTCGCTGGTGGCCGGATAGTTCCAAAGGCTATGACCTCGTCTACGATATTGACGGATATGTCAATACCACGGGCGGCGCGCCGTACGTGGTTGTGGATCGTGATGCCGGTCCTTATGAGATTATCACCTACAAAAACATCACCGGCCTGAACCCGTACGGTTTCAACGATCCCGCCAACTTCCAGTTCGGCTATTTCGACGTGACACCGAACGGCAGCAACTACGGCACGGCTGTCAACCCCTACGTACCGTACAGCAGCAGCAAAATAGGCGGCGACGGGTATGACCTTTCCTGGGCTGTTGATCCCAGCGGCGAGCCGGTTGCGCTCGATTCGGTGCGCTTTGTCCGCCTGTACAGCTCGATAATGTCCATTGATAGTACAAGCGGCGGCATATCCTCCGAGGTTCTTGGGCTCTACAGGGCTCAGGCCGCCACGGGCGACGGAGCGGCGACAAGCGATCTGGAGATTTGGAATGCAGCAGAAACCGTTGAGACTGAAACCACCAATATGGGAAGCGTGACAGTGGCTGCGGGCTCCTATGTCATCTATTCTGATGAAGATTATGTATTTGTAAATGGAAGCAGCGTCGATGCGTCTACCGGTTATTCGCTCTCCCTATCTTCAGGAGATATTGTTCAAATTATTACACAGAGTGGTACGGAATCACCCTATGTGACCGTCATTAAATGCACATGATAAAAAGATAGATTCAAAAACAGGAGAGAACGCCCTTTATGGCGCTCTCTTCTGTCAATTATTTCTCGAATTATACACGGTGGATAGCGTTGATGATGCCACCAGATTATGTGGCCGCGGGTGTGCTTGTAGTAGGTGAAGCTAATATAGCGGAATTATTATTAAAGCGTAGGAATACAATCAGAGCGTATAATACAGGATTGTATACTATTACACAACAGTCAGCTCTTTTTTTTACAAGCGAGATTAACTCCTAATTAGACGCTAACGCGGAGTATATTGGCTATCTTTGAAACCAAAATTAAGAAAGGGAAAATAGATGAAAAAGATAAAATCAAATAACAGGAGAGGTCGTCCTTTATGGCGCTCTCTCCTCTCAACTGTTCTCGTATTTGTGATAATGACAGGGTTGTTCCCCATAACGGCTTTTGCATCGAGTATATGCACGATTGAGGGTGTTGATGATGCTGCCAGCTTGGGAACCTTTACTTATGAAGGCAAAGAATACAACGTTTATAACGTAGTTCTTGACACAAGTCAGTACAATGCTATAGCAATAGAAGGTAATAAATATGTGACCGATGTAGTGCCTGTAGTGGGCGAGGCTGCTAGTGGAACCGTTATTGATACTATAGAAAAACCATCGGAAACGTATAATACGGGATTGGATTATTACACGACAGTTAGCCTTTCTTTTACAAGCGAGATTAACTCCAAATTGGACGATAATATGGAACATATCGGCTTTTTCTGGGTCCAAAACAAGAGAGGAAAAGTTAGTGAAGTTTTCGGCTTTCTGATCATCGAATGGCCTGAAGCTGCGCCTGTTTTTGTTGATAAAACAGCTTTGGCGACCGCCATTGCCAGCGCGCCGGATCCGGAAACCGACACTCTGTACTATCATGAAAAGGACCGCTACAACGGCAAAAAGTATATAGGCGTTCGGAGTGGGCAATCGCATGGGGACTTAAGAGGAAGCTTTTGGGACGACTTCCAGGCCGTGCTTGAAACCGCGAAGACGGTGAACGAGAACAGCAACGACCAGACGAAAATTGACGAGGCCGCCGCCGCGCTCAGCGCCGCCGTAGACGACCTGATCCCCGTGACGCAAGTCAACGCCACGGCGCTGTACGAAGACGTCACCCAATGGTACGAGCAGTTCATCTCCGAGGAGCGCAATCAGCCGAGCGGTATTAGGCCGGGTACATATAAACGGTACCTCGGCGACTACACGGAAGAGAGCGCCAACGCCTACCGCGCCGCGCTCAGCGAGGCGCGGGCGGCTATCGCCCGGCTGTTCGACGGCATAGAGGCGGACGACCCCGACCTGTGTGACGCCTCCGCGGTACCGAACGAGGAATACAACAAAGCGGAGAACCAAGCCGAGGTTGACGCAAAGCTTCAACCGCTGGAAGACGCTTATTTGGGGTTTGAGCTTTACGTCCCGCCGGTTCCGTTCTCGATAGTGCCGATAGACATGTTTCTTAATGTGGAGTACAAGTTCGTTGACCCGGAGGACTCCCCCGATTACACCGATTACACGAAAGATTACACGAAATGGATCTACGTCATTTTGCCGAAGGGGTACTTTGAGAGCTTTGCCGGCGGAGTCGACTTTGCCGTCACGTGGGACAACACTCTGGAAACGTACGATGAGACAACGATGATCCAAAAGATGGAGCCGACATACAACGGCTACCGTGAAGGCACGAACGACGGTCCCGCCGACTACAACCCGGAAACCAGCATTTGTATCGACCCAGTCTTCGGTCAGTGGATGACGGTTTTCGACGCTACCCAGAGGGACGAGGACGCCCGCATTGAGATCACCTCCCAAACGAAATGGAGCGACGAACTGCAGGCGCGCGGGTATTATGATATCGTGACCTGCGCGGGACCGCTTCAGCACCTGGGCAGTGGTGATCCAGACACAGAGAGACTCTACCGGGTTTACTTCGTCGAGGAAGGCTATGACGAAGAAGAGCCGGAGGAAGCGCCGCAAATCATCGAGTCCGCGCAGATCGCCAACGGGCAGATGATGGAGGACATCAAGTATCCCTTAATAAAGAACAAGTTCTCGCGCAAGACCCTCGCTTACGACTGGATCGTAAATTACGGCGAGACGCAAACGGAGATAACGATCAACGTACCGGACGGCGCTTCCGTAAAGGTCTATGACGGCGCCGCGGGTTATCCGCAGACAGTTACGGGCGGCGTGTGCAAGTTGTTGCTTCCGGCGTCGGTGGATGGAGTTGCGTCCAGCGTCGAAGTCACGAGCGGTACGGGCGACAAGGAGAACTACGCCTTTACCTGCTACACGCAGAACTTCAGCGGGATGCCGTCCGCGGTCGCGGACTATCTGTGCATCGCCTCGCAGTATACTAACGGAAGGGGCCTTGGGCCGTACGGCATTGCCGCGACATCCACCCTGCGCGGTGTGAACACGCTGTCAAACGTCAGCAGCAAGATGACTCTGAGCCCGGTGAGCCTCGGCAACTTTGGCGGCTACATTGTGTGGGAGTATGACGAGCCGATAACGGACGACCCGAGGAATCCATACGGCGTGGACTTCATCGTGTACGGCAACTCGGTTGACGGCGGCGAGGGCTTCGCGGAGCCGGGCAGCGTCCTCGTGTCGGAGGACGGGGAGACCTGGTACACGCTGGCGGGTTCGCTGCATTACAACGATTGCGCCGTGTGGGATTACGCCGTGACCTACACGAAAGACTCCGGCGGCGGCGCGGCGTGGACGGATAACAAGGGCGGGAGCAACCCGGATCTCTCGGGCGGCATAGGCTACCTCTACCCTGAAAAGGGTTTTTACCCGCATCACGATTGGACGGAGGCCGCGGAAAGCTCCATAACACTCTCCGGCTTGTACTTAAAGCCTGCCGAGGGGACGAACGAGTACGGCAATACAGTGCCCCCCTTCCCGGACTTCGGCTACGCCGACGTCGGTATGCCGGGCGACTCCAACGCCGCCGCGAACCCCTACGCGGGGCTCACGGCGCAGGGCAAGCTCGACAGGACCGACGGCTTCGATCTCAAATGGGCGGTGGACGCGGACGGTCTGCCTGTGGACGTTTCAGGCAAGGAGTTCCGCTACGTCAAAGTTCAGACCGCGACGCTGATCTACAACGGGGCGATCGGCGAAAAATCCACGGAAGTCCATATGGCGCGCACCGCGGCGGCAAACGCGGAGAACGTCGGCGTGACCGACGCCCCGACGTCAATTACGGTTGACGGGGCATCGGTTGCAGTACCGTCGGCGGAGCACGGCGGCGTGACAGACAATGTCCCCGTCAGCGGCGCCTTCGTCGTCAACGTCGGAGCCCCGCAGGGCGCAAACGTGTACATCAACAGTATGCGCGGCGCCTCCGCCACGTTTGCCAAAACACCGTCTCATGAAATGCTGCGGATCATCGTCCAGGATGGAGAAAAAGAACCGTGGATAGGGTACTTCAACCTCGTGGAGGGCGAGCCGGGCGAGGACATGTACACGACAGTCACGTTTAACCCTGGCAGCGGCGTTATCGCTGGCGATAAAGTCCGCACGTACATGCCGGAAATGCCGGATGCGGATAAGACATTTCCGATCCCGGTTCGGGAAAAGCACACCTTCCTCGGCTGGTTTGATTCCGCGGGGAATCAGTACGCCGGCTATACAGAGGGTCTGCCGCGTGAGCTGACGCTCACGGCCAGGTGGCAGTATAACCTCGATCCGGGAGAGCCGTCTATGCTAACCGCCAGCTTCCGCCTGATCGGCAGCACACTGGCAGAATTAGAGGATGGGGACACCATCGACCTGGGCAACGGCGATTACAAGGGAGCGGAGTACGTCACCTGGATCGCCACCAAAAGCTACACCCTGCCCGCTGGCTCCACGGTCCGCGACCTGTTCGAAATGGCGCTGACCGGGGCTGGTCTTACCTGGAAAAATCCGGGGGGCGACTATATTTCAACCATTAGCGCACCGGAGGAATACGGTGGCTATGAGCTGAGCGAGTTCACCAACGGCAGCCGCTCCGGCTGGATGTACACCCTCAACGGAGACCACGCCCTCTTCGGCGTTTCCAATCAACGGTTATCACAGGGAGACGAAATCATCTTCCACTATGTCAACGACTACGCCTACGAGGTCCACGACTGGGACAAGCTAGGCGGAGAAGATTTCCCGGCCTTGGGTGACGGTACTTACTGGAGCAAGTGGCTGGAAGCCGCGGACGAAACCCTCGCCTCCAATGAAGCAGACGTGGGAGAGGCGAAGAGCGCTATCGAGAGCCTGAGTTACACCCTGTCTATGGCAACCGCGAACACCGAAGCCGCGGTCAAGGCCTGGATCGAAGCCGAGATCGCCAAACTCGACCTGAACGGAGTCGCCGCGGACGTTGTCATGAACAGCTTTACACCCGCAGCCGCCGCTACGGAAGCTAACCCCGGCGGCACAGAGGGCGGCTTTACCTTCACGGTATATCTCTCCAAGGGAGAGGGCGAAGCCCTGGCTAGCGACAGCTTACAGATCAGCGGCACGGTTACCGTTCCCCTTCCGGGAGATATCGAAGAGGCGAAGAAAGTGGACGACCTGATCGCCAAGATCAGCGACCCCGTCACCCTGGCCGACGAAGCGAAGATCGAGGAAGCCAGAGCAGCCTACAACGCCCTGAGCGATCCACAGAAGAACCTGGTGACCAAGCTTGATCAGCTGAAAGACGCGGAGGCAAAACTGGCCGATCTGAAAGAAATCAAGGCTGTTGAGGATAAAATAGCGGCGATCGGGACGGTGACACTGGAGAGCAAGGCGCTGATCGACGAGGCGCGGGAGGCTTATAACGCCCTGCCCACTGCTCTGGCCAATCTGGTCACCAACTACCAGACACTCACCGCGGCGGAGGCGGCGCTGGCACAGCTGCTGAAACCTGTTCAAGATGCGGAGAAACTGATTGAGGAGCTGCCCGCGGCGATCAGCGGATCAGAAAGCGATCTGCTCGCTTTGCTCAAAGCGAGCGCAGCCTACGACAAGCTCTCCGATCAAGAAAAGGCAGAGCTTGCTCAAAAACTGCAAGAGAAGCTTCTCTCACTGCGGGAAGAAGCGGCTAAGATCAATCACTCCTCCAACGGCGTGCAGATCAGCGGCCTCCCCTGGTACATCGTCCTCACCGCGGCGCCGATCAGCGGAGGAGCAGATTACGAAGCCATGCATAAAGAGGCGGAGAACAAGCTGGGCGCCGGCAGAAGCATCCTGGGCATGTACGATATCACACTGCAAGAGCTCACTGAGAACGGCCTTGTGGAGTACAAGCTCGACGGCAAGACCGCGCTGCTCACCATAACCGTACCTGATTTAGCTAAGTACAAAGAGATCAAGATCATCCACCAACTGGCTAACGGAGAATACGAGTACATCGAGCCGACAAAGATCGAGGGCAATAAGGTGAGCTTTGAAATCAAATCCCTGAGCAAGTACGCTGTTATAGGGGAATTGATCCAGGCGGAGCCTCAGCCGACCACCCCCCCGGGAGATGAGAATGGCAAGCCTTCGGCTGATGGAAAACAGCCGAAAACAGATCAGACAGATGCAGGTTCGGCAACAGGGGATCACAGCAACGTGCCGACGATAGCTTCCTTCCTGCTGATGGCCTTATGCGCCTGCGGGTATCTCTACTGCAGGAAAAGAAAAGCAGAAAGCCTGTAGGCTTTACCCTCTCATTAATCACACGCACGCCAGACCCTATTCGGGCCTGGCGTGCGTGATCTTTTTAAGCAGTTTTTTTGAAAATTATCTAAAGCTAAACGGCAAAGAGGAAACAGAATTATAACCTGATGTGCGCCCTCATTTCGTCTATGGAGTAGTCGGTCGGGTCTTCCGCGGCCGTCATGTCGGCTTCTCTGAGCTTCGCGGCGACGTAATCGTCGTAGGTTGGATGGCTTTTGATCTCGGCGAGAACTTTGGGCGGAGCCGGAAAGCGGTAATCCTCCCTTGCGGTGATTGGAAACAGAATGGCCTGCTCGCGGACAGCCGGTAAACCTGCTGTTCTCTTTCACCCGCGGGGTGCATATGATGGTAAACGAGGAGAAAGGTGGGATTTCTTTGCCTGGAGAGAGAAAGAAGCGAATGGAATATCTGGCCAATTATCTTGAACTCCCCAAAGACCTGCTGATGAATATGCCGCGCATTACTCTGCTGGGGGACATGCAACTGTATGTGGAGAACCACCGGGGGATCATGGAATATACTAAAGAGAGGATACGCATCAGCACCAGCTTAGGGGAGTTGCTCATTGCCGGGGAAGGGTTGGTACTGCGTAATATTTTTCCGGACGAAATAGCGGTTGAAGGCAAAATCAAGTCCCTCAATATCCTGGAGTAATCAGGAAGCGGGATAAGGGGGGGACGGTAGTGATCATGAAGAAAATATGGGCCTACTTTCTCGGCTGTTTGACTTTAATAGTCAGGGGAGAAAAGCCTGAGCGCTTTATTAATATGGCTTTTACCAGGGGGATTTACCTGTGGGATCTTACCTGGAAGAGCCCTGATACCTTAATGGTGAAGGTTTATCCGCAATCGTTTAAGACGCTGCGCCATGTGGCGCGGCAGAGCCGCTGCCGGATTCGCATACACAAGAAACAGGGGGCGCCGTTTTTGGCTTACCGTCTCCGGCGCCGCCGCATGCTGCTTGTCGGAGCTCTTATTTTTTGTATGATTCTTTATTTGCTGTCCTCACTGATCTGGACGGTGGATGTTAGCGGGACGCGCAAAATATCAAGCCGCCATGTGAAGGAGTTGGCGGCTGCTAAGGGGCTGAAGGAAGGAAATTTTTCTTTTCAAGCGAAGAGAGATGAGGTGGAGCGCTATCTCCTGCGTGAATTGCCGGGTTTATCTTATGTTGAAGTGAAGGTGGGCCCCCGTTCCCAGGTGAAGGTCACAGAAAAGGTCTCCCCTCCCCCTAGTTCTCAGGGGCCGAGTCATATCGTTGCCAAAAAGGAAGGGGTTATCGACACGATCCTTGCCTTTAGCGGGCAGCCTCTGGTTAAAGAGGGTGATTTGGTAAGAAAGGGACAGGTGCTTATTTCCGGGGTTGTTAAGCCTTCCGCTTCTGAAGCTGACCCCAAGACGTCTGCGCAGTCTGAGAAAAAGGCGACCTATGTCGGCGCCCAGGGAATTGTATACGGGAAGTTCTGGTACCGTTTTTACGGGGAAGTTTTGCGGGATGAGGCGGTTGCGGAGAAGACGGGGAGAAAAACACGGATATATTGCATTAATGTGGGCGCCAAGGAAATAATTATTAGAGGGCCGCGCCGGATACCATACAGGTATTACCAGTCAGAAACCTGGAGGACTAAATCTTTGCGTTGGAGGAATAAAACATTGCCTGTCGAATTTGTTACAATAGAAGCAGAAGAGATTAGGCAGGTTCATCTCAGGCGCACTTTCGAAGAAGCGGCGGAAGAGGCCGCCGGCCGCGCCCGGGAAAAGGAAGCTAAAGGAATAGCTGCAGAGGCGGTTGCGGTTAAGCGCCGGTACAAAGTGATTGGGGATAAGAATGACGATCCTGTGCGGGTGATTCTAACTGTGGAGACAAAAGAAGAGATAGGAGTTGTACGCCGCTTTAAACCGTCTTAGGTCCATTGGGATAAATCCGACATCATTAACAGTAGGGGGTTGAGAAAAAGCTTGACAGGCTGTGCGGAAGCTAAAATATCGGTAAATGATAACGGCGCTGCATATAATCTCTTTGGCAGCCTTGACTCTAACCTCAAATTTATCGAAGAAAAAAGTGCTACAAGTATTATTGCCCGGGGCGATGAGATTCTTGTCCGGGGCGATCAGGAAGCGGTGCGCAATGCTGTCGCGCTTTTGGAGCAGTTGATCGCCTGGAGCAAAGAAGGGAATTCTGTTACGATCAGCGATATCAACTACGCCTGGCATCTTGTTAAAGAGAGTTCCCGAGAGAACCTGGTAGGGATCAGGTCTGAAGTGCTGCTGACCAACAACCGCGGCAAACCGGTCAGCCCCAAGACCGCCGGGCAGGCGCACTATATTCAGGCAATCAAGGACAACGATCTGGTATTTGCCATTGGCCCCGCGGGAACGGGAAAGACCTACCTGGCGGTGGTCATGGCTGTACAGGCGTTTAAAAGCAAGGATGTCAACAGGATCGTGCTTGTGCGCCCGGCGGTGGAGGCAGGAGAGAAACTGGGATTTTTGCCCGGGGATATACATGAGAAGGTCGACCCCTATCTGCGGCCGCTCTATGACGGATTGTTTAATGTACTGGGAGCGGATCAGGCGCAGCGCTATATGGAGCGCAATGTTTTTGAGGTTGCTCCGCTTGCCTACATGAGGGGCCGCACCCTGGATGATTCTTTTGTTATCCTGGATGAGGCGCAGAATACCACTCCGGAGCAGATGAAGATGTTTTTAACCCGGCTAGGATTTGGATCCAAGGCGGTTGTTACCGGTGATATCACCCAAATCGATCTTCCCAAGGGGCAGTCCTCCGGTCTTGTCGAGGTGCAGAGGGTGCTGCGGGGAGTGGAAGGAGCGGCGTTCGTTCATCTCACCGGAGATGATGTGATCAGGCACCCTATGGTGCAGAAAATCGTTGAGGCATACGAACGCTTTGAAGCTCAAACAGAGTAACCCGCTTAAAAATTGGGAGTGAATACTATGCTGGACTTGCGCAGGGCGAAGGCCTTGCTCCGGCTGTCTTTGCAGAAATATGCCGGCAATTTGGTTGTGCGGCGACTGGGTTGGGGAGCATTATTCTTCTTGGCTGCCGTTGTTATTGTCGGCAGCGATCTCTACTCTACAGGAGTCTCCTTCAGAGAGGGGCAGGTATGCCCTACAAATATATATGCTCCGCGGGCTATCGTTTATGTCGATGAAACGGAAACTGAACGGCTGCGCCGCGAGGCGGTCGATAAGGTAGAAAAATCCTACCAGGAGGATACAGGAGTTATCACGCGGCTGCAGGAAAATGTCAGCAATACTTTTGCCAAAGTCCGGGAACTTCGGGATGCAGACCTGCAGGCTGCGGAGAAAATGCAGCGCTTGCGTTCCTATCTGACTGGTGAGATCGGCATCTCCGACTCGGATCTTGATGCGATTTCCGCGAGCGCCTTTGAGTCGCTGCTGCAGGGAAAGGACGAAGATCTGTCTGAAGCCGAGTCCTTGAGCATAACCCTGCTCAAGGAAGAGTTGCGCTATGGTCTCAAGGCCGACGCCCTGCCTAGCGCCAAGGAAAATATTGCCAATAAGGTTTCACAATCCTCTATCACATCAGAATGGAAGCCGGTAGTTTCAGTGTTGCTGGTAGAGACTATCCGGCCGAACCTGGTCTTTGACAGCGAAACTTATCAGCGAAGGGTCGACCAGGCTGAGGCTGAGGTGCCTGTTGTCGAACGAACATATAAAGCCGGCCAGGTAATTGTACGGGAAGGGGACATCATTACCAAGGCTCACCTGGCGGTCCTGCGTCAGCTGGGGTTGATACGCGGACGGACGGCATGGCAGCAGATGCTCGGGTTAGCGCTCTTTGTCTTATTGATTGGAGGATTAATAGTTTTATATTTTTATAGATCACTGAAGGCATTATTAGAGTGTGAGCAGCGCCTGATCCTATATGGGTTGCTATTTACCCTGACAATGCTGATAGCTAAAGGCGTTTCGGTGATCAACATCAGTTCGCGGCCGGAAATTGCGGCGCTTGTAGGATACCTGCTCCCGGTCGCCGCTGGAGTTATCCTGATCTCCGTTCTTCTGGATAAAGGGCTGGCAGTGTTTACTGCCTTTATCTTCAGTATTTTTGTGGGAGTGATGAATAACTATCAGCTGTCTTTTGCTATGGTGGCGTTTGCGGGGAGCATGGCCGGAGTATTAGGAATTGGCGTCATGGGCGGCAGATCTGATGTGATCAGGGGGGGGGCTTTCGTAGCCCTGGCCGATGTGGCTATGATTCTGACCCTGGGACTGCTCGATGAAACCCCTCTGGCGTTGGTTCTGGCGGGAATGGGTATGGGTGTTTTAAACGGTATCGTCTGCTCTATCCTGGCCCTGGGTTCTCTTCCCTATCTGGAGGGCGCCTTCGGCATTACCAGTTCAGTAAGGATGCTGGAGCTGTCGAATCCAAGCCAGCCGCTGCTCAAACGCCTGCTTCTGGAGGCGCCGGGCACCTATCACCACAGTATTCTGGTGGGCAACCTCGCTGAGGCGGCTGCAGAGTCGGTTAAGGCGGATCCTCTTCTGGTAAGGGTGGGGTCCTATTACCATGATATCGGCAAGCTGAAGCGCCCTTATTTCTTTATCGAAAACCAGATGTCCCGGGATAACCCCCATGATAAAATTGCTCCCAGTCTCAGCACATTGATCATCACATCTCATGTCAAAGATGGGCTGGAACTGGCGCGTGAGCATAAACTCCCCCAGGAGATACAGGGAATAATTGAGCAGCACCATGGCACGAGCCTCGTCGTTTTTTTCTACCAGAGGGCGCTGGAGAGGGATCGCCCGGAACTGGTTACAGAGGATGAATTTCGTTATGATTCGGTTAAGCCTCAGACCAAAGAGGCCGCTCTGGTAATGCTGGCGGACAGTGTGGAAGCGGCGATTCGCTCCCTGCAGAAGCCGACTCCCGGCCGTCTCGAGGGGCTGACGAGGAAGGTGATCAAGGAAAAGCTGAACGATGGGCAGCTCGAAGAGTGTGATCTGACATTCAGGGATTTAGATAAAATTGCCGGCGACTTTGTGCAGGTGCTGGGCGGGATTTTCCATTCGCGGATCGAATATCCTGAAGCAGCCTTGATCACAGAGCTGGAAAGGAGAAAACCAAAGGGTGCGGCTGTTAATCAGTGAGGAACAGGATCAGGTTGAAGTCAAGGCGGAGATCACCGCCCTGATCAAAGAAAAACTGGAGAGCATATTGTATGAGGAAGATTTTTCCCGAGAATTTGTTGATGCAGCTGAAGTGAGTATGGTCTTTACTGATGATCAAAAAATAGCGCTCTTAAATGAACGCTACCGCGGTGTTGCAGGCGCCACAGATGTGTTATCTTTCCCTATGCTGGATGATGAGGAGATAGAGGGAGGACAGGATCAGTTTCTGCTGGGTGATATTGTCATATCTGTGCCTCGCGCCCTGGAACAATCCGAAGAATACGGGCATTCTCTTCTCAGAGAGCTCTTGTTTTTAGCTGTACACGGTATGCTGCACCTGCTCGGTTATGACCATCAGACTGAGGCCGACGCCCAGAGAATGAGATCCAAGGAAAAGAAGGCGCTCGCTATGATCAGCGCCTCTGCGGAGCAAGAGGATGGCCAAACGGAGATTTAAGGAGAGTTTTCAGGATGCCGGGTCAGGTATCCGCTATTGTATTTTCACCCAAAGAAATATGAAAATACATCTGACGGCGGCTTTTCTGGTTCTTATTGTATCCTGGCTGTGCGGGCTGGACCGTTTGGAACTGGCCTTAATCGCCTTTGCCATAACGCTGGTTTTGGTAGCGGAGATGTTTAATACGGCTGTGGAAAAGACAGTGGACCTTTATATCAACACCTATCACCCTGGAGCACGTTTGGCCAAGCATATCGCCGCGGGAGCTGTTTTGGTCGCCGCTATCAATGCGGTGTTCATCGGTGTGCTTGTTTTTCTGCCGTATTTGCGTAAACTATTGTAAGTAAAGGATGAGCGCCGCTTGAGACGAGCGAGGCGGCTTGTGTCTGGAATCCTGCGTTAGGCGTCTAGCTTATGGAAATTGAAGGAGGAACGGAATGGATAGAGTCAGCGACCGTCGGCTCTTGGAGATGGCAAGAAAGGCCTCCCTTTCTGCTTACTCACCTTATTCCGGTTTTTCCGTGGGTGCGGCTCTTCTCAGCGCCGGGGGATCTGTTTTCACCGGCTGCAATGTGGAAAACGCCTCTTTTGGGCTGACAATCTGTGCCGAGCGGGTGGCTCTCTGCAAAGGGATAGCGGATGGTTTCAGGGAATATGAAACGCTGGCTCTCTGGGCGCCGCACCCTGTCTGGCCCTGTGGGGCTTGCCTGCAGTGCCTGGCGGAGTTTGCTCCTCAGTTGAGGATTGTTCGCCGGGGGGAGAAGGGGGATGTAGAGGCAATCTGCTTAAAGGAACTGTTGCCTGCAGCCTTTTACTTGAATCACAGATAAAAAGAGCGGGGTGTTTTATATTAAATCAGGATTTGCGTGCATCATAGGCAGGCCCAATGTGGGGAAATCCACACTGCTCAACCGGTTCGTAGGCCGTAAGGTTGCTATCGTTTCCGATAAACCCCAGACGACCAGAAATCGTATCCTGGGGATTCTGGCAACCGAAGACGCCCAGACGATTTTCATCGATACACCTGGAATACACAAGCCGCGCCATAAACTGGGGGCTTATATGACACGCATAGCCCGGGAAACCTTAGAAGAAGTTGATCTGGCGATCTATGTCGCCGACGCTTCCGTTTCAGCAGGCGCCGGTGAGGAGTACATCATAGGGCAGCTGCGGGAGTTGAGCACACCGGTTCTGCTGGTGCTCAATAAAATAGACCTGATCGAAAAACAGGAATTGCTGCCGCTGATCGACTGGTTCTCCAGGCGTTTTGATTTCCAGGATATTGTTCCTGTCTCCGCTTTAACCGCTGAGAACCTGGATATATTGAAGGAATTGATCGCCTCTAATTTGAAGGAAGGACCCTTTTACTATCCGGCGGAGATGGTGACCGATCAGCCTGAGATCTTTGTCGCCGCGGAGGTTATCCGTGAAAAGGTGCTTTGCCTTACCTGGGAGGAGGTTCCCCACGCGGTTGCGGTAGTCGTCGAAGATATGCAGGAGCGCAGGAACGGTCTGCTCTATATCGGCGCTGCGGTTTATGTGGAACGGGAATCCCAAAAAGGTATTCTCATCGGACGCGGCGGCGGAATGCTGAAGGAGATTGGAAAACTCGCCCGACAGGAACTGGAAGCGCTTTATGGCAATAGGGTTTTTCTTGAGCTGTGGGTAAAGGTGAAGAAAGACTGGCGGGATGACGAAACCGCTCTGCGCTCGTTCGGCTACGAATGAGTCGGCGGTTGGATAGGTGCAAGGGGGAGAGGCGTCATGAAAGATGAACTGGCAAAATATATTGAGCACACTTTACTGCTGCCGCAAGCTATAGAGAAAGATTATGCACGACTATGCCGAGAGGCTGTGGAATATAATTTTTACGGGGTTTGTCTCCCCCCGGACAGGGTGCGGCTCGCTTGCTCTCTCCTTGCAGGGAGCGCTGTGCGGGTGGTTACTGTCGTAGGCTTTCCCCTGGGCTTTCAAACCGGAGCGTCCAAGGTTAATGAAGCGAAAAATGCTCTGGCAGATGGGGCTCAGGAGCTTGATATGGTTATCAATATCGGCTTGCTGAAGGAGGGGCGCCGGTCTGTTGTGGAGCGGGAAATCTCCTCCGTTGTGCAGGCGGCGGGCGCCTGCAGGGAAAAGCCTGTGATCAAGGTGATCATCGAAACATGTTATCTCACCGACAAAGAGAAAATCGCCGCGGCGCAGGCAGTCGCTGCCGCGGGAGCTGATTTTGTAAAGACCTCCACAGGATTTGGCCCTCAAGGAGCGAGCGCAGAGGATGTCGCCTTGCTGCGCAGAGCGGCGCCTACGCAGCTGCGCATTAAAGCCGCCGGCGGTATCAGAACAAGGGAACAGGCCCTGGCTTTGATCAACGCAGGGGCTGATCGACTGGGGACGAGCCGCGGGCCTGATTTGTTAATGCCGTATTAACATATTATTAAAGCTTTAAAAAAAAATTAACGGCTGATGCAGGATTTTGGTTATCAGGAGAGAAATAAATTCTAGAGAAATAAACTTATAAGAATATGAACAATACAAAGGATTAATCAATCAATAAACATCAAGATGAATGTGGTCCTCCGAGTCTTGCGGCTTGTCGCCGTCGAGCTATTGGCTGCTAGACCGTAGGTGTGTCTGGAAACGGGCGCGCCCTCCATTGTGGAAAGGAGGATTATTGGTGGTGTTTACTTTTTTATGGGGCGGCCACATTTAGGGAGTGGCCTATTGTATTTTTTGGTATCAATTGCGGTCGGCTCCGGCCTTGTCGCATCAGAATCCCGGACGCCCGGCGGTTTGTCATGACGCTTCTAAGAAACGGGCAGGCGCCCGGCGAGAAGAAGTCGACCGCCTTTAGATAATCAATTAATCCAGGAAAGGAGCGATGCTTAGAGAGGCTCTGATAATATTAGAACAGAGATAAAAAAATTGTGGGAGGAGGATTAAAATTGAAGAAACTAAGTCGCCGCGGTTTTTTAAAATTGTGCGCGGGTTCGGCTGCTGCCGTCAGTTTGAGCCAGGCCCTTCTGCCTGAACTGGCGAAAGCCGCTCCCGCCTCCGGGAAACCAGCGGTGATCTGGATGCAGGGAGCGGGATGTACCGGCTGCTCCGTATCTCTTTTAAATTCCGATCAACCGGAGATCAAGGAGATTCTCACTGAGATTATCGACCTTAAGTTTCATCCCAATGTGTCGGCTGCAGCCGGCGATCTGGCCATGAAGGTCATTGACGACACAAGAGACGCCGGAGGCTTTTATCTTGTCGTTGAAGGCGCCGTACCGACTAAAGACGGGGGGATCTATTGTACGGTCGGGGAACGGGACGGCAAAGAAGTAGTCTTCCAAGACAGGGTCAAAGAATTGGCGAAAAAAGCGGCTGCGATCATAGCCATCGGCACTTGCGCTTCTTACGGAGGCGTAGCGGCCGCCAAGCCTAATCCTACCGGAAGCAAGAGTGTGGAAGCTGTTTTGAAAGAAGCGGGGATCAAAACACCTGTCGTCAATATCCCCGGTTGTCCTATACATCCGGACTGGTTTGTGGGGACGCTGGCGCATATCCTACTGTTTGATGAAATACCGGAAGTGGATAAGATTGGGAGGCCCAAGATTTTTTACGGTAAATGTGTCCATGACAACTGCCCGCGACGGCAGTACTTTGATTCCAGTGATTTCGCTAAGAATTTCAGTGATCCCGGATGTCTGCTGGAAATCGGGTGCAAAGGGCCGCTTGCCCATTGCGACAGCTTCGATCGCTTATGGAACAGCGGCGTAAATTGGTGTATTAAGTCAGGGGCGCCCTGCCTGGGCTGCACTGAAAAAGATTTTCCCGACTGCGCTACCCCCTTCTATGAAAGGATGCCCGGTGTAAACCTGCCCGGTGTTACCGCAAGAGCGGACGCTGTGGGCGGTGTTCTGGGCGTCGCGGTCGCGGCCGGTATTGGAGCTCACCTGGTGGGGAGTATAGCCAAAGGCCGCACGGGGAAGAAAGACGAAGGGGGGGATGAATAAATGCAGAAGGTGATAGTCGATCCGGTAACCAGAATAGAAGGACATTTAAAGATCGAGGTGGAGGTCGACGGGGGTAAGGTGATCAGCGCCAAGAGTTCGGGTACGCTCTTCCGGGGGATAGAGCTTATCCTGCAGGGGCACGACCCCAGGGATGCCCAGGAGCTTGTGCAGCGTATCTGCGGCGTCTGTCCGCTTGGTCATGCCACTGCTTCTGCGTTTGCCCTGGACGATGCCTTCGGCATCGAACCCCCCGATAACGGCAGGATTCTTCGCAACCTGATCCTGGGATCTAATTATATTCAGTCCGACATCCTGCATTTCTATCATCTGGCGGCTCTGGATTATGTCAAAGGTCCTGATACCATCCTGCCCCTTGCTCCCCGCTATGAGGGGGATTATCGGCTTCCTGACGACGTTAATGCCGCTGCTGTCGAACACTACCTCTTAGCTTTGGAGATGCGCAAAAAAGCGCATGAGATGCTGGCCCTCTTCGGGGGAAGAGCGCCGACTCCGCGCAGCATTGTTCCAGGAGGGGTGACCGAGGTAGTTGACACGGAAAAAATCTTAAACTTCAAATACCGCCTGGCGGAACTGATCGACTTTATCGACAACATCTATCTGCCCGATGTGCTGGCAGTGGCGGATGTTTACAAGGACTGGTTTGATATCGGGCGGGGCTGCAAGAATTTGCTGTCTTACGGAACCTTCCCGCAGAAAGAAGGCAGATTCATCAAAGAGGGCACGTATATCGACGGCAAGGACGGCCCCTTTGATCCGGAGCAGATCACTGAAGACGTCAAACACTCCTGGTACAAGGACAATATTGATAAATCCCCCAAGGAGGCGGTGGTTTCGCCTGAGCACGGTAAGGCCGACGCTTATTCCTGGCTGAAGTCGCCGCGCTATAACGGCAAGGTGCTGGAGGTGGGGCCTCTGGCCCGCATGTGGGTAGACAAAGATACGAAAATACGTGCATTAGGGGAAAAGGCCTTTTCGGTGATGGGACGGCATGCCGCCCGTGCATTTGAGATCCAGAAAGTAGCGCATGCGATGAATGACTGGGTAATGGAGTTAAAGCCGGGCGAGCCGACATGCACTCCTCATGAATTACCGAAAAATGCTGAAGGAGTCGGTACTGTAGACGCTGTGCGCGGCGCTCTGGGGCACTGGATCAAAATTGAAGCAGGGCGTGTGTCTAAATATAATTGTGTCGTGCCTACCACCTGGAACGCCGGGCCTCGGGATGACAAGGGCCAGCCGGGTCCCATTGAACAGGCCCTGGTCGGTACGCCGGTCAACGATGTGAACAATCCCATTGAACTGGTCCGTATTGTGCGCTCTTTCGACCCCTGCATCGGCTGCGCGGTGCACGTGATTACCCCGAACCGGAATGTCGGCGCATTCCGTGTTTATTAAGGGGGGATCGCCATGAGGGGTTTGGAATATCGACATACGAGAGCAGTGCGCTTTTTCCATTGGTGGAACGGTATCGCCATGATACTCCTGGCGTTAAGCGGGTTTTATATCCATGCCCCGCAAAGCTTCTCGGTTTTTCCGTCAATGGATATTGCAAGAAAGCTCCACTTTATCTTCATGTACGCGGTAGCAGCCGGAGTTATCGGACGCCTCTACTATGCTTTTATAAGTAAGGATTCCAAAAACTTTCGGCCGCGCCTGGCTGACTTGGGGAACATGATCGGTCTGATGAAGTATTACCTTTTTATCAGCGATGAACTGCCTGATTTTGGTGAAAAGTATAACCCAGGCCAGAAGTCGATGTATTTGGCCTTTGTTCCGCTGATTATCATTCAGGGTATTACCGGTTTTATCCTTTACTGGCCCACGACCTTTAACCACTGGGCGGTTGTTGTCGGGGGCATGCATGTGATCAGGATCATTCACTATATCATTGCCTGGATCTTTGTTTACTGCATTGCCGCTCACCTCTACCTGGACTTCAGCGAGGGATGGGCCAACATCGTGGGTATGATCACCGGTTACCGTCCCGCGGATTTTCACGGTCACGAACGAAAACGGAAAGCCGAGCTTCTTTCGGCAGGAGCGGAAAAATCGGTAGATGGATAGCCGGAACCGGCTATAGCAAGACAATGTAAGACAACCGGCTTGTAATTTATAATACAGGCCGGTTTTTTCATATGATGCTCAGATTACTTCTTTGCGGATCTGCTTCCGCTGATCCCTCAAGGGCGCGGAGGATGCTGCTGCGACCTCTTCTTCCAGCATATCCAAAATGCGGGCCGACAACTTGCCATACGCCGGATTGGCCCTATCTCTGGGACGAGGGATGCCTACATCTATTGTCTTTTTAATCTGGCCGGGACAGGCCGTCATCACCACGATGCGGTCTGCCAGGTAAATAGCTTCATCAACACTATGGGTTACAAATACAATAGTCTTGCGGTTAGCTTCCCAGATCTTGAGCAGTTCTTTTTGCAGTATAATTCGGGTGTGCGCATCCAGAGCGCCGAAAGGCTCGTCCATCAATAATACGTCGGGGTCGTTTGCCAGAGCCCTGGCTATAGCAACCCTTTGACGCATTCCGCCCGACAGTTCATACGGATAGGAAACGGCGAACTTCTCCAATCCTACCATCTCTAAATATCTATGAGCTATTTCCCGGCAATAAGCGGCCGGTTTCCCTGCCAGTTCCGGCCCCAAGCCAACGTTCCCCAGCACCGTTCTCCAGGGGAGCAGAGAATACTCCTGAAAGACCATGCCTAGCCTTTTATCGGGTCTTGAAACCATGTTTCCTCTGTATAAAACCTTCCCTTCGCTCGCTGTCTCCAGCCCGGCAATGATGCGCAGCAGAGTGGATTTTCCGCAGCCGGACGGTCCCACAAGGCAGATGAAGTCGTTCTCTTTTATACTAAGCGAAAAGTTGTGGAGTGCGCAAATGTTGAGCCTTTTTTCGGTGACGAACGTTTTACCGACATTATTAACGATCAAGACCTCATCCTGCATCCGTACATCCCTTTCTATCTCGTCATACTTTGCCATTTAAACTTCCTGCTCTCGAATAATCTGAATACACTGTCCAGCACGGCCCCCACAGCACCGATACTGATCATACCGGCGATGACGATATCTGTCTTGGCGATTGTATAGGCATGGGTGATCAGGTAACCCACGCCCGAAATGCTGCCCGGCAGCATTTCGGCCGAAACCAGACACATCCAGGCCACGCCGAGGCCGGTGCGCATCCCGTTGACGATGGATGGAGCCGCTGCGGGAAGGAGAACCTTAGTGAATATTTCCCGGCTGTTTGCTCCTAATACCAACGTACCGTCGATCAATGTCTTGTTAACACTTCTTACCCCATAAATTGTACTGGTGAGAACCGGGAAAAAAGCTCCGATAAATATAATAAAAATCATGGAGAGCTTAAGATTATTGAGCCAGATATAGAGCTGCCCTTCTTCAACTCCGAACATGGTGGCGAAGCTCGCTACTCCAAACCAGGCCAGAACTAGCGGAACCCAGGCCAAGGGGGGAATAGGTCGAAAAAGGCCTAGAAAATTATTAAAAAGGTCATAGCCGAGGGAGTAATAGCCCATCAGAATGCCCAGGGGTATCGCCATCAGTACCGCAAGCAGATAACCGACCAGCACCCGGATGAGGCTGACAAAAACATTGCTTAAAAGGGATCCCATGCTGATCAGGTTTTGTGTGGGACTCGTTAAAAGTGCGAAAACATCGCTTACCCTGGGAAGCACAATAGGGTTGTCGACTCGCCATGCCAATACCCACCAGAGAATAATGAATAATGCAGGTATGATTAAGGACAGCAAAAAACGATTAACTTTGGACAACTGCATCTTCCTCCTGACATGAAAGATTACAGGTTCCCGGAGGTTGCTCCCCTCCGGGAACCTGTAATTATAATCGTCTTGCCTATTCAACAAATCGGAAATCAAAGAGTGATGATTCTACTTCGTTTAGTTGCTTACCCTTCAACTCTCCTTTGTATTTGTCCATCTCATCCAGAGTAGTAAGGTAAACGCCGACCCCCTCTTTCCAGCTGTCGGATGGCACTGTTGTATAGCGAAGCATGGCTTTCGCTGCTGCTTCTTCAGATATTCCCATCCATCCGGCGGTGATTGCTGCCGCATCCTCAGGGTTTTCATTACACCATTCGCTGTTTTGTGCAATAAGCTTGACGAAAGCTTCTATTTCATCAGCATAGCCGGAAATGGCTTTATCGCTGGCGGCTACCACGCAGCAAGGAGTGTCATGCCATTTCCCTTCTGGAGGCAGATCACGCAGTTGAGCGACAATCTGTCCTACACCTTCGGTGATAGCAACTTCGGGGTGAGGGGAAGGCCCTACCCAACCGTCTACCTGCTTGCTTGTTAACGCAGGCATTAAATTGCTGGTTTCTTTAAGGTCAACCAGCAGCACATCGGCTGAAGTGTCATTTGTATCCTGGGTTATTTTAAATCCTGCTTCAGTAAGAGCTGCTTCAAAAACGATTTTAGGAGCGCTGGTAGGAGAGTGATAGCCTATGGCAACCGGCTTAGCGGATGTTCTAACAAGATTGACAAACGAATTCCAATTTTTTACTTCGCTGTCTTTGGGAAAGACCAAAGACATGCCTTCAGTTTGAATGGGGGAAATTATTTTAACGGCAGTTCCGCTGTCCACAGCGGACATAACAGCTGTTACCGATACCAGACCTATATCCACATGCCCTTGAGCGAAGAGGGTGGCTGTTTCCGAACCGCTCTTCGCGGTGATCACTTTAAGATCGCAAACATGTTTGCCGTCGGAATATAGTTCGTATTTTTCTTTTGGTACGATTTCTTTCAGATAAGTCCCTTTTTCTTTAAACTCTTCACCCTGATACATGGCTGTCACAAAAGGAGTTTGGTGGTTGGTAAAAATATAACTGACGTTTAGGCTGGGAACCTCTGCGGGCTCTTTGTCGGAACTGTTTTTGTCTCCACACCCTGTTATCGACACGGCGAGCAGCAGCACCAATACTAATAAAACGCTTAAAAATCCTCTCTCTTGCAGTTTCAAATCCTCGGCCCCTCTCTTATTTTAATAAAAGTTTAAAGCGCACCTCTTAAATAACATATAGTTATAAAAAAAATACCCTTAAATCATTATAGAGATCAGGCATAGATAAGTAAACTGAATATTTTTTATGTTACAGAGGGTCGTTTGTCGAGCAGAGGAAGGAGATCCCTGCTGCTACCTGTATACCCTGTCTTCTTCTGGTTTTTTGCGGCGCTCTGAAGTATAATGATGAAGCGGGGATCATGATGGGGGGTGGTGCTGATGGGAAAGAAAGTTGTGCTCGGGATCGGCAATTTACTGATGAAGGATGACGGTGTCGGCGTACGTGCTGTCCGCGCTCTGGAAGGCCGTTTTCCTCAGGATGTGGAGTTGGTGGATGGGGGAACGGCCGGCTGCGATCTCCTCCCTTATTTGCAGGGAGCGGAGAGGATCATTATCGTCGATGCCCTGCAAGGGGGAGAACCCCCCGGGTCAGTCTACCGCTTGACCGCGCAGGACTGCGGTAAGCAGTATCTGAATAGGGCGATCTCTGTGCATGATATGGGGATTCTGGTGCTGCTGCATGATTTAGCCCTTTTGGAGGGGAAAACGCCTCCCGCGGTGATCATTGGCGTAGAGCCTCAAGAGATCGGTTGGGGGATGGAGTTGACTCCGGAAGTGGAGAAGGCCCTTCCCAAGGTTTTAGAATTAGTGGAGAAAGAAATCGGCGCCGCCGTTGACAGTAAATAGCCACTATCAATATAATAAAATTATTATAGATATGGATAATCCTATCCCCTGTCTCAAGTAATCGATATTTTAATATATTTGCTGCTGTTTAGAGGGGGCTTTTTTAGTTTGATCGAAGTCCATAAGCTTACAAAAGTCTATACCACTCCGAGTCAGGAGATCGTGGCCCTGGATAATGTCAGCCTCTCTGTGGAAAAAGGAGAGATTTTTGGAATCATCGGCTTGAGCGGCGCCGGCAAGAGCACCCTCATTCGCTGTATTAATATGCTGGAAAAGCCTACGAAGGGCTCGGTTGTGATCGACGGGATCGATATGACCGCTCTGCAACCCCGGGATCTGCGTACAGCCAGGCAAAAGATCGGCATGATCTTTCAACACTTCAATCTGCTTTCCTCAAGAACGGTGTTTGCTAATGTGCTCTTCCCTCTGGAGATAGCCGGCGTTCCCAAAAAGGATGCTTACAAGCGGGTCAAAGAGCTCCTGGAGCTGGTGGGTTTGGCGGATAAGGCCGAGTCCTATCCCTCTCAGCTCAGCGGGGGGCAGAAGCAGCGGGTAGGCATCGCCCGGGCCCTGGCCAATTCACCGAAAGTGCTGCTTTCCGATGAAGCCACGTCGGCCTTGGACCCCCAAACAACCCGTTCTATCCTTGATTTGCTGAAGGATATCAACCGCAGGTTCAATTTGACGATCCTGCTGATCACCCATGATATGAATGTGATCAAAGAAAGCTGCGACCGGGTGGCGGTGATCGACGATTCACGGATTGTAGAGCTAGGAAGGGTAATCGATGTTTTTTCCAGCCCTCAAACCGCCACATCCCGCAGCTTTGTCGGCAATGTGATCAACAGAGAGCTCCCTGATCAACTGCCGCGGCCTCCTGTCGGACAGATAGCCGGGGGCGTTAGGCGTCTGCTCAGGGTTTCCTTTATCGGCGAGACAGCAGGAAAGCCCTTGATCTCATCTATGATTAAAAAATTTGATGTGGATGCGAATATTTTATATGGAAATATTGACCGTATCAAAGACACGCCATTCGGTTATTTGACTCTGGAGGTTAGCGGGTCCCCGGATCAGGTTGCCGAGAGCCTTAGCTATCTTCGCGGGCATGGTCTGGAAATGGAGATGATCGCCGATGCTTAATCTGGGCGCGGATCCCTGGATGACCAGCAAGGTGATGATCGCCACCTGGGAGACGATCTACATGGTTGCTGTCTCTACTTTTTTCAGCTACCTTGTCGGGCTTCCCCTGGGGGTGGTGCTGGTTGCCACTACAGAGGGCCATATCCTGGAGAACAAGGGGGTTAACCAGGTTCTGGGATCAATTGTAAATGCCGTGCGCTCGGTTCCTTTTATTATTTTCCTGATCCTGATTATCCCGCTGACAAGGTTGGTTACAGGAACATTTATCGGCACCGTTGCTTCTATAGTTCCCCTTACGCTGGCAGCAATCCCTTTTGTCGCTCGCCTGGTGGAGACATCCTTAAAAGAGATCGAATGGGGGCTGATCGAGGCCGCGCTTTCCATGGGCGCCAACGCCTGGCAGGTGATCAGCAAGGTGCTGTTGCCCGAGGCCATGCCTTCCCTCGTTCTGGGTGTCGCTATCACAATTATAAACCTGGTAGGCTATTCGGCGATGGCAGGTATCGTGGGGGGAGGTGGTTTGGGAACGCTGGCCTATTACTATGGCTACCAGCGTTATGAAAACGGGATCATGTGGATAACGGTTATTCTGTTGCTTATTCTCGTGCAGTTGGTGCAGATGCTGGGGGATACCCTGGCAGCGAAGATCAGTGGTAGGAGGAGATAATCAGTGAAGAGGGCATTAGCACTTATCTGTTGTTTTGCTCTGTCGCTCGCCCTGGCCGGGTGCGGCTCAGATGATGAAAACAAACTGGTGGTGGGGGCTACGGCAAAACCCCATGCTGAGATTTTGAAGGTTGTGCAGCCTATACTGGAGAAGGAAGGCATTGATCTGGAAATAAAGGAGTTTACAGACTATGTTCTGTTAAACCCCGCGCTTAATGACGGAGAGATCGACGCCAACTTCTTCCAGCATATACCTTACCTGGAGGACAGCAACGAGAAGAACAAGACAGACCTGGTCTGGACGGTCAAGGTTCATAATGAGCCGATGGGCGTCTATTCGAAAAAGTTCAAGAAGATTGAGGACCTGCCCAATGATGCCAGGGTGGGGATTCCTAACGATACTACCAACGGCGGGCGCGCCTTGATGGTTCTGGAGAAGTCGGGGGTTATCAAACTGAAGGAAGGCGCGGGGGTGACCGCGACGGACAAGGATATCGCTCAAAATTTGAAAAACCTGAAAATTCAGATGATGGATGCGGCCATGCTCGCCCGCAGCTTAGACGACCTTGACGCCTGCGTGATCAACAGCAACTATGCTATTGAGGCCGACCTCAATCCCGTAGAGGACTCCGTTTTTATGGAACCCAAGGACTCGCCTTTTGCCAACGTCCTGGTGGTGCGTGCCGAGGATAAGGATAAAGAGGCTGTCCGAAAACTGGGCAAGGCTCTGCAGTCGGCTGAGGTTAAAGAGTTCCTGGAAGAGAACTACGAGGGCAGCTGTGTCCCCGCTTTTTAAAAGTTATACGGAGAGAGCCGCATAGTCGTCGCTGCTCTCTCTTTTTTCGCTTTTAAATGGAGACTTATATTATATTTCTCATACCGGCATAAACAAAATAGCTCACGATACAAGTGATATAATTAAAATGGTCGGCGATTTTACCTTTGGTAAATGTTTAGCTCTGCATAACCAATGGGTTTATTATCTGCGCGGGGTTACTCTATGCCAATCATTCTTTGCTTAACGGCCGCACCTTTTGGTAGAATAGAAAGGGTTGGCGGATAATGAGAGGAGGAAGTGCAATTGCCTGGAGAGATATTAAAAAGCCCTTATGTCATCCCCCAGCGACAGGATGGGTATTACCTGATCAGGATCAGGTCTTTAGCCGGTGATTTAAGAGCGCAGGAGCTGTCGGTGATCGGGCGTGTGGCTGAAAAATATGGTAAAGGAAGCGTGCATATCACCACCAGGCAGGGTTGCGAGATTCACAATATTCCGTTGGATAAGCTGGAAGAAGCCGTAGCCGAACTGCAGCAGGCGGGTATTCTCATGGGGGCGGGAGGCCCCAGGGTAAGAACAGTGATGGCCTGCCCCGGCGCGGAAACCTGTAAAAATGGGATTATTGAAACAAAGAAATTAGCCGGGAGGATCGATGAAAAGTATTTCGGGAAAGACGCCGGAAAATTCAAGATTGCTGTCTGCGGCTGCCCCAACAACTGTACCAAGGTTATGATCAACGATGCCGGGATAATGGGAGCGGTTGTACCGAGATGGAATGGGGAAGAGTGCGACGACTGCGGCAGGTGCAGGGTATCCTGTCCGAGCGGCGCTATCTCCAGCAGCGAGTCAGGCGTGTATGCCAGAGAAGAGGATAAATGCATCATGTGCGGACAGTGCATCAGAAACTGCCCCAAGAACGCCTGGCAGGCAAAAGAAAAGGGTTATATCCTTTTTCTGGGGGGCACAATGGGCAAGAAGCCGCTGTTGGGAGAGCGTGTAGACATGTTGATTCCAAATGAGGATCAGCTTTTTGACTACCTGGACAGGGCGCTGGAGTATTTTAAAAAGCATGGGAAACGAAAAGAAAGGTTTGGGCATACTCTAGAGAGGATGGGAGCAAAAAATATTGAGGATGATGTGCTGGCGATTAAAAATTGATATGGCGGGGCGGAAGGCGGCGCCCGGGGCGTGTTTGCGATATATAATATAGATTTTGCTTTATATGAAATAGTGCTATAATAGGTAGGAGATATAGGCATATGCCATATGATTTACAAAACCTTATAGTTTGGGGGGTCTATTAATTGGCAAAAAAGGAATCAATATGCGATTCTTGTTCTTCAAAAACAGAAAACTGTGAACAGAGCTGTGACCAGAAAAGCTTGATCACTGTGAGGGATAACGTCAAATCAGTGATTGCGGTGATGAGCGGCAAGGGGGGAGTCGGCAAGTCCACGGTAAGTACTCTCCTGGCCAGCGCCATGGCCAAAAAGGGTTATCGGGTCGGCATCCTTGACGCGGATATTACCGGCGCCAGCATCCCGCATCTGCTCGGGCTTAAAGGCGGCAATGTCACAACAAGCAAGCAGGGGTTGGTTCCTCCTGAGAGTTCGATGGGCATCAAGGTAATGTCTCTCAATCTTTTTTTCGAGCAGGAGGATGAGGCGGTAATCTGGAGAGGCCCAATGCTGGCCGCAGCGGTCAAGCAATTTTGGGAAGAAGTGGATTGGGGCGAACTGGACTACCTCTTCGTCGATCTGCCGCCCGGGACCGGGGACGTACCTCTTACCGTAATTCAGACCCTTCCTCTGGATGGAGTTGTAGTCGTCTTTTCTCCCCAGGACCTGGCGATTATGATCGTTAAAAAAGCAGTGCGGATGGCGCATACACTTAATGTGCCTATCATAGGTTTGGTGGAGAATATGGCTTACCTGGAATGCCCGGAGTGCGGCGAGGTAATTTATCCTTATGGCAAACCGAAGGGTGAGCTGGTAAGCAGAGAAACGGGCATCCCCGTTCTGGCTACCCTGCCCATTCAGCCTGTTTATTCCAGATTTGGTGATGAAGGCAAGCTGGAAATGCTGGAAGCGCCGGAACTGGACCAGCTGGCCGGGCGTTTGGAGAAAGCCGATGGACTGCACTAAGCGTTCATATTTTTGTTCCTGGAGCGGGGGGAAAGACTCCTGCCTGGCCTTCTACCATGCGCTGCACGCCGGGGGGGATGCGCGTTGCCTTTTTACGATGCTCTCCGAAGAAGGAGAGCGTTCGCGAGCGCATGCTCTTCCTTTAAGGATATTGGAGCAGCAGGCGGAATCTTTAGGGATTCCTCTGGTTACAGGTGTTGCTTCATGGGATGGGTATGAAAAGGTCTTTGTCGATCAACTGCGGAAATTCAAAAAAGAAGGGATCGAGTTTGGTGTTTTTGGCGACATCGATCTGGAGGAGCACCGCCAGTGGCAGGAAAAGGTGTGCGCTGTGGTGGGGATGGATGCCTATCTCCCCCTTTGGGGGCGGTCCCGCCGAGAAATAGTCGCCGAACTGGTCGACTTGGGCTTTCAAGCAATGATCGTGACGGTCAATGAACAGAAAATGGAGAGTAAGTACCTGGGAAGGGTTATCGACAGGCCATTGATGGATGAACTGGAGAAAAGGGGGATCGATATAGCCGGTGAAAACGGTGAGTACCATACGCTTATCACCGACGGCCCCCTGTTTAAAAAGCCCCTCTCCGTAGAAGTGAAGGGAATCGAATCCCATGAAAAACACTGCTTTCTGAAAGTAGACGCTCACGAAGCAGCGCCTTCACCATCAGATGGATGAAAAATTGTAACTGCTCAGGCCGGATGGATTCCGCTTGCTCCCTATTATGACTGGAAGTGAGAAGTTTGACCTCAGACTTCCGGCCTCCGACATCCAAAATAAGGTAGGTTGTAAAGAAAATCGCCTGTCAGCAATAGATGGGACGGGTTGGGAGGGGGAAGATGAAAAAGACCAAAAAGGGGCGGATCATACTCAAGATACCTCGCTCCCGTTTGGAGATAATTATTGAAGTGGTAGCCGTCCTCGGCCTGGTGGCTCATGCTCTGCTCCTGCTTCACTATTGGGCCGTCCTGCCTGAGGTGATCCCCACTCATTTTAATTTCGCAGGGGAGGCGGACGGTTGGGGGAATAGGAACTCTCTGTTTTTTTTGCTTGCCGTAAATATCGGGTTGTACCTGATGATCACCATTTTTAATTTCTTTCCCCATATCTTTAATTATGTTGTGGAAATCACTGCAAAGAACGCCCGGGAGCAGTATTATAACGCCCGGCTGATGATGAACTTCATGAAAGCCGAGATAGCCTGGTTGTTCGCCTACATAGAATGGGGTACCGTGCAGTCGGCGCTGGGCAATGCCGCAGGTCTTGATCAGCGGATAATTGTCGGCTTTCTAATTGCTATCGCTATCTCTATGCTGTATTTTATCTGGAAATCAATGAGCAGCGGTTAGTTATGCCTCTGCCGGAGATGAGCGCTATGGCTCTGTGGTGTAAGCTGGTTTATTCTAAGAATATCGTATTTAGTTAATCATATTTGGTTAGTTGAATCGATCTTAGCCGCTGTTGGGACTTGAGGGTAGTTTTTGCGGTTCCCGTAAGCGCGAGTAATGCATTGATACAAGAGGGAGGAATAAAGACATGATTGTCGACGAGTTGATTGATCGGGCTCTGAGCATGGCTCAAAGCAAAAAGGTTAAAGATGTTCGCGCAGGGCTGGGATATACCTGCGTGATGCTTGAGGGTGGCATCTGTGGGCTTGCGTATACTTTTAGGAACGAACTCGGATGCTGTTGCGGGATTTTGGATGTTGCCGGCAGTCTGATCGGAATGAATGCTGATGAAGTCATATTGTGGGCAAAAGAAAGCAACCGGCTGAAAGCCGCGATCGGGCTGGCGGCTATCAATGCCTTAATCAACGATCCGGATAATAATTGGGATACGGGAAATGTGTTGAATGCCTTTACACTCAGTGAATCGGATACGTTCGGCATGGTCGGAGCGTTTCACCCGATTCTGTCCAAAGTAAAAACCATGACGAAGAACATATATGTTTTTGAACAAAACGTGCTTGAGGGAAGCGGACTGTACCCTGCGGAAACGATGCAGCTTTATCTTCCCCAGTGTGACGTTGTTGTGATAACCGCAACCAGCATCATCAATCACACCATCGACGGAATTCTTCCCTATTGCAAAAACGCAAAAGAGGTTTGCCTCGTCGGGCCGTCCACTCCCCTTTGTCCGGAGATCTTCGGGAAATACAATACCACGCTTCTTGCGGGAAGCGTAGTCAAGAATGGCGAACTGATTTTGCAGATTATAAGCCAGGGCGGCGGTACTATGTCCATGAAGCCGGCCATTGGTCAGGTTCTGGTGCGGATATAATTGCCCTCTGCTCGCCGGTACCGTAAAGCAATGCCGGACTAGCCAGCCATTCATTTTTTCCCCGATAAATATTTCCTTTCCCGGTTTAAAATATTACTCCAGGGATTCCGCACCTAATCGCTCAAGGGCTTGTGGCGCAAGGGATGCAGAGAAAAAGTAAAACCTTATAAATTCACATTTTTTGAACCGAACAGGCAGGAAAAAGCATACCAAATAGCAAAAACCTCCTGGAAACAACAAACCAGAAAAATCCATCATCTCCAGGAGGTGAACCACCGATGTCAAAACGGTGGCTTAAAGATTTTCTTCGATATATCAATAAGGTATTCCTGCCTGAGGGCTATACAAAATGGGCAAAAGATAAAAGAAAAGATCCGGAGATAAAACCGGGTACCATCTGGGTAACACTTTTGATGGGTTTTGCTTTTCAGGTGAGGAGCCTGGAAGAACTTGAGCGCAGAGCGAAAGAGAGTTTTAAAAAGCTGCTGCCCCGGAAACAGAAGCCGCCCTCGGCAGATACCATCCGTCATAGTGCTGTGGGGATGGAACTGGAGCCGATTAAAAAGCTGTATGCAGAGGTGGTTAATAAAGCACGGCGCAGCAAAATGCTGCCCGTCATTGGACATTATCGAGTAGCGGCCATTGATGGTACAGGTATCTTCAGCAGCCGGAGCCGCTGCTGTCCAGCCTGCCAGCAAATTCATCATCGTAATGGGACGATTACTTACGAGCATAAGATCGTCACCTGCCAGATAGTAGGCGGCAAGCCGCCGCTCATTTTAGGCTTTGAGCCGATCAAGCCGGGGGAGGGCGAAACTACGGCAGCCAAAAGGCTGGCGGATTGTCTTTACCAGGAATATAAACACTTTGCCGATATAGTGGTAGTCGATGCCGGTTTTGCCAAGGCCCCTTTTATCAACCACTTATGCAGCAAAAACATTCACCTGGTAGTTCGTCTAAAAGACGAGCGGATGCACATTGTCAAAGATGCGAAAGGGATATTCAGCCGCCAAGTGGCGGCCAAAAAATGGCGTGAGGATAAATCAGCCACTACCCATGTGGAGGTCTCCGCCTGGGATGAAGAACAGTTCAACAGCTGGGAAGGAGCAGAAAAGCCCTTAAGAGTCGTCAAGATCAAAGAGGTCCGGCATGGGTATGCAATCATAGGGGGCAAACGCCGGGAAGCCATCGAAAAGATCGAGATACTGGCAGCTACGACCTTAAGCAAGAATGAAGCGCCCCCGGAGCTAATCCGGGAAATCATCCATCGGAGGTGGGAGATAGAGAATACGGGATATCACGAACTAAAAGGGAACTGGAACATGGAGCACGGCTTTATTCATCAGGAAGTCGCTTTTCAAGTCATACTATGGTTTATGTTTTTAGCGATTAACCTTTTCCGGCTGTTTCTATACAGGAACAGGCGCAGCTATGCGGACAGCGGTTACAGCGTCAGAGAGATAGCTGAAAAAATGCGTAATGCTCTGGAGCATATCAGGGAAAGGAACCTGTCACGATATCTTTTTGACACCGGTTAATTAAGAGGCGGCTATCCTATGATGCGGCGTGCTCCATGAAAA
>DHAA01000054.1:19487-20307 GCA_002397275.1 Thermacetogenium sp. UBA4966 | reverse complement strand
GTAATCTGGCACTATGTCAACGATTATCTCTACGAAGTTAACGACTGGTTCGACGGCACTCTCGGCAACTCCTCCACCTGGAGCAAGTGGCTGGAAGCCGCGGACGAAACCCTCGCCTCCAATGCAGCAGACGTGGGAGAGGCGAAGAGTACGGTCAAAAGCCTGGATTACACCCTGTCTATGGCAACTGCGAACACCGAAGCCGCGGTCAAGCCCTGGATCGAAGCCCAGATCGCCAAACTCGACCTGAACGGAGTCGCCGCGGACGTTGTCATGAACAGCTTTACACCCGCAGTCGCCGCTACGGAAGCAAACCCCAGCGGCACAGAGGGCGGCTTTACCTTCACGGTTTATCTCTCTAAGGGAGAGGGCGAAGCCCTGGCTAGCGACAGCTTACAGATCAGCGGCAGGGTTACCGTTCCCCTTCCAGGAGATATCGAAGAGGCGAGGAAGGTTGACGACCTGATCGCCAAGATCGGCGACCCCGTCACCCTGGCCGACAAAGCAAAGATCGAGGAGGCCAGAGCAGCCTACAACGCTTTGACCGATCCACAGAAGAACCTGGTGACAAAACTTGAAGATCTGCAGGCCGCGGAGGCAAAGCTGGGCGATCTTCAGGAAGCCAAGGCTGTAGAGGATAAAATCGCGGCCATCGGAACGGTGACACTGGAGAGCAAGGCGAAGATCGAAGCGGCGCGGGCGGCTTATAACGCTCTGCCCACTGCTCAGGCCGATCTGGTCTCCAACTACCAGACACTCGCCGCGGCGGAGGCGGCTTATGCCGCCCTTTTGGCAGAGAAAGAGAACGCAGAAGAGGCGA
>DHAA01000054.1:0-19183 GCA_002397275.1 Thermacetogenium sp. UBA4966 | reverse complement strand
CTGGTGACCAAGCTCGATCAGTTGAAGGCTGCGGAGGCGGCGCTGGCACAGCTGCTGAAGCCTGTTCAAGATGCGGAGAAACTGATCGATGAGTTGCCCGCGGCAATCAGCGGCTCAGAAGCAGATCAGCTTGCTTTGCTCAAAGCGAGTACAGCCTTCGACAAGCTCTCCGATCAAGAAAAGGCAGAGCTTGATCAAAAACTGCAAGAGAAGCTTCTCTCACTGCGGGAAGAAGCGGCTAAGATCAACCACACCTCCAACGGCGTACAGATCGGCAACCTCCCCTGGAACATCGTCCTCATCGCGACGCCGATCAGCAAAGGGGAAGATGATTACGAAGCCATGAGGAAAGAGGCGGAGAACAAACTGGGCGCCGGCAGAAGCATCCTGGGCATGTACGATCTCTCACTGCAAGAGCTCACTGAGAGCGGCCTTGTGGAGTACCGGCTTGACGGCAAGACCGCGCAGATCACCATAACCGTACCCGATCTAACCAAGTACAAAAACATCAAGATCATCCACCAGCTTGCGGACGGAAGCTACGAATACATTGAGCCGACGAAGATCGAGGGCAATAAAGTAACCTTCATCGTGGAATCGCTGAGCAAGTACGCGGTCGTGGGGCAACTGATCGAGGCAGAGCCCGAGCCGACCCCTCTCCCGGGAGATGAGAATAAGAATGGCAAACCTTCTGCCGGCGGCAAACAGACAGGGACAGGTTCTGCAACAGGGGATCACAGCGCCGTGCCGACGACAGCAGCGTTGCTGCTGATCGCCTTATGCGCCTGCGGCTATCTCTATAGCAGAAAAAGAAGAGAAGAAAATGGATTGTAGGTTTTTACCTGCAGGCAGAAATTAATTTACTCATTAACGCACGGCCAGGTCTTGATCGGCCTGGCCGTGCTTAATTATTTTAAAGCAAGCACCAAGGGAGAACAAAACCGAATATCTATAAGGGCACCCCCTATTCAATCGTCCAGACAACGGTTACGTTGTCGCTTGCGTCGATGTCGTCTGGTTCTATGTCCATAGCAAGGTCTTTTGGCGCGGCAGCCTCACATTCGCACACCTTCATATCTGTTTCGGAATAAAGCCGAAGATCGCCCCACGAATACTCGATATGGGTTATCACACCGAGGTTAACCCCTGCCGCTTTCGCCAGTATTTTAGCTTTCTCCGCGGCGTTTCTTACTGCGTTTTCGAGAAGTTGCTCTTTGACTGCTTCAGGGTCTTTGACAGAGAACTGGATATTAAAACGCGGCGCGGCTTTGCATTCGGTAATCGCTCCAAGTGTTCTGCCAAGTGTAGGCATATCTAAATCAAATTCAAGGCTTAATCCGTGAGTGCAGGTGTAACCTACAAACCGTTGCTTCCATTCATCATTTTTTTTATAGCTTTCGTACTTCGTCTGTATATTGAAACTCGCCGTTTTGAGCGCCTTGTCGTCGTGTCCAACGGCTACGAGAGCGGTTCGCAATGAATCCAGTTCGGCGGTCGCAAGTTCGAGCGTCTGAGCGTAATCTCTCTTTGTTGTTTCGAGGTTCATTTCTATGACAACAAGGTCAGGTTTCGCAGATACCCTGCCCGTGCCTTTGACTGTAATTGTACGCTGGTTCATTATCTGCCACCTCCGCGTTTCTGATAGTCCTTTTCTATCTCCTTGCAACAGTACTGGTGATATGATAAACGCACATTGCTTTGCCCGCCTTTACATTAACCCCGCCACCAGCTGCCGGCCCATGCTTCCTCGGCCGCGGCACGGTAATCCTGCAGGGCTTTGACCATATCCTGCTCCCCAATAAGGGCGGAGCCGATCACCAGGGAATTGGCGCCGCAGTCGACAGCCATTTTTATAGTAGCATAGTTGATCCCGCCGTCCACCTGCAGGTCCGCCCCGGACTTGGTTTTGATCAGCATTGCTCTCAATTCCCTGATCTTGCGGTAAAGTGCGGGGATAAACTTTTGACCGCCCCAGCCGGGGTTCACAGTCATCAGCAGCACCACATCCACATCCTGCACAATATAATCCAGAACGCTGAGCGGGGTCGCCGGATTAAGAGCCACTCCCGCCTCGATCCCCAGATCTTTGATCATCTGCACCGAGCGGTGCAGATGCGGGCATGTCTCCGCGTGGATGGTCAGACTGTTCACACCGGCTTCGGAAAAAGCGGAAAAAAATTGTTCCGGACGCTCCACCATTAAGTGGGCGTCAAAGGGAAGAGAAGTAATCTTGCGCAAAGAAGCGGGGAGCAGAGGTCCAAAGGTGATGTTCGGGACAAAGTTTCCATCCATAATATCCAGATGGATGCCGTCCGCGCCCCCTCTTTCCAATTTCTCGATGAGAACTCCCAGATTACTGAAATCTGCCGTTAAAACCGAAGGGGCAATTTTAATAATGCTCATTCGTAGATACGCTCCTTGCTGATAATCTCCTGGAGGAACTGCTTGTAGTATTGATAACGCGCCTCGCTGATTAAACCCGTCTCCACAGCCTTTTTCACCGCGCAGTCAGGCTCGTCAAGATGAATGCAGTCGCCAAAACGGCACTTACCGGAAAATTGATTCATTTCCGGAAAACAGCTGCTTAATTCAGTCCTTTCCATCGCCGGCAGTTCTAAGCTGCTGAAACCAGGTGTATCAGCGATAAATCCGCCGCATAAAGGTATTAGTTCAACATATCTGGTAGTGTGTTTCCCTCTCTTCAATTTCCTGCTGATCTCTCCGGTTTCCAAGGAAAGGTTCGGATCCAGGGAGTTGAGCAGCGTAGACTTGCCGACGCCTGAGGGACCGGATAGAACAGATACCTTACCGCTGATAACCCGGTGCAGTTTGTCTAACCCATCTCCATAGAGCGCGGATGTGAAAATAGTAGAGTAACCGGCTTTTCGGTAAATATCGGCCAAGTTCTCTGCTTGACCCGGCTCCAGCAGATCGATTTTATTAAGACAGACGACAACTCCGAGTTTTTTTAATTCACACAAAACCAGAGAGCGGTTAAGAAGTTTGAGGTCAGGATCCGGACTGGCCAGAGAAACCACCAGAACTACCTGATCAATATTGGCTACAGGGGGGCGGAGCAGGACATTTTTACGCTGCTGAATCGACTCAATGACACCCTCGCCCCTCTCCAGGGGCGTGAACAAGACGTAATCGCCCGGCAACGGCGAGCGCTCGCGGCGCAGGCGGCCGCGCCCGCGGCAACACCAGGTCTCCTCACCTGACCTGACATAATAGAAGCCTCCATAGCCCTTGATGATCAAGCCTTCCCTCACAAAAAACCCCCTTTAAGCGGTTTTTAAAAAGGTACGGTTTTGTTGAGCTCCCCCTGGAAATAAATCTGATATTCCCCGGGAGGATATACCTGGAAGTCCTTTTCAATCACATCACCGGCTTGATGCACCTGTTTGTAGACTTCCCTGGTATCCTGAGCATCCTTGATAACCACCTTTATTTCACCCGCTGCCGGGACTTCAATCTTCAATTTATTTTCCTTCGGCTTTAAACCGCTGCTGACCACCACATTGATGCTTTCTCCCTTTTTCACAGATGTTCCTGGCTCTACGCTCTGTTTGATAATTACTCCCTTTTCCTCTTTGCTCTCTTCCTCTTTGACCTCGCCCAGATTCAGTCCAACCGCTCCCAGAGCAGCTTTAGCCTGCTCCTCCTTCAATCCCGCTAAAGACGGAACGACAACATCCTTAACAAGCGGGCCGCTGCTTACGATCAGGGTAATCTCGCTGCCTTTGGGCTGCTCTTGATCCCCCTCGGGAAACTGTCTGATCACATATCCGTTAGCTACGGTGTCATGATTCTCCCTGGTTATTTTTACTTTAAACCCTCTGCCCTCCAGCGACAGGCGTGCTTCACGCTCCGAGGCGCCGGTAAAATCGGGCAGCCAGACATCACTCTGCCCCTGGTTCACCCAGATGCGCACCGAACGCCCCTTTTTGGCCTTCATTCCTCCGACAGGATCCTGCTGTACCACAACGTCGGCTTCCGTACCACGGTCAAAAACCTCGTTCACATCGACCTGGAAGCCCGCATCCTTTAATTTCTGGGAAGCTTCGGCTTGAGACTCCCCTATTACTTCAGGCACAATAAGGGTACCTCCGAAATACCACTTGAAAAAGCCAAAGGCCAGACCTCCGATCAGCAAGGCCGCGCAGAGAGCTAAAGCCGCTATGGCCGCGGGATGCATTTTTTTCTTCTTCTTCTTCTTCAAATCGTTCTTCTCCTGCACGATGGGGAGCGGAATAGACCTTGTCTGCTCCTCTTCAAGGAAAGCGGACAACTTTTCTGAATAACCTTGAGAGAGCGCCAGCTGCATTTCCTTCGCAGAGGCGAAGCGCATCCGCTGCTCCCTGGCCATGGCTTTGAAAATAATCTGCTCGAGTTGTTGAGGAACAGAAGGGTTTTCAGAGCGTAAAGAGGGTGGTTCCCCCTGCAAGTGTTTGAGAGCAATTGAAACAGGATTGTCCCCCTGATAAGGCACATGCCCTGAAATGGCTTCGTAGAGAACGGCGCCCAAGGAATAGATGTCGGATTGAACATTGGCTTCTTCGCCCTGAGCCTGTTCCGGAGAGAAGTAGTGTACCGAACCCATCACTGTACCGGACTGGGTCATGGTGGCGCTGGGTACTGAAAGAAAGCGCGCCAGGCCGAAATCCGTTACCTTGACCCGGCCGCTGGGTGTCACCAAAATATTATGTGGCTTGATATCTCTGTGAATAATTCCTTTACTGTGCGCGTGTTCAAGGGCAGCGCACACCTGAATGCCGATGTTCACAGTTTCCGTAGGAGTAAGCGCGCCCCGTTTGCGGATGATCTCTTTGAGATTTTCTCCCTCCACATATTCCATAACCAGGTAAGGAATCCCTTTCTCCTCACCCACATCATAGATGCTCACAATGTTTGGATGAGACAACAGAGCTACCGCCTGCGCCTCCATCTGGAAGCGCCGTACAAAATCTCTATCCTCCGCCAGTTCCTCGCGCAGAACCTTGACGGTGACGATGCGGTTCAAAACAGTACAGCGAGCCCGATAAACGTGAGCCATACCACCGGAGCCCAGCTTGGCGACAATTTCATATCTGTTGCCCAACAATTGACCGATCATTTATCCTTAACCCTCCCGTGATAGAGCGAGTTTTATTAGTTCTTTAGCTATAGGCGCCGCTGCTTTCCCGCCCTGTCCGCCATGCTCCACCATAACACAAACCGCCACCTCAGGCAGCTGTGCCGGCGCTGAGGCTACAAACCAGGCATGAGTAGCACCCGCCGGATTTTCAGCGGACCCTGTCTTGCCGGCCACATCTATTCCCGGCAGAGAAGCCGCGGTCCCTGTTCCTCCGGATTGCACGACTCCCACCATTCCCTCCTGGACAACCCAGGACACCTCAGGTTTAGCCACCACTCTCAAAAAGCGCGTATCCTGTTTCCAAATCGTTTTGCCTTGAGGTGAATGAACCTCCCGCACGATACAGGGCTCCATCATAACACCCTTATTGCCGATAGCACCGGTTACCAAAGCCATAAACAAAGGACTGACCGTTATTTTCCCCTGCCCCATGGCAGATTCCGCCAGGCCGTTAAGGCTTTTTAAGCTATCCTGATTTAAGGGTATTTTGGCGGCGGGAAGATCAAAAGGAATTTGCTCCCCCCAGCCGAATTCTTCTAAACCGTTTATAAAATCTTCACTCCCGATTTTCATCCCCAAATTGGCAAAATAGCTATTACATGACTTGGCCAGCGCGCTGTTCAAATCCACTCTGCCGTGCGCCCGCAGATCATGCAGCACCCTGCCTTGTATGGTGATCTCTCCCCGGCAATCATAGGTTTCGCTTTGCAGCTGAGGAAATTTACCCAGCCCTACGGTAGCGGTAACAATTTTCATAATAGACCCCGGAGGGTATAAGCCCTGGCTGGATCTGTTCAACAGCGGATGTTCGTTATCCTGCCGCAGCCGATCCCAGTTCTTTTCTAAGCTATCCGCATTGGGATCAAAACTGGGCGTGCTGACCATCGCCAATATTTCCCCGTTTCTGGGGTCCAGCACAACCGCGGACCCCTTATAAGGGGCAAGCAGCTCCCAGGCTTTCATCTGCAGCTGATGATCGATAGTGAGATAGAGATCATCACCCTCAGTCTTTTTTATTCCCCAGCGCGCTTCGAGGTTCCTTCCGGAATGTCCTTTGACCCCCAGCAGATAATCATCATAAGCCTTTTCCAGACCGGTTTTCCCCAGGATCCTGGAATGATATCCTGTCAACTGGGCATACTGCTCAGGGTAATAGTACTTCCTCTTTATCTGATCGCCCTCGACAGTGCTTTCGACTATTTTTTCTCCATTGCGCGCATAAATTCCTCCCCGCACGACGCGACTTTCTATGATCCAAGGCCTTGGGTTGGCGCTATGCACGCTTAAAGCCGGTCCCCGCACCAACACGAGGTAAATAAGGTATCCTGAATAGATAATAAAACAGGCTGTTATAAATATAAGTAAATTTTTAACTGTATGCCGCATTTTCCTGTTCCCCTTTTCCTACTGAGCCGCTACCGCATGCGGCGCTCCCTGCTCCTCCGCATCTCTCGCGCTCTCCACGCTAATTTTATAGAGAATTCCCATCAGAAAACAGTTGGAAAGAAATGAACTGCCTCCATAGCTGAGAAAGGGCAGCGGAATTCCGGTGAGCGGGATCAGATTGATCACACCACCCACAATAATCAGCGTCTGCAGAGCGATAATAGAGCTGAAGCCACACGCCAGAAGACCGCCGAAACCATCGGCGGTGTTAAGGGATATCTTCAGACCCATCCACACCAGCAATAAATAGATACCCAAAATCCCCAGGGCGCCCAGCAATCCCAATTCCTCTGTAATAAGGGAAAAGATAAAGTCAGTATGCACCGCGGGTATCAATTTGGGAAAGCCGCTTCCCAGCCCTTGCCCGAAAAGGCCTCCCCCGCCGATAGCAAACAGCGACTGCACGATCTGATAGCCGGCGCCCTCAATCTGCCGCCAGGGATTTAAATAGATCAGTATCCTGCTCTGAACATGGGGGAAAATATAATACATCAGCACAGCCCCTATGGAAAACAGACCCATGCCCATTAAAAGAAAATAAGAGCGTTCTGTGGCGATATATACCATCACCAAAAAAATTGCAAAAAAGAGCATCGCCATCCCCAGATCCTTCTGAAAAACCAGCAGTAAAAGGGAAAGGCCGCAAATCGCCAGCAAGGGGCCCAGATAGGGCCAGTCGGGGAGATAAAAGCGGCCGAACTTGAGCGTTCCCACCCTGAGGATCTCCTTGTTTTCTTCAAGATAGCCGGCCAGGAAGATCACCATAAAAACCTTCACAAATTCAGAGGCCTGGAAACGAAAAGAACCGAGAGAAAGCCAGCTGCGCGCTCCGCCCGCTTCAACGCCGAAGGCAATAGTAAAGATAAGAAAGACAATGCTCAGCACCATAAAAATATATTTATAATCAAGCAGACGCTTGTATTCAGACAAAAAGATCTGAACCAACCAGAAGAGAGTATACCCCGCGGCCACCCAGTACGCCTGGCGCAGCCCATAATAAGGATTAACCCGATATATATAGATAAGTCCTAATGCCGCCAGCACCCCCACCAGATGTATCAGCAAAGGGCTGCCCTGGTTTCTGTATTCCGCTATAAAAGAACTGACAACCAAAATAAGAGCCGCTGTAACCAGCATAGTGATATCATGACCGCTTAACAGCTGCTCTCTGTATAATTCCAGGCTTCCGGCGCACAGAATTATCCCAGGAAAAAGCGGCAGCCAAAAGGACCTGCCGGTCCCGCTCTGCTCCGGCGCCTCCACTTGAAGAACGAGTCTGCCGATTTTGATTTGCGAACCATGGCGCAGAATCTGCGGCGTGGTCAGGTGATGACCCTCATAAATGGTACCGTTGGTGCTGCCCAGGTCATTTATATAATACTTGCCCTCCTGCAAAATAATACGAGCATGTCTGCTGGAAACATAGGGATCAGGCAGATTTACCGTGCAGTCCCCCCCTCTTCCCAGAATAACCCCTTTCCCCAGCTCCCATCTCTTTCCCTCAGGGGCCGCGGTCGATCCGGAACGAAGGACAACAAGAGCAGCCCTCTTTTTTCCCCCTGCTCTGCTCTTCAGCAATGCAGCCGAAATAAAGAGGAATATGAGAAACAATAGCAGATATTTCAGAATCAAAATCACCCAAACCATGGGTTAACTCCCCTCAACGCTAAACAGATTCTCTCCAATCATAAATTGATCCCCGCTATCAAGTTCATATTGTTCTATACGAATTCCATCAACAAAGGTCCCATTCCTGCTTCCCAAATCAACCAGGTTGAGTATTGCGCCGTTCTTTTCCAGCTTAACATGCTCCCGGGAGGCGTTAACATCCGAGAGTATCATATCGTTAGTGCTTTTACGGCCGATATAACACGTCTCTTCCCCTTGCAGCGAAATGCTCTTTCCCTGGTCGGGACCGCTGACGACAACTACGGTAAAGTTTTTCCCGCCGCGTTCCTTATGTTTCTCCTTCTCCTTCTTGCCGAAGATCATCGTGCGATCTGTCGGGTCCTCCAACTCTTCTTGAGGCTCTTCTAAAGGCTGTTCCGATGAAAAGACAGATTTAATGGCAATCTCACCCATCTCCAGAGAAACATCCTCCAGAAAAGCAACCTGCGGCCTTCCGATCAAGGTATACTCCTTTTCCCCCGCTTTACTCTTCACATATTCGGCCAGTTCCCTACCCAGCGCTTCCTGCAGCGGAGAGCTCTTTTCGTAATCAGCTTTGGCCAGACTGATGGTGAAGACATTGGGAGCATAAACCCTGGAAACGCTTACCCTTCTTTGAACAACCATCTCGCGCACTAACGCCCTGGCCATTTCTACCGGTTGAATAGGACGCTTTCCCTTGCGGAAAATCCCTTCCCAGAACTTTGTGATCACACTTTCCACATCATCTAAATTCATGGATTCACCTGCTCTCCTTGGTTTTTCTTAAACAGGACAGGAAAAACCCATCGGTATTGTGCCGATGAGGCAACAGCTGCAGGAAACCGTTTCCGGCATCCCTCATATCGCTGCTATAAACTAAAGGAAACGGCAATAAAGTTGTCAAATCCTCCGTCTTAAACCCAGTGTATTCCATTAGAAAGGAGTTGACAACCCCTCTGTTCTCCTCCGGCTCTGTGGAACAGGTGCTGTAGAGGAGCAAGCCCCCCGTCTTTAAGCATTTTGCCGCCCCTCGCAGAATATCCAGCTGTTGCGAGGCATGGAGCGATAATTGTTCAGGCTGCATCCGCCATCTCAAATCAGGGCGCCTGCGGATCACACCCAGACCGGAACAGGGCGCGTCAACCAGAATATAATCAGCCTTTTCCCTCAACTGATCAGGCAGTTCCCTGACGTCGAGGCGCCTGGTTTCCACGATGGTCACCCCTAATCTCCTGCAGGCGTCATCCACCAGTTTCAGACGGTGTTCGTGAACATCAAGAGCCAGAATTCTCCCCTTATTCTTCATTAACTGAGCAAGGTGCGTCGTTTTCCCGCCCGGTCCGCTACAGGCATCGATAACAAATGCTTCGGGGGGAGGGTTCAGCACGGAGGAAGCGATCATCGAGCTCTCATCCTGCACTGCATAAAGCCCGTCCTGAAAAGATTTCAAGTGCGGCAAAAAAGATAGATTTCCGGCGATAATCCCCTCGGGAACCAGGGTGCTGGGCCGTACCGTCAGCCCCTCTGCCGCAAGTCTCGCCGCCAGCCGGGAGGGGGTAATTCTGAGAGTATTACAGCGCAGAGCGACAGGCGGCGGTTCGTTATCAGCCTTGCAGAGAGCGATGGTCTCCTCTTTTCCAAATCGCCTCAGCCAGCGTTCCACGATCCAGAGAGGGTGAGAGTTTTTTAAGCTCAAGTAGAGCGCGGTTTCTTTCTCCGGGTCAGGATAAGCGATCATCCGCTTGTTGCGGCTGACGCCGCGCAGCAAGGCGTTGACAAAGCCTGCCAGGCCATGGAGCCCCCTGCTTTTGGCCTGGTTGACCGCTTCGGCGCAGGCTGCCCTCGCCGGAATTCTGTCCAGATAAAGAAGTTGATATACTCCCAAGCGCACGATACAGAGTATGATACGATTCATGCGAGACACCGACACTGTGCTGAACTGCTCGATCACCCAGTCCAGGGTTCCCTGCCTGCGCAGGGCGCCGTTTACCAACTCGGTAAGAAGCGAACTATCACTGGGTTTCAGCTTCCATCTCCTGGTCTGCTTCTGCAGTTCCAGGTTGGCATAAGCGCCGTCCCTCTCCACAGCCAGGAGCACCGACAGCGCCGCCTGTCTGGCCGGAGAAACCATAGATCGGCCAACTACTCCCACTAACTTACAACCACCTTTACAGCGGCATCAGGCCGCTTATCATCCTAAGCGCAAACCCGGCAAAATTCTGTACCCCCTGACAAATTCGGCCGCACTCATGCGGGCGCGACCTGCAGGCTGTACCTCTTGCAAAACGATCTGTCCGCTGCCGGTCTGTACAGAAAAACCGGTTTTAGGGTTGCTCTCTGCAACCTCGCCCGGTAAAAAGCCCGCTGATGTCCCCTTGGCGACGCCGGCCCGCCAGATTTTAAATATTCTCTCTTTGCACACAGTATACGCCCCCGGTTTGGGATTCATACCCCGGATCTGCCTAATTATCTCATCCGCGCTGCGGCGCCAGTCGATCGCTTCCTCTTCTCTGCGCAAAGGGGGAGCATATGTCGCGCATTTGTCATCCTGCGGCTGCCGCGGCGCTGCTCCCTGCTGCAGCATGGTCAGCGTCTTCTCCATCAAAACAGCGCCTCGCTCCGCTAAGAGGGAAGACATGTCGCCGGCCGCGGCATGAGCGGGTATTTCCGTTTCCTCCTGAAGGATAATATCTCCGGCATCCATCTCTGCAGATAAATACATGGTGGTGATACCGCTCCTCTGCTCCCCATTCATAATCGCTCTCTGGATAGGCGCCGCTCCTCGGTATTGGGGAAGCAGCGAAGGATGGAGGTTGATCGATCCCAGCGGAGGCAGCTGCAGAACAGGCAAGGGCAGCAACAAACCATAAGCGACAACCACAATCACATCCGGCGCCGGTCGGTAGGCGGCGATCACCTCTTCTATTTCCCGGGAAGTGGCGGGCTGATAAACAGGCAACGACCCTGCGAGGAACTCCTTCACAGGGGGCGCCGCCACTTTTCTGCCGCGGCCGCGCGGCTGATCAGGCCGGGTTATCACTCCCGTTATCTCCCATTCATTTTCCATTAACCGCTTGAGAGTAGGCAAGGCGAATTGCGCCGTACCAAAAAATAAAATCTTCAATATTTGCCCTCCTCAGTTACCGTTCAGAGGTAGTCTACCAGTCCGGCAGCTTCGCTGCTGAATAGTTACATCCTCAGACTACTGCCGGATAATCTTAGTCGCTCGATCAATAAAAAGGATGCCGTCCAAGTGATCGATCTCATGCTGCAAAGCCCGCGCTCCCAACCCCTCGGCAGAGATCACCTGCTCCCGGCCGTCGCCGTCGAGCGCCCGCACCTTGACCCTAGCCGCTCTGTTAACCTCACCTGCCATACCGGGAATACTCAGGCACCCTTCTACCCCCAGTTCCTCGCCATCCTGAAATACTATTTCCGGATTGATCAATTCCCAGACGCCTTCCCCCACGTCGACGACCACAACCCTTTTGGAAACACCGACCTGAGGCGCGGCCAATCCCACGCCGTTGGCTTTGTATAAAGCATCCCTCATGCCGTCAAGCAATTTTTTCGTTTTTTTATTGAACACCGTCACCTGGCGAGCCTTCTGACGCAGCACAGGATCCCCTATTTTTACTATGCTGAAACCAGCCATCAACTTTGCCTCCTTACAAAATCAAAAGCCGAACGGGTCTACCTCCACACTAATTATAACACTATTGTTTTGACGATAAGCAGCCAAACAGGCCTCGATTTGAGAACGTTCCCCGCGGCAGTTCCCTTTGAGCATCACCTGATACCTGTAGTAGCCCTTGACGCGCAAGACAGGGGCCGGGGCCGGACCCAGCACGGCGATATGAGCAGACGACAACCTCTGTCTCATCTCCCCGGCAAGCTGCTCGGCGTAATGCAAAACCCCCTTTTCGTCCCGGCCGCTCAAGCGCAGCCTGATCAGATCCCCAAAGGGCGGATACTCCAACTCCCTTCTTCTCTCAGCTTCTTCCCGGTAAAAGGATTCGTCCCCTCGCCGGCAGGCGGCTCTGATGCTGTAGTGGTCAGGATTGATCGTCTGCACCACAACCTCCCCCGGCCTTGCGCCGCGTCCCGCCCGCCCGGATACCTGAGTCAACAACTGAAAGGTATGCTCTGCGGCGCGGAAATCAGGGAGGTTGAGGGAGAGGTCCGCGTTAAGGACCCCCACCAGAGTCACGCCGGGAAAATCATGCCCTTTGGCCACCATCTGCGTCCCCAGTAGTATATCAAATTTGCGTTGGGCAAAACTCCCTAAAATCCGTTTAAAATCACCTTTTCTTCTGGTAGTGTCAAAATCGAGGCGCACGACCCTCGCTTCGGGAAACAGATCGCTGATCTCCTTTTCCACCCGCTGAATTCCTACCCCCAACAAAGACAATTTCTTTGAGCTGCCGCAGGAAGGGCACAACCCGGGCAGAGGTCTGATCACATTACAATAATGGCAGCGCAGGTCGCCGGTTTGCCTGTGATAGATCAAAGAAATGGAGCAATTGCTGCATTTGATGACATTTCCGCAAACAGAGCAATAAACCAAAGGAGCAAAACCCCGCCTGTTTAAGAAAAGGATCACCTGCTCCTCCCTTTGCAGGCGCGCTTTTATCTGCTCGATCAAATATCCGCTCAGCGAAGATGCTCTCCGCCCGGGCTGCTCCCTACGCAGATCGATGATCTTGACTTGAGGGAGACAGCGCCCTGCAGGACGCTTGGTCATCGAGAGAAGCTTCGCCTTTCCCCAGACCGCGGAGGCATAGCTCTCCAAAGAAGGGGTAGCGCTCCCCAGTATCACCGCCGCGCGGTGATACCGCGCACGCCATAACGCCACTTGACGGGCATGGTAATAGGGTTTATTCTGCTGTTTATAGGCAGGATCGTGTTCTTCATCGATAATAATTAATCCCAGACGGCAAAAAGGAGCAAACACAGCTGAACGGGGTCCGATGAGCACCCGCAGCTCACCCTTCCTGATCCCTTCCCAGGTACGATACCTCTCCCTCCCGGCTAACCTGTAGTGCCAAACAGCCACCAACTCCCCGAACCTTTCCTGAAAGATCTTGTTCATCTGCGGCGTAAGCGCGATCTCCGGTATCAGATAAAGCGCCTGACAGCCGGTAGCCAAAGCAGCCTCCACAGTTCTCAGATACACCTCGGTCTTGCCGCTCCCGGTGACGCCGTAGAGGAGAAAGCTGCCGTACTCACGGTCCCTGACGGTTTTAGTAATCATCTCCAGCGCCCCCTGCTGCTCGGCGGTTAAAACAAATTTAGGCGCCTGCGCCTCTGCTGAAGCATCCGGCAATGGGGAGACTCCAAGCGGCCTTTTCGGTTTTCCGGGAGGGGAGATCAGATCGAGAATTTCTCCCAGCGGATGAAGATAGTACCCGGCCATCCAGCGCGCCAGCTGCAGCAGCTCTTCTGTGAATTCCGGTTCTGAGCCGCTGATCCCTATAATTTCCCGCAGAGATATCCCCGGTTCAGGTTCGCTGTAGCCGACGACCCAGCCCTCCACAGTACGCCGGCCAAACGGTACGGTTACCCGTGTTCCGGGGAGCAGTTTCCCTATTTCTGTAGGTATTCGATAGTGAAAAATATGGCTTAAACGCGGATGGCTGATCCTGACGACGACCTCCGCACACTCTTCCCCCATCATTCAACTCTCCATAATCATATTCATAATAAATTTCTCCGCTTCATTTGAGCAGCGAGGCCTGCAAAACACAAGGCCAGTTATAACTGTTTCGCCGTCATAACTGGCCGCAATATCCCGAAAACTTCCGCTTAACCCAGACAGCTAACAACGACCGCCCAGCGAAATCTTTCCGGCTTCTCTTCTCAGCAGTTCCGCGCTGTCCGTTCTCTCCCAGGCCAGATCTAAATCCGGGCGTCCGAAGTGGCCGTAGGCGGCAGTTTGTCTGTAAATGGGCCTTCTCAGATCAAGCTTCCTGATGATGGCCGCAGGCTTAAAATCAAAGGTCCTTTTGACCAGGGCGCAGATCTCTGCATCAGAGATCGCCCCTGTCCCAAAGGTATCCACATGGATGGAAATAGGATTGGCCACTCCGATGGCATAAGCGACCTGTATTTCACACCTGCGGGCGAGCTTAGCCGCCACAACGTTCTTGGCGACATATCTGGCGAAGTAGGAAGCGGATCTATCGACCTTGGTCGGATCCTTACCGGAAAAAGCCCCGCCTCCGTGTCTGGCCGCTCCTCCGTAAGTATCCACGATAATCTTACGCCCGGTGAGCCCTGTATCGCACTGCGGGCCTCCGATCACAAACCTCCCGGTAGGGTTAACATAAAATCTCGTTCTCTCATCAATATACTCGGCAGGGACCGTATCCTTGATCACTGTTTTCATAATGTCTTCCCTGATCTGTTCCAGAGATATATCAGGGCTGTGTTGTGCTGAAACAACCACGGCTTCCACCCGCAGGGGGCGATCCCCTTCGTACTCTACGGTTACCTGGGTCTTGCCATCCGGACGCAGGTAAGGAAGATCGTTTTTTTTGCGCGCATCAGCCAGACGACGCGCCAGCTTATGGGCTAAATCCACGGGCAGAGGCATAAGATCGGGGCTTTCATCTGTGGCGTAACCGAACATCATCCCCTGGTCTCCGGCGCCCAGCTCTTGCTCAACTTCAATTTCTCCGGTTTTTACTTCAAGAGCCTGGTCCACGCCTAAGGCAATATCAGGGGACTGCTCCTCAATGGAGGTAATCACAGCGCAAGTGTCGCAGTCAAGACCGAATTTGGCCCTGGTATAACCGATATCCCTGACAACGGAGCGGGCGATATGAGATAAATCAACATAACAGTTAGTGGTGATCTGTCCGGTGATAAGTACCAAACCCGTCGCCACCAATGTTTCACAGGCAACGCGGCCCATGCTGTCCTTTTCATAAATGGCATCCAGGATAGCGTCGGAGATCTGATCCGCAACCTTATCAGGATGGCCCTCGGTCACCGACTCCGAAGTAAAAAAACGTCGAGCCATTTTCAGCGCCTCCTTAATTTAGATAACAATTTAACTATTTCATCTAAAATCACACCGGCCAATTCATCTTTTGTCATTTTGTTTAGCTTTAAAACATTCCCGTCCCTGAATAAAAGCGTCGCCACATTGGTATCGACCTCAAAGCCCGCTCCTTCCTCAGTAAGGTCGTTGACAACTATCAGATCAAGATTCTTGCGGGCCAGTTTCTTTTGAGCGTTTTTGACGGCCTCTCTCGTCTCTGCCGCAAATCCGACCAGTATCTGTTTTCCTTTCTGTTCTCCCAAATACCCCAGAATATCCTCTGTTCTTTCCAATTCCAGGAATAGGCCGGCCCCATCCTTTTTAATCTTTTCCTTCGCCGGCCGGCACGGTCTGAAATCGGCCACCGCAGCGGCTTTGATCACTATATCCACTGCAGGGAATAATGCTTTGACAGCGTCGAACATTTCCCGGGCAGTCTCCACTGCGATCGCCTCGACCCCCTCGGGGGGAGCAAGGGATGAAGGCCCGCTGATCAGCGTAACCTGAGCGCCTCTCGCCGCAGCTTCGCGGGCAAGGGCGTAACCCATCTTCCCGGAGCTGTAATTTGATAAAAAGCGCACCGGGTCAAGGGGCTCACGAGTAGGACCCGCGGTGACCAGCACATGCCTTCCTTGCAGATCATGCCTCCTGGTAAAAATACCATCGACAAAAGCGACTATCTTTTCCGGGTCGGGAAGCCTTCCTTTCCCGCTGGCGCCGCAAGCCAAACGACCCTCATCCGGTTCGATAAAGATATATCCCATTCTTTTAAGAAAACCCATCCGGTGCTGAAAAACCGGATTTTCATACATCCCGGTATTCATTGCCGGAGCAAAAATTACCGGGGCTCGAGTCGCCATGATGGTCGCGGTCAGAAGATTACCCGCCGTACCGGCGGCGACCAATCCTATAAGATCTGCAGTCGCCGGAGCGACCAGCACCAGATCCGCGCCCTGGGCCAGACTGATATGCTCAATTTCCCACCTGGGCGATGTGTTGAACATGTCCATGCACACCGGATGCCGAGAAACCGACTGCATAGTGAGGGGCGTGATGAACTCGGCTGCGGCGGCAGTCATGACCACTTGCACCCCGTATCCTTTCTTCACCAGCAGACCGGCTATCTCGGCTGCTTTAAAGGCGGCGATGCTTCCTGCGACACCTAAGACTACATTCTTCATTTGAGCTTCTTCTGCCGCTGTGGCCGCTCCAGGAACAGTTCATCCCGGGCTATCTCCACAAGGGCGGCGGTAACCGGTTTTTCAGACTGAAGTTCGCTGTCCGCGCTGCAGTGTTCCGTCAGGTAACGGGCTCTTTTCGCCGCGGCCACAACAAGCTCATATTTGCTCTCTACCTTCTCCAATAATAGGTCAAAACTCGGTTGCTTCAACTGTCCATCCCCCTTCAGCCACTTCTGCGAGCACTCTTTTCCTCTTTTAAAATGTCCAGCAGTCGCGCAAAGGCCTGCTCCTTTTGATCGTTATCGATAACATAGTCATAATCTTCCGCCGCCTGTAGTTCTTCAGGTGCACGGCTTAAGCGCAAATCAATAGCGGCAGGGTCATCCGTTCCTCTATTGCTGATTCTGGCGCTCAGTTCTTCCAGAGAAGGAGGTCTGATAAAAATAAGCAAAGCCTGGGAAAATGTCCTCTTAATCATCCGGGCGCCCTGCACATCCAACTCCAGCAAAACGTCTCTGCCCTCGTTCAACGCAGTTTCCACAGCAGAGCGCAGGGTACCGTAGTAGTGTCCGTATACCTCCGCCCACTCCAGAAACTTACCGTGGTCAATCCCTTTTTGGAACTCTTCCCTGGAAACAAAAAAGTACTCTACTCCATTCTGCTCATCACCGCGGGGAGGCCTGGAGGTAAAGGAAATCGAATAAAAGAGATCCGGCAAGGCCTCTCTCAGCATCCGGCAGAGAGTTCCCTTACCGGAAGCGGAGGGACCGGACACAACAATAAGCAGCGATGAACGCCCCGGCGTCTTATTCTTCCGCAACTGCAGCCGGCTCCTTTGAAGCCAAGCGATTGGCTACTGTTTCGGGCTGGACTGCGGATAGAATAACATGGTCGCTATCGGAAATAATCACAGCCCTCGTTCTCCTTCCGTAGGTAGCGTCGATCAGCAGACCTCTTTCGCGAGCCTCGGAAATAACGCGCTTTATCGGGGCGGATTCAGGACTCACAATAGCAACAATCCGGTTGGCTGAAACAACATTGCCGAAACCGATATTTATCAATTTGATATCCATCTTTTTCCTCCCTTAAAGTATGTTTTTTTCACTCGATATTCTGCGCCTGTTCCCGCATCTTTTCAATTTCGCTCTTAATCTCCACAACCAGGGGGGAGATAACCAGATCGGAGGCTTTCGAACCGATGGTATTGATTTCCCTGTTCATTTCTTGCAGGAGAAACTCAATCCTTCTCCCCACGGGCTCCCCAAGCTGCAAGGTTTCTTTCATCTGCTCCAAATGGCTGTCCAAACGCACAATTTCTTCGGTAATGCTGCTTCGTTCAGCAAACAAGATTACTTCATTTGCCAACAGCGTTTCATCGATCTCGTGTTCCTCCAGGAGCTGCTGCAGCCTGTTTTTCAGGCGAGTTCTCAGTTCCACACTCAGTTGAGGAGAGCGCTCTTTAATTTCATCAAGGAAACCGCAAATACTGTTGCGGCGAGACATAAAGTCCTCGTATAGCCTGGCGCCCTCCCGGGAACGCATCTCTAAAAGCTGCCCGAGGCTCTCCCGGAGAGAAACCTGTACAACCTTCCACACGCCCTCCAGATCCTCTTCTTTTTCCTCCAGCGACACAACGTCCGGGAATTGGGAGAGTCGATCCGCTTGCAATTGCAAGTCAATATCGAGCATTTCCGCTATTTCCCTCAGACAATTATAATAGGCAAGAACTAATTCTTTGTCAAGCTTAACGTTACGCTTTTTTTCACGGCGATCCTCAATCTTAACAAAAACATCCAGGCGCCCGCGGGCGACTTCCTCCTGCACCTGGCTTTTTATTCTCTCTTCCAGCAAAAGGTACGCCCGCTGAATTTTAACGGTTATTTCGCGAAAGCGGTGGTTGACGCTGCGGATCTCCACCGTGGCCTGCAATCCGTTCTCTCCATATTCACCGCGGCCAAAACCGGTCATGCTTTTGATCACCACTAGGCCTGACCCGCAAAGAATCTCCCGGATCAGGCGATCACTCCCTTCAAATTGAATAAAATTTCATTAAAATAATGTCCCGAAAGCCTTCTTCATCCTGGCAAAGGCCTCTTGCAGCCGTTGAGTGGGCAGGGTCAACGAAATTCTGAAATACCCCTCGCCATATTGGCCATAGCCGTTGCCCGGAGTGATCACTACCGCCGCCTTTTCCAGCACCAGCTCCGCGAACTCGGCAGAGCCGTATCCGGCAGGCACAGGAACCCACAGGTAGATCGTTCCCTGAGGGAGAGTAAAATCCCACCCCAGGCTGTTTAGCCCCTGCAGAGCAATTTGGCGTCTCTCTTCATAGACGTCTTTGATCTCCGTTATGCAGTCCTGCGAGCCTTCCAGAGCCGCTATCCCCGCATACTGGACCGCCTGAAAAACACCGGAATCCATATTGGATTTAATGATCGTCAGGGCATTGATCAGATCCTTATTCCCTGCCGCCCAGCCCAGGCGCCAACCCGTCATATTATAGGTCTTGGAGAGGGAGTGGAATTCAATGCCTACCTCCCTGGCGCCCGGTATTTCCAGAAAACTTGGAGCATGATAACCGTTATAGGTGATCTCCGAATAGGCGGCATCATGGCAAACTATAATATCAAAGCTGCGCGCGAACTCCGCCGCCTCTTCAAAAAACGATTTAGTGCAGGTGGCGCCCGTCGGATTATTGGGATAATTGAGAAACATCAAGCGCGC
>DHAA01000008.1:20888-36127 GCA_002397275.1 Thermacetogenium sp. UBA4966 | reverse complement strand
AGATGCGGCATGTATGTTTTTATAAAGGATGGGATGAGAATAAAACAGCGCCATACTGAATATAAACGGAGTAGAGCGGGAGGTATTTATATGACTATTAAAGCGCTTGATCTCCAGGTGATGTTGCCAAGAACTCAGGAGGTTGGAAGAATCCAGCAGGTAGAGCAATCAAACGAACAAGCTCAACAGCAGAGTTTCGCCGCGCAGCTTTCCAGAGAAGCAGAACTCGCCCAAAGATCTGTCCAGAACTTGCCTCAAACGAGGGAGGGCAGGATTAAAGAGAGGGAGAGGGGAAATGAGGGGTCGAATGCGGATTCGCAAAAAGAATCAGGGCAAGAGACCTCTCCCGATAAGGAAAATAGACCGGAACAGAGCAAGGGGAATGCCAAGCTTGTTCCCGGCCGTCTTATTGATTTGAAAATTTAATCGAGGAGTGTTATTTGTAAGACATGGAATATTTAATTATTATTTTATCGCTGTTGACTTTAAGCATTATCACCCTGGTTTTTTTAGTTGTTTGGCGGGATAGGCGTGATCTCAAACTGCGGCGGGTTACTGAAGAAATAGGGAAAATGGAAGAACTCTTTTGTGAAATGCGTCAATATAAAAAAGAAGCGGATGATCTGCTGGCCGCGGTAAAAAAACAAACCGAGCAAGCGGTATCGAGAGTTGATCATCAAGCAAAACAGCTGCGGGATTCTGTTGCTAATTTAGAACAGCGTTTGCGTTTAAGCAATAAGGATCCGAAGGACGCCGACCGGCCAAAAGAACGGCAGCAGAAGTATTCGGGGAAAGGAAAACCCCGCAACTTCAATAAAAAAGGGCAGACGCCCCATCCCCCGTCAAACAGCGACAGCGACGGTAAGGATGTCAAAAGAATTGACGACGGCGAAAAGTATGCCAAAATGATGGAATTGGCAAAGCAGGGCTTAAGCAACCAAGAAATAGCTAAAAAACTCAATTTAGGGCAAGAAGAAGTGGAATTGGTTCTCCAGATAAAAAAGAAAAACATCAGTTAGAAGAGACAGGCGCCTTCTTACCGGGAAGGCGCCTTTAATGTTACTATTCAGCCTGTTTTATGTTGCTTGCAACCGCTTCTTTATGTTATACTATCGATTGGTAAAAACACACGTCGCTTCACAAAAACTGAGACGGGGGTCCTGCGGGTCCGTCCGGTTATGAAGGAGACGGAGGCAAAACCACAAGGAGGATGTATTAATTTGGCGGTAGTAACCATGAAACAGCTGCTGGAGGCAGGGGTACATTTTGGACACCAGACAAGGCGTTGGAACCCTAAAATGGCGCCCTATATTTTTACGGAGCGCAATGGGATTTACATTATCGATCTGCAGAAAACAGTTAAAATGATCGATGAGTCATGCAATTTTATTAAAAATGTTGTAGCCGAGGGGAAAAGCGTGCTATTTGTCGGCACAAAAAAACAGGCGCAGGATTCCGTACGGGAAGAGGCGGAACGCTGCGGTATGTTTTATGTAAATGTGAGATGGCTCGGAGGGATGATGACCAATTTCCAGACTATAAGGAAACGGGTGGATAGACTGCGGGAATTGGAGAAAATGGAGGAATCCGGGCATTTTGAATTGCTTCCTAAAAAAGAGGTCTCCAAACTCAAAGCGGAGATGGAAAAGCTCAATCGCTTTTTGAGGGGTATCAAAGACATGACTTCTTTGCCGGGGGCCGTGTTTATTATAGATACCAGGAAAGAGCAGATCGCGGTAAAGGAAGCGCGCAAACTGGGAATACCGACCGTAGGTATTGTGGATACGAACTGTGATCCCGATGAAATTGATTATGTAATACCGGGCAATGACGACGCGATCAGGGCGGTGCGCCTGCTTACCTCAAAGATGGCGGACGCCGTTCTGGAAGCGAAACAGGGGGAGCAAACGGAAGAAGAAGAGCAGCAACAGCAACAGGAGCAGCACTCCCCGGCCTGAGGTCGGACATTTCAACGATAGCTTTGTATATTAGACGGAGGTGATCCATTTGATCAGAGCAGAACTGGTCAAGGAGTTGCGTGAACAGACAGGCGCAGGGATTATGGACTGTAAAAAAGCGCTTCAGGAATCCAAGGGTGATCTGAAAAAAGCCACTACCTACCTGAGGGAGCGGGGGTTCGCCGTTGCAGCCAAAAAAGCCGGAAGAGCCGCCAACGACGGGAAAATAGAAGCCTATATACATGGCGGGGGGAAACTTGGGGTACTAATTGAAGTAAACTGTGAAACAGATTTTGTTGCCAAAACCGATGATTACCAACAGCTATGCAGGGAACTGGCCATGCAGGTAGCAGCCGCCAACCCTGTCTACATTGAGCGAAACGATGTGTCCCAGGAAAAGATTGAAACTGAAAAAAGTGTTTACGAGACACAGGCTATGAACGAGGGCAAACCGGAAAAAGTGATTGAAAGGATAGTATCGGGCAGAATGGAGAAGTTTTATCAGGATATTTGTCTGCTGGAACAGCCGTATATCAGAGACCCCGATAGGACTGTCGGCGATCTGGTCAATGAATACATCGCCAAATTTGGTGAAAACATCATCATTCGCCGCTTCTGCCGCTTTCAGTTAGGAGAGAAAAGCTAAACTTTTTATAATATGTTAAAGGATTTACTAAGTAAACGTAGAATGAATTTTGGGAAGACAGGAGGTTTTCCTGGTGGAAAAACCTCAATATAAGAGGGTAGTACTCAAGCTTAGCGGCGAGGCATTGTCCGGTGAAAAGGGTTACGGGATCGACCATGATATTTTGGAGTCGATTGCGCAGGAAGTAAAAGAGATCAACCACAAAGAGGTAGAGGTAGCTATCGTAGTCGGGGGAGGCAACATCTGGCGTGGTGTGGCGGGCAGTACGAGAGGAATGGACCGCGCCACAGCCGATTATATGGGTATGCTCGCTACCGTGATTAATTCCCTGGCCTTGCAGGATGCTCTGGAGAAAGTGGATGTCGATACCCGTGTGCAAACCGCCATAGAAATGCGGGAGATCGCCGAGCCGTATATCAGGCGCCGGGCAATCCGCCATCTGGAGAAGGGACGTGTGGTAATTTTTGCAGGGGGTACGGGGAACCCCTTTTTTTCAACAGACACTACGGCTGCGCTGCGCGCCGCAGAAATAGAAGCCGAAGTTATTTTAATGGCAAAAAATGTTGACGCTGTATACGACTCCGATCCCAGAACTAACCCCTCGGCTCAAAAATTAACCAAATTGAAGCACATGGATCTGTTGAAAAACAGCCTTGGTATTATGGATTCCACCGCTGCTTCCCTGTGTATGGATAATCGTATACCGATTATTGTATTTGGGATTAGGGACAAAGGTAATGTGCTGAAAGCTGTTATGGGTGAAAAGATCGGGACTGTCGTAGGGAGGGAGTAAATTGAACGACGTATTAAAACAGGCGGAAAGCAAAATGAAAAAAACGGTTGACCTTATGGTAAAAGACTTCTCATCATTGCGTGCGGGGAGGGCGACGCCGGCTCTGCTGGAAAAAGTTTTTGTCGATTATTACGGCACGCCGACGCCAATTAACCAGATGGCGACTATTTCCGTGCCTGAATCTCGTCTCCTGGTGATCCAGCCCTGGGACAAGAATATGCTGCCGCAGATAGAAAAGGAGATTTTAAAATCGGATCTGGGAATTACCCCGGTAAGCGACGGCAATCTGATCAGGTTATCTGTTCCGACATTAACTGAAGAAAAACGGAAGAGTCTGGTTAAGGTCGTGAATAAAAAAGCGGAAGAGGGACGTGTCGCTGTCCGTAATCTGAGAAGAGAAGCTAACGATCAGATTAAGGCGGCTGAAAAGGAGGGGGATATCTCAGAAGATATCGCCAAGCGGCGCCTTAATGATATACAGGAGCTCACCGACAGATATATTAAAAATATTGATCAGGTTGCCGAAGCAAAAGAAAAAGAGATACTGGAATTTTGAGGGTTCTAAGCTATGGATTTTCTTTGTGAACAGGCGCCGGATGTAGTCGGGCTAACCCAGGAAGAGGGGTCTCTGCTACTGCGAAAGCATGGCTTAAACGTAAAGATTAAATCCACCTATCATCAAAATATAAACACTAATAGGATTATACGTCAACGAGCAATAGACACATTAACTATAGAACTGATAATTAGCGACGAATACTGTAATGACCCAACTAATGACCCAACTATTGAGGAAAAGGAGGTGTAAAGAAGTGGCGTATAAGATTATTGCCGATAAGTGCGAGGCTTGCGGCACCTGTATTGATGAGTGCCCCAACGATGCAATTTCTGAAAACGACGGCGTCTATACAATCAATATGGATAAATGTGAAGATTGTGGGACCTGTATAGATGTCTGCCCGAATGATGCAGTTCTAGAAGAATAAAAGAGAATCTCTTCCCCCCTCTACGAGGGGGTTTTTTCTAAGATCAAAAAACAGGGGCGACATCCTTGATTAAGAAAATTGTTAAAGGCATTTTTTACAAAAATAATGGAGATGATCTAAGTAATAATATGGAATTAGAAAGCATGCCGCGCCATGTTGCTATTATTATGGACGGAAATGGGCGTTGGGCGCAGGAAAAGGGCTTAGCCAGGGCGATGGGGCATCGCGCCGGCATGGATTCTCTGCGGTCCGCGGTAAAGCTTTGTTTGAAATTGGGTATCAAAATACTGACGGTATATGCTTTTTCAACAGAGAATTGGAAAAGGCCTCAGGAAGAAGTTAATGTTTTGATGGGATTATTATACGAGTATATTCAGAAGGAATTAGATGAACTCCATAAAGAACAGGTACAGGTAAGAGCGGTAGGCAGGCTTAACGAGCTTCCGGCGCCGGCTCTGCGCAAAATTAAGCATGCTCAGGAAGTAACAGCAAACAACGACAGATTGATTTTAAATATTGCCCTAAACTATGGAGGTAGAACAGAGATTGTAGATGCCGCCCGCCGAATCGCTCAACTGGCTGCGGATGGAAAAATACGTCCGCAGGAAATTACTGAAGATCTATTTCAAAAATATCTCTATACCAGCGATTTACCGGATCCGGACCTGCTGATCAGGCCGGCGGGAGAGCAGCGTATCAGCAATTATTTATTATGGCAGGTCGCCTATACGGAATTTTACAGTACCGGGGTTTATTGGCCTGATTTTCGGGAAAAAGAGTTCATCAAGGCTTTGCGGTCATACCAGAATAGACAACGTCGTTTCGGAGGGCTTAAGTGATTTGTTTTGGAAAAGAACAATAACTGCTTTAATTGGTATACCTGTTCTGATTTTATTAGTTTATGCGGGCGGCATACCGCTGGCTGTCTTTGTTGTGCTTCTTGCTCTCGGCGGCTCATTTGAAATACAGAGGATTTACCGGCGCATTGACATTCGGTGCCCGCAGCTTCTTATCTATGGGAGCGCTTTTCTATTTCCGCTGCTGGCTTATTATGCCCCGCAGGGCAGAGAATACTACTTCATGTTTGCTGGTATGATGGTTCTATTATTATCGCATATGATGGTCCTGGTTTTGGCTTTTCCCAGATGGGGAATAGACAGCATCGCCGCCTCATATCTCGGCAGCTGTTATATCAGTGCTTTATTCAGCCACTTAATACTGATCAGAAAATTGAGCCCTTATGGATGGCAGCTGTTGCTTTTTGTGTTTCTGCTTACCTGGGCATGCGATATAGGCGCATATTTCATAGGGCGTCTCTGCGGACGCCGTCATCCCTATCCCGCATTGAGCCCGCATAAAACCTTTGAAGGTTCGGCGGGGGGTATACTTTTTTGCATAGGGGTCGCTGTTTTATTCCAATTTCTATGTCCTGTGCTTACTTACCCGAAGGTGTTGTTTCTCGCTATTATAACTGGATTTGTTGTTCAGATAGGCGATCTTGCGGAATCGGCATTAAAAAGGATAGGAAGGGTCAAAGACTCCGGGAATCTGCTACCAGGGCACGGCGGAATCCTAGATCGCTTTGACAGCCTGCTCTTCAGCGCTCCTGTCGCCTATCTTTTGATAATATTAGTTTTGCCTTAGAAAGGAGTGAATACTTGTCTTGTCTCCATCACTGGAAAAAACGCTGATGAATCTAATAAAGCTCGTTATTATCATTCTGGCAGGCGCAGGTATTTATTTCTTCGCACGCTATTTCTGGCCGCTGATCTCCTCAATGATCTCTGCCGGCTTTATAATTGCTATTCCTTTACTGATCGCTTATTTAATAGCTGTTTTGCTCAATCCGGCAATCAATTTTATGAATGAAAGGCTGCGTCTTTCCCGAACACTGTGTACGCTGATTGCGCTTGTTGTTTTCTTGGCCGTGGTGGGAGGCATATTGTATCTTCTGCTCTTCAACCTGGTTCAGGAATTGGTTGATCTTTCTATAACTCTCAGTACGTTTACCAGCGAATGGGATAATTGGAGTATCAGCACGATAATAGAGCGGATACAGATTTTTTTGGAAAGATTTAATATTCCATCAGATTATCTTCAGGAAACCATGCAGGATTTTTGGCAGAGTCTGCACTTTTTAAGAGAGATTGTATCCGTTGCTCTGGCGCAGTTTTTTAACTTAATCAAAGCTCTTCCCCAGTATTTTATAGTACTGGTACTGACTATTATCGCCAGTTTCTTTTTCGCCCGTGATTATGGGATTATTAAGAACAACATTTCCGGACTGATCACGAAATGGATGCCCGACCGCTTGAGCGGAGGTCTGCACAAAATAGGCAGGGGGCTGCAGAAGGCTTTGCATGGATATATTAAAGCGATTTTAGTTTTGATCAGCATAACTGGATTGCTTTCCTTGATCGGCCTTTCTGTTCTTGGCGTGAAATACGCCTATATTCTCGCCATTGTCATGGCCCTCTTGGATCTGCTGCCTATCGTCGGACCGGGCACTGTGTTGATCCCCTGGGCGGTTTGGATGCTTTTCACCGGGAGTTCCGGTTTCGGAATAGGGCTGCTGATCCTCTATGGTATAATTGTTGTTGTCAGACAGATATTGGAGCCAAAGGTGGTTGGCGAGAATATCGGCCTCCATCCATTGACCACTCTGGTATCGCTCTATTTAGGCTATACGCTATTTGGTTTTTGGGGATTAATCCTGGGGCCGGCCGTTGTAATCGTCGGCAAGGCCTTTGCAGAGAATAACTGAGGATGCAGACATAAATGAGAAAAAACATCGTAATTTTAGGTTCTACCGGTTCTATCGGCAGGCAAGCGCTGCAAGTGGCGTCATGGCATCCCTCAAGCTTAAGGGTACTGGGGATCGCCGCATGCCGGAATATTGATTTGCTGGAGAAACAGGCGGCGGCTTTCACAGTTCCTTATGTGGCTGTTGAAAATAAAGATGCGGCCTTTGAGCTGAAGCACAGGCTGCGGGATTCCGCAACACATTGTTTAAGCGGCCTCGAGGGGATACTGGAACTTATACGGATTCCTGATGCCGATTGTATTCTGATAGCTGTCAATGGTTTAGGAGGGTTGCTTCCAACTTTGGAGGCAATCTCCTGCAATAAACAGGTCGCCTTGGCCAATAAAGAAACACTGGTAGCGGGCGGGCGCCTGGTGATGGAGGCGGCTTCAAAAAAAGGGGTTAGAATTATACCGGTCGACAGTGAGCACTCGGCAATCTTCCAGTGCTTAGAGAAAGCCGCAGATGTGGAAAAGCTGATCATCACCGCCTCTGGCGGCCCCTTCAGGGGGATGGAGTTTGAGGATCTGGAAAAGATAACCCCCGAAATGGCCTTGCGTCACCCCACCTGGCAGATGGGCAAAAAGATCACCGTCGACTCCGCCACTTTGATGAACAAAGGCCTGGAGATAATTGAAGCCAGGTGGCTGTTCGGGATCGGCTACGACCGCATTGAAGCGGTGATTCACCCGGAGAGCATTGTTCATAGCCTGGTGGCCTATAAGGACGGCGCTGTTCTGGCCCAGTTAGGCCGGCCGGATATGCGGATACCGATACAGTATGCATTTTTTTATCCGGAGCGTAAAGAGAATAATCTGCCTTGTTTGGATCTGACTCAAGTGGGACGGCTGACCTTTGAACCGACTGATTCAGATCTCTTTCCCTGCTTGAGATTAGCCAGAGAAGCTGGTAAAATCGGAGGTACGATGACCGCGGTGCTCAATGGCGCTAATGAAGCGGCGGTACAAGCGTTTCTGGGACAGATGATTGCTTTTACCGCAATACCCGAACTGGTCGCTGAAGTTATGAGCCGGCACGACCCGAAAACAGGGATTTTAACTCTGGATGATATTCTGGAAGCCGACAGCTGGTCCAGAGAATGTGCCTGGCGGTTGATCAACAAGCGGCTATAAGCTGAGCAATCCGCTACTGCGATAATATGGGAGGTAAAAAGTGATTATCATTATTGCGATTCTGGTTTTAGGTTTCCTGATTGTTGTTCATGAACTGGGGCACTTTATAGTTGCCAAAATGGCAGGTATACATGTGCTTGAATTCAGTATTGGTTTAGGGCCCAAGCTTTATGTCCGTCAAAAAAGTAAGGAGACGACCGCCTACTCCCTGCGGCTGCTTCCCCTGGGAGGCTTTGTGAGGATGGCCGGCATGGACACGGAGGATGAAGAGGAGCATGCCGACGATTTTAACTCTAAGCCGCTGAAAAGCCGATTCGCTGTTATTTCAGCCGGTTCGGTCATGAATTTTCTTTCAGCGATCTTGCTTTTTGTGATCACTTTTGGGCTGATCGGAGTTCCTGCGGCTTCTAATTCCAATATGATCGGCGAGGTTGTAGCGGATAGCCCGGCCGTAAGCGCGGGCTTAAGAGCGGGGGACAGGATTATTTCCATCAATGAAGCGCCTACCCGCAACTGGGAAGAAGTGGTCGGCGGTATACGGGAAAGCGGTAAAACCGAGATGCAGATGGTTGTCAAGCGAGAGGAAAAGAGTTTAAGCTTTTCTGTTACTCCCCGTTATGACTCCCCATCAGACAACTACCAGATCGGCATCAGGCAGCAGGTGGTATGGCAAAAACAGGGTTTTATTGCAGCGATCAAATTGGGATTAGTTCAGTCGTTTCAATTTGCTAAAATGGTTTTAGTCGGGCTTGCAGGCCTGATTGCCGGAACAATCTCCACAAATGAAGTAGCGGGTCCTGTGGGCATTACGGTTGCTATCGGAGAAGCAGCCGCTGGAGGGCCGGGGTATTTGATGATTTTTACGGCGGTCCTGGGCATCAACCTTGCCCTCGTCAACCTGCTTCCCATCCCTGCCTTGGATGGGAGCAAACTTATCTTTTTGATGATTGAGGGACTAAGAGGCAAACCGATTGCACCTGAAAAAGAAAATTTCATCAATCTGATCGGTTTCGCTTTGCTTATGGCGCTCTTTGTGTTGATTACTTATAATGATATAGCGCGTATTATCAGCGGGGGTTAGGGTCAGTGGCTTATCAGCGTAAAAAAACTAGACGGATCAGTGTCGGTAATGTCCTGGTGGGCGGCGACGCCCCTGTTACGGTGCAGACGATGACAAAAACGGACACCAGAGACACAGGAGCCACGATCTCGCAGATCAAGGAACTGGAGGCCGTCGGATGTGAGATTATCCGAGTGGCGGTCCCGGATGAGCAGGCTGCGCGCTCCTTGAAAACGATTAAAAAAGAAATTTCCATCCCTCTGGTGGCCGATATCCATTTTGATTACCGTTTGGCGCTGACGGCTTTGCAAAGCGGGGTCGACGGGCTGAGAATTAACCCCGGAAATATCGGAGGGCCAAGGGGTGTCCATGAACTTGTCACAGCAGCCGCTGAGCTAAGCGTTCCCATCCGCATCGGTGTAAACATGGGTTCTCTTGACCAGGAGATAGAGAAGAGATACGGAAGAACGGCGCAAGGTTTGGTGGAGAGCGCGCTCGTTCATGTTGCTCTGTTAGAGCGTGAAAATTATGATAATATCGTTATCTCCGTCAAAGCGACTTCTGTTCCGGTAACGATTGAGGCCTACAGGATGCTTTCCGCAAAGGTCGACTATCCGTTGCATCTGGGTGTTACAGAAGCAGGAGGGGCATGGAGAGGAACGATCAAATCGGCTATCGGCATCGGCTGTCTGCTTGCCGAGGGGATCGGGGACACGATCAGGGTTTCCTTATCGGAACATCCCCATGAAGAGATACGTGCCGGCTGCCAAATTCTTAAATCTTTAGGTCTCCGCTCAGGGGGTATTGATCTCATTTCCTGCCCGACCTGCGGGCGCTGCCGGATAGACCTCTTCGGCATACTAAATGAAGTGGAGAAAGAGCTCCCCCTTACAGATGAGAGCCTTAAGGTGGCTGTGATGGGGTGCGCGGTCAATGGGCCGGGGGAAGCCAAAGACGCCGATATCGGTATCGCGGGAGGCAAGGGGTGCGGTATTCTTTTTAAACAGGGCAAATTGGCAGGAAAGGTCCCTGAAGGTAAGCTGCAGGAAACTCTGATTTCAGAGATTAAACAAATGCTGGAGGAAAGGAAGCAAGCCAGATGAGAGTAACACAAATGTTAATCCCCACACTGCGGGAGGCTCCTGCGGAGGCAGATGTAAGCGTCAGCCATCAGCTTCTTTTGCGTTCCGGAATGGTAAGAAAGGTTGCTGCCGGGGTCTATATACTCCTCCCTTTAGGCAGCAGAGTCGTCAAAAAAATAGAAAACATTATCAGAGAAGAGATGGACAGCGCCGGCGGCGTAGAGCTGCAGCTTCCCATTATACAACCTGCCGAACTGTGGCGCCGCTCGGGGCGCTGGGATCTCTACGGCCCGGAAATGTTTCGCTTGCAGGACCGCCATGGACGAGAGTTCTGCCTGGGGCCGACGCATGAGGAACTGATTACCTGCCTGTTCGCTCAGGAGGTTAACTCTTACCGCCAGCTGCCGCTGCTTCTCTATCAGATCCATGATAAATACCGGGATGAACGAAGGCCCCGCTTTGGACTGCTGCGGGGGCGCGAGTTTATTATGAAGGATTTATATTCCTTTGATAAGGATGAGGACGGTTTAGAAATAAGCTATCGGAAGATGTATGATGCATATAACAGAATATTTAGCAGGTGCGGCCTTAATTTCAGGGCGGTAGAAGCCGACTCCGGGGCCATCGGAGGAGACGTTTCTCACGAATTCATGGTGATCGCCGATCAGGGAGAGGATCAGTTGCTGTACTGCTCAAAATGCAATTATGCGGCGAATGCGGAAAAGACACCCTGCCCAAGCGATGAGCTAAGAAAAGCTGCAGATGAAGAACGCCCTCTGCAATTGGCAGCCACACCGGAAGCCCGTACCGTGCAGGATGTCGCCGCCTATCTGCAGTTGAGTACAGATCAGGTTTTGAAGTCGCTTTTTTTCAACATTGATGGGAAACTGGTGGTTGTCCTGGTGAGGGGAGACCGTTCGGTTAATGAAACCAAAGTGCTGTCTTATTTAGGCGCCGATAAGCTGGAGATCGCGGACTCCGAAGAACTGCGGAATAACTTCGGCATTCCCATGGGATTTGCCGGACCGGTGGGATTGCAGGAAAAAACAAGCGTTACGATTCTCGGAGACACAGAAGTCAAATACCTGTATAATGCGGTTGCCGGCGCTAATAAAAGCGGCTATCATTATCTCAATGTCAACCCCGGGCGCGATTATCAGGTGGATCATTACGATGATTTCCGGGTTGCCCAGGAGGGCGATCCCTGCCCCTGCTGCGGGGGATCATTACAAATGCAGCGCGGCATTGAAGTAGGGCATATCTTCAAGCTGGGGACCAGGTACAGTGAAGCTATGGGCGCTTCATTCCTCAATGAAAAAGGAAAAGAGATTCCTGTGATTATGGGCTGCTACGGAATAGGAGTTACCAGGACGATGGCCGCGGCCGTAGAGCAAAGTCATGATCAGGACGGCATCATCTGGCCGTCGGCTATCTCTCCTTTTCATGCGGTTATTATGGCGGTCGACCAGCGTAATCAGCAGCAGGCCGGAATGGCGTCGGAGATATATCAACAACTTACGGCCGCTGGAATTGAAACGCTCTATGACGACCGGGAGGAACGCCCGGGCGTTAAATTTAAGGATGCCGACCTGATCGGCTGCCCGGTGCGGGTTGTCGTCGGCAAGAAGGCGATTACCGACGGGCTTGTGGAGATCAAGCGGCGGTCCGGCGGGGAAATGGCTTTCCGGACAAAGGAGAAGATAACGGGATATCTTCAGGATATTCTAGCGGATATGTTGCATAAGCAAGGGACAAAAAATTAAAAGGCAAAAAGATTGCAGGAGAGGACAGCTTTTGTTATAATAAATGCAAGCAGCGGGTATCAATGCCGCTTTAGGAAAGCAAGTATTACTAGGAGGTCGGCAAGAGTGGGTCTATCGCCCACTCTTTCATATTATTTTTCAGGCCGGCGTCTGAAAACGGAGGGAAACCCTTGGAAAAACAGATGGTGGAGGCTCGTGTCGAGGAAATGCTCTCCCCCTTTCTGGCAAAGGAAGGTCTTGAGTTAGTAGCTATAGAATACAAAAACGAGAATAATAACCTTTACTTGCGCATTTTTATTGATAAACCGGGAGGGGTAGGGCTTGAAGACTGCGAGTTGGTCAGCAAGCATATCGGCGCTGAGCTGGAGGGGAAGGCTATCATTCCTCACCGCTATTTTTTAGAGGTTTCTTCACCCGGTGTGGAGAGGCCGTTATATAAGCCTGAGGATTTTTTGCGTTTTCGCGGTTCCGCGATAAAGCTTCGTACAATCGATAAAATTGAGGGCGGCAGAAATTTTCAAGGGGAGCTTGCCGATTATAGCAATGATCTGGTGGTTCTGGAAACCGAGGACGGCCGTCTGCTTAAAATACCTTATAGTTCAATTGAGAAGGCAAGATTGAAAATCTATTGATTGATTATTGTTCATGATGGGGAGGTGAACGAAAATGAATATGGAATTTATTAACGCTTTAAAGGATATTGAAAAAGAGAAGGGGATCAGCAGCGAGGTTCTTTTGCAGGCTATTGAACATGCCCTGCACACTGCATACAGAAAAAATTTCGGCTCCTCTCAAAACGCGCGCATAGAGATCGCCAGAGAGACAGGGGAGATTAAGGTTTTCTCTATGAAAACGGCAGTCCTGGAAGTAAATGACCCCGCTCTGGAGATCTCACTGGAAGAGGCTGCGGAGAGTAATCCCGGTATCAAAGAGGGAGAAATAGTGGAGACGGAAGTAACGCCGCGCAACTTTGGGCGTATTGCCGCCCAGGCGGCAAAGCAGGTTGTCGTGCAGCAGATTCGGGAGGCGGAGCGCGGCTTGATTTATGAAGAGTACTTGAGCCGTGAAGGGGATATAGTGAATGGGGTCGTCAGGCGACAGGAAGGGAAGAATATTTATATTGACTTAGGCCGTACCGAGGCGCTGCTCTTGCCCTCTGAACAGATTATAACGGAGAAATATAACCATGGGGACAGGATTAAGACCTATATTATTGAAGTAAAGAAAACCACCAAGGGTCCGCAGATCCTGGTTTCTCGAACACATCCGGGCTTGTTGAAAAGGCTTTTTGAATTAGAGGTACCGGAGATATTTGAGGGAATTGTGGAAATAAAAGCTGTTGTCCGGGAACCTGGAATGCGCTCCAAGATAGCGGTTTTTTCTAAAAATGATAACGTTGATTCCATCGGGGCGTGTGTGGGCCCCAAAGGAATGCGCGTCCAGGCGATCGTTCAAGAGCTCAAAGGCGAAAAAATTGATATAGTTAGATGGGATAATAATGTGCGGGAATTTATCGCTAATTCCTTAAGCCCGGCTCAAGTTGTCTCAGTAATGATTGACGAGGGCGAAAAGTCTGCTCAGGTGGTCGTTCCCAATCATCAGCTTTCCTTGTCTATCGGCAAAGAAGGGCAAAATGCCAGACTGGCGGCACGCCTGACCGGCTGGAAAATTGATATTAAAAGCGAATCTCAGCGCATGGAGAGTGAAGAGCAGGCTCTGGACGACGCTGTTAAGGGCTCTGAGGAAGAAGAGGTGGACTCTTGATGCCTGGAGTAAAAAGAGTTCCCCAACGAATATGTGTGGGCTGCGGGCAGACACGGGGGAAGAAAGAACTAATACGTATTGTAAGGACCCCCGATTACCAGATAAAGATAGACAGCACCGGGAAAATATCAGGCCGAGGAGCATACATTTGCCGCAGGTTGGAGTGCCTCTCCGCTGCCCTTAACGATAAAAAATTGGTGAAAGCCCTACGAAAGGAGTTGCCCCAGGAGATCATTTCGGCTTTGGAGAAAGAGATCTCAGATGAAAACTATTGAATATTTTTGCTGTGTTAGGATTTGCCAAGAAGTCTAAAAAACTGGTCTGTGGAATGACAAACTGCCTTCATGCCATCAGGAAAAAAAAGGCGAAACTGGTGATCATCTCTAAAGACGCGGGGGGGACCCGCAAAAAGGTGATGAGGGAGTGCCTGACTCTGAACATTCCTTTTGTGGAGTTCGGTACGAAGGACCAATTTCTAAAATATTTAGGAAACTCGTCTTGCTATTGGGCGGTCATGTCCGCAGAGACAGCAGATGATCTTATAAAAAACAAAACGGGGGGTGATTGAATGGCAAAAATCCGGATTCATGAATTGGCTAGAGAGCTTAGAATAAACAGTAAAGACCTGGTGGCCCGACTGGATCAGATGGGCTATTCAGTTAAAAACCATATGAGTACAATCGAAGAAAAAGATGCTGATACGATTAAAAAAGAGCTGAAAGCCAAAGCGACGGAACGGAAAAAGGAGAAGAAGCCCGCCGCTTCTCAAGCCGCCGGGAAACCTGAAACCAAAGAAAGTAATTTCCGTGAGCGGGCGCAGGTTCGCAAAGAGGAAATGCGTCAGAAAAAAAAGCAAGATCAGAGAAAGATTATGGCAAAAGTACAGTCCACTTCCCGCGGCCGCGGCAAGAAGAAGCGCAGGGATAACCGTGCGACAGCGATAGAACCGGAGACGAAAAAAATTGTCATAGAAGAAAAAATCACTGTACAGGAATTGTCTAATTGTTTGCATGTTAATGGGAGCGAGGTTATCAAAAAGCTGATTGATTTAGGGGTTATGGCTTCTTTGAATCAAGTAATCGATAGCGAAACAGCAACCCTGGCGGCATCAGAGTTCGGGGTAGATGTCAAGGTTTTGGATGAAGTGGGCGAATTGGAAGAAGCGCTCTCCGACCTGCCGGATCGGCCGGAGAATCTGAGAGCAAAACCGCCTGTGATTACTGTAATGGGGCATGTTGATCATGGAAAAAC
>DHAA01000008.1:4233-20640 GCA_002397275.1 Thermacetogenium sp. UBA4966 | reverse complement strand
ACCCAGCATATCGGCGCTTATCAGATTGAAGTTAAGGGCAAAAAGATAACATTTCTGGATACACCCGGCCATGAAGCATTTACAACGATGCGCGCCCGGGGGGCAAAGGCGACAGATATCGCGGTACTCGTAGTGGCTGCGGATGACGGAGTAATGCCGCAGACCGTCGAGGCGATTAACCACGCCAAAGCCGCTCATGTGCCGATAGTCGTGGCTATTAATAAGATAGATAAACACGGCGCCAATCCTGATCATGTCAAGCAGCAGCTGACAGAGTATGGTCTCGTACCCGAGGAATGGGGCGGAACTACTATCTGTGTTCCGGTTTCAGCAAAAAAAGGGACAGGTATTGATCACCTGCTGGAGATGCTTCTCCTCGTCGCTGAGATGGAAGAGTTGAAAGCGAATCCTAAAAGTCTGGCCAGAGGTACGGTGATCGAGGCTGAGTTGGACAAAGGAAGGGGCCCCGTGGCCACGGTGCTCATTCAAAAGGGAACACTGCATGTTGGCGACCAGATCTTGGTGGGCACCGCCTCCGGTAACGTGAGGGCAATGCTTGATTTCAAAGGCCGCCGCATCAATAAAGCGTTACCCGGGACGCCTGTAGAGATCCTGGGGCTGTCCAGTGTGCCTGCCGCCGGCGATTCCCTTTATGCGGTTACTGAGGATAAATTGGCCCGCCAAATCGCTGAAAAACGATCTGAGAAAAAACGGCATATTGAAAACATCGTTCCTGAAAAAGTGACACTGGAAGAGCTTTTTAAGCAGATCAAAGAAGGTAAAGTCAAGGAGCTCAATCTGGTGGTTAAGGCTGACGTCCGCGGTTCGGCGGAGGCGTTGATTCAATCTCTGGATAAAATGGGTGATCAGGAAGTAAGGATAAACATCATTCATTCCGGGGTCGGCGCCATAACAGAAACAGACGTCATGCTGGCCAGCGCCTCCAATGCCCTGATTATCGGCTTCAATGTACGGCCTGATGTCAATGCAAAAAAGGCGGCAGAATCACAAAAAATAGAAATAAGGCTCTACCGTGTGATATATGAAGCCCTCGAAGATATTAAGGCAGCCATGGAAGGTATGTTGGAACCAATTCACAAAGAGGTAGCTATAGGCAGGGCGGAGATACGCAATATATTCCATATACCGAAAGTGGGAGCGATTGCCGGCTGTTATATCCTCGAAGGAAAGGCTGTCCGCAACAGCCATGTTCGCCTGGTCCGTGATGGAGTCGTGACTTATGAGGGGTTTATTGATTCTCTGAGAAGGTTTAAGGATGATGCCCGTGAGGTCGCTCAAGGGCACGAGTGCGGGATAGGACTTGATAAATTTCAGGATATGAAAGTTGGAGATATCTTGGAGTTCTACCAGATAGAAGATATCAAAAGAGAGCTAAAGTCTTAAGAGGGTGATAGAAATTGAGTTACCGGGCCAACCGCTTGGCCGGTGAAATCAAACGCGTTGTAACAGAATTGCTGCAGACCGGGTTGAATGATCCCCGCATCCACCGGCTGACAAGTATAACGGCTGTCGAGGTGTCCAAAGATTGCCGCTATGCGAAAATCCACGTGAGTGTGCTGGGGTCCGAGGATGAACAGTTAAAGACCCTTGAAGGTTTACATAATGCCTGTGGTTTCATCCGAACTGAATTAGGAAAACAGATTCGCTTGCGCTACCACCCCGAGATATTGTTCATGCTCGATACATCAATTCAGCACAGCCTTAAAATCAACAAGATGCTGCGGGATCTTAAACCTGATCAAGGGCGGGAGGACTGATGGATACCATAGAAGAAGCGGTTAATACCCTGATGACGCATGATAATTTCGTGCTGGCAACTCATTTGAATCCGGATGGGGACGCCCTGGGCTCCTTGATGGGACTGGGTCTTGCCATATTGAGCACAGGCAGAAGAGCGGAAATGATCATGCCTCATCCGGTACCGTCCGCTTTTCAGTTTATGCCCGGAACGCGGCAGGTACGGCAAACGCCGCTTCATCCGGCAGGATTTGACGTGGGTATCGCTCTTGACTGTACCGATCTTAACCGGTTAGGTGACGAGCCCCGAAAGATGCTGAGAAATAGCGGCAAGCTGGTCAATATAGATCACCATATAAGCAACAGCTTCTTTGGAGACATCAACGTCGTGGATGCACAGGCTTCGGCAACCGGAGAAATAATATATGATATTCTGTTAAAAGCAAAGATAACTGTCACAAAAGAGATCGCTACAGATCTCTTCACAGCTTTGGTTACCGATACCGGTTCCTTCCAGCACCAGAATACAACGCCCAAATGCTTTCGTACGGCAGCCGGTTTGCTTGAATGCGGGGCCTTGCACAGTATTGTCCACCAACACCTTTATGAGCAAAAAACTCCTGCTAGCTTACGCTTACTCTCTAGAGCGCTCGAATCCCTTTCCCTTAATGAAAACGGTACCCTCGCCTGGATAACCGTTTCCCGGGATCTTCTGTCTGCCTGTGGGGCTTCCGCAGAGGACAGCGAGGGGATGACCGATTATTTGCAATCGTTGAAAGGGGTCGAGGCGGGGATCTTATTTAAAGAAATCAACCGCGGCGAAATTAAGGTCAGCTTCCGCTCTAAACAATATCTTGATGTCAACCGGCTGGCGGCTTATTTCGGAGGAGGCGGACATGCCCGCGCTGCAGGATGCACAATAATCGGGAAGATTAAAGATGTTGAACAGATCGTTATTCGCAAAACGGACGAACAACTATCTTTAAAAGATAATGGGGGTCATGGAAGATGAACGGCTTAATCAATGTGCTTAAGCCACCGGGATTAACCTCTCATGATGTTGTAGCGGTGTTGCGGCGGATGTTCGGCATTAAAAGAATAGGTCATACCGGAACACTGGATCCCGGCGCCGCGGGTGTTCTTCCTATATGTGTAGGGCAGGGGGCCAGGGTGGCGGAATATCTGATCAATAAGCCGAAAAAGTACCGCGCCGAATTCACCTTCGGCATCAAAACAGATTCCTGTGACGCCGCGGGCAATGTGATCGCAAGAAATCCCAATCCCGGCTTAAATCTCGATATGCTGTTGGAGGCTCTGCAGGAGTTCAAGGGTGAAATCAAACAGATTCCTCCCATGTTCTCTGCGGTTCATCATCAGGGAAAAAGGCTGTATCAGCTGGCCCGTCAGGGCAAAGAAATAGATCGCAAACCCAGACGCGTTCATATCTATGAAATAAAGATGATCAGCTTTAAAAATGATCAGGCTTATCCTCGTCTGATATGCGATCTCACGTGTTCCAAAGGAACTTATGTGCGCAGCATCTGTTCGCAAATTGGTGAAACATTAGGATGCGGGGCTTATCTGTCATTTTTGGTGCGCACAGCCAGCGGCCCTTTTCTACTGGAAAACTCTTTTACCCTTGAGGAAGTGCAGGAGCTGTGGCGGTCGGAGAATTTAATTTTTTTGCTGCCTATTGATTTTGCGCTGGAGGATATACCCGCTTTAACTGTCAAAGAAAAGGCGGTACCGCACATTTTGAACGGTCAGTCCCTGGCGCCTTCCGGCGTTCTGGGCGGAATAGGCAACAATGAGATGCCTACGCTGGTCCGGCTTTACTCTCCGGATGGAAAGCTGTTATCGTTGGGTAACTACTGCACGACAGGCGAAGGGGAATGGCATTATAAACCGAAAAAGGTATTCTGTTTGCTTTGATCAAGATGAAGAAGAGGGAAACTGATGATAGTACCTGGAGATACGGAAAAATATTCTGCTAATGATTGGAAAATAGTTGTAGCTCTTGGAAATTTCGATGGGGTGCATCGAGGTCATCAACTGCTGCTTAGGAGAATGACGGCATATGCTCATAAAATCGACGCTCTTTCAGCTGTCTTTCTTTTTTATCCCCATCCACAGCAAGTATTGAATCCTGGAAGGAGTCCCCGGCTCCTTTTGGATACGGACAAAAAAATTGAACTTTTGAAAGAACAGGGTGCTGATGTTGTTTTAATGGTTCCATTTAATTTGGAATATGCCTTTTTGGCGCCGGAAGATTTTATGGAGAAGATACTGGTGGCTGAACTTCATGTTTCAGGTGTTTTTGTCGGTTATAATTATCGTTTTGGACGCAGAGCCGAAGGGACGCCGGAGCAACTGAGGGAGTTCGGGGAGCAAAAGGGTTTTCATGTAGAAGTTATTCCCCCTGTACTCTATCAGGAAGTTCCCGTCAGCAGCACTCTGGTTCGCCGGGCGCTGTTAAGCGGCGATATTCATCAGGCAAAGGAACTGCTTGGCTATTCCCCTATTCTTAAGGGTAAAATCGTCCCCGGTGAGCAGCGAGGCCGCAAACTGGGTTTTCCCACGGCTAATGTAGAGCTGCCAGCGGAACTGCTGCTTCCTCAGAATGGGGTTTATGCCGGCGAGGCATTGCTTCAGGGAAGTCGATACTTGACGGTATTAAATATCGGGGTGCATCCGACATTTGGTTCCGGCAGGGAACGGTTGATAGAAGCGCACCTGTTGGGTTTTCAAGGGGATATCTACCACCAGGGGATCGAGATTAGGCTCATGGAAAGGCTCCGCGATGAGCGCAAGTTCGACAGTTCTCAGGATTTGATCAGGCAAATTGAGAAAGATATCGAAGCAGCGAAGATGCTGGTTAATTTGGATGCCGGAGGCCGGAGTTCGGAGGTCGGAAATTGGAATCCACCGACATGGTAGACATCCGATGGAAATAGCAAAACGTTACTTTCAGGGTAGACGCTCATGAAGCTGCGCTTCACTATCAGATGGGTGAAAATTTATAACTGCTCAGGCCTGTGGATTCCGCTTGCTCCCTATTACGTCCCGGACGGCATCAAGGGGCTCGCCTCAGGCCGGTTCTGGGCTGCTGCGGAACTCGCTTGGTACATAGGCGTCTTAGAAAACTGTCGAGATAACAGAAATTCAATGGCCGCGATCTGCAACTCAGGGCGTGCTCAAACAGTCCTCGCAGCCCGAACCGGCAACTTCGCTTCGCCTGATGCCGTTACCCGGAACTCCATAATGGTCGCTTCACTGGAATCCAGCCGGCCATTACGCGATACTTGAGTAGTTTTGTTTACAAGGCAGTATCAAATTGCTGTACAAAGGAGCAAACAGCGTCAAAGCGTCAACGGAAAGATTTACAATGAGATTAAACTATGGTAAAATCAAAAAAAGCGTTCAAAAGGAGGATATGATACTTGGGACTTCCGGTGATCCACGAGTATCATCACAACCTGAAGAGAGTAGTACAACAGATATCGCAGATTTGCCTCAGTGAGGAATTTATCTCTTTAGCAAAAGAATTGGAAGCATTTTATGCCAGAACTCAGGCTGAGCGAGCTGCCGTAATTGCTTTTCAAGACGCCCTGTATGCTTTGATCGCCCAAAATGAGATTGAATTGCACAATTCCGGCGCCTGAGAAGCGGATTTGAGCGTCGGACTTCTGTCGTCAGGTTGAGAGTACAGGAAAATATGAAGGTTATTATAACTGAACATGCAAAAAAAAGATTGAATAACCTTCGCCAGGACAAAATAACTATCGAAGATATTTTTCATGCAACTGAGGAAATACCGGCACATGTTCCAAGCGCAGCTAGGTTCCGAGGGTTTTTTGCCAAATCAGGGAGAGTGTTCGACCTGGTTGTCAAAGACATCCCGGCGGGACGGCTGATTATAACAATTATAGGCAAATGATCACCTATAAGCAAGGAGGTTTAACAGTGGTTTTCAATTCCACAGCAAAGAAAGGAATTATTGAAAAATATCAGATCCATGAGCGTGACACTGGTTCTCCTGAAGTTCAGATTGCTCTGCTCACAGAACGTATCAACTACCTGACCGAGCATCTCAAGGTGCATAAAAAAGATCACCATTCCCGCAGAGGACTGTTGAAGATGGTCGGTCAAAGGCGTGGTTTTCTAAACTACCTGCGAGAAAATGATCCCTCGCGCTACCGGTATATTGTAGAAAAACTCGGGTTGCGGCGTTAAAAGGGCATTGGTTTGTTTCACGGGGGAGAGCGGTTAACCGCTCTTTCTGATTGTTATATCCTTTAAGGGAGGTTCATTATGCCGGAACTATATCAGATGAAGCTTGGCGGCAGACCTTTGATCTTTGAGTTTGATAAGGTTGCCAAGCAGGCTAATGGAGCTGTTTTAGCACACTATGGCGAAACAGTGGTTTTGGTTACCGCTACCGTTTCTAAAGAACCCCGGGAGGGAATCGACTTTTTCCCTCTCCTGGTCGATTATGAGGAGCGCCTGTATGCTGTGGGAAAAATTCCGGGCGGTTTTATTAAAAGAGAGGGCAGACCGACGGAAAAAGCCATTCTGGCGGCAAGGCTGATCGATAGGCCGATTCGGCCTCTTTTCCCGTATGGGTTTCGCAATGACGTCCAGATAGTCGCCACTATCCTTTCTGTCGATCAGGATTGTTCCCCAAATATCACAGCTATGATCGGCGCTTCAGCTGCGCTTTCAGTTTCCGATATCCCTTTTGCAGGGCCTATCGCCGGGGTTATCGTCGGGCGGGTAGATGGGGAATATGTTCTCAACCCGACCGTAGAGCAGGAAAAAAAGAGCGATATGCACCTGATCGTCGCCGGTACTGAAAAAGCGGTATTGATGGTTGAGGCAGGGGCTGAGGAAATAGATGAAGAAGCAATGGTCAAGGGAATCGAATTTGCCCATCTGGGAATTCAAGAGATCGTCAGATTTCAAAAAGAAATTGTTGAGAAAATAGGCAAAGAAAAGATATCCGTCCCCACCTTTGAGCCTGATCCACAAGTAGAGGCGGATGTGCGCTCTTACGCACGGGAAAAAATTGCCCTCGCTGTAAAAAACCCTGATAAACTGGCCAGGCAAAACGATCTGGAGGCGCTGGAAAAAGAAACTGTCGAGCGTTTAGCAGAAAAATACCCGGAGCAGGAAAAAGTCATTGCAGACATCTTTTCCAGGGATCTTAAAGAGATCGTGCGCAGTATGATCCTTGAAGATAGAGAGCGCCCCGACGGACGTAGTCTGGAGGAGATCAGAGCGATAAGCTGTGAGGTCGGGATCCTGCCGCGCGCTCATGGAAGCGGTCTTTTTACCAGAGGCCAGACGCAGGTAATGACTGTCGCCACGCTGGGCACAATCCGTGAGGAACAGATCTTAGATGATTTGGGTCTGGATGAATCCAAGCGCTATCTGCATCACTATAACTTCCCGCCTTATTGTGTCGGTGAAACGAAACCAATGAGGGGTCCGGGACGCAGAGAAATTGGACATGGCGCCCTGGCTGAAAGGGCGTTGCTGCCTGTTTTGCCGGAGGAAGACAAATTTCCATATACGATCAGGCTTGTCTCTGAGGTTCTGGAATCAAACGGATCATCATCAATGGCCAGCGTCTGCGGGAGTACTCTCGCTTTGATGGACGCCGGCGTTCCTGTAGCCGCTCCTGTTGCCGGTATCGCTATGGGACTGGTGATGGGCGAGGACAAATTTGCGGTTTTAAGCGATATCCAGGGTATGGAGGATGCTCTGGGGGATATGGATTTTAAGGTTGCCGGAACAGCTGAAGGCATTACGGCTCTGCAGTTGGATATTAAGGTCCAGGGGCTGACCACAGACGTCTTAAGGCAGGCCCTCGCTCAGGCAAAAGAGGGCAGGATGTTTATCCTGCAAAAAATGTCCGAAGCGATTGACAACCCGCGGTCCGAATTATCGCCTCACGCCCCGCGGATTATCACCATGACCATTGATACGGAGAAAATACGCGATGTAATCGGCCCTCAGGGAAAGGTCATCAGGAAAATCATCGAAGAAACAGGAACTCAAATCGATATTGAAGACGACGGGCGGGTCTTTATTTCAGCCACGAGTGCAGAAGCCGGGAAAAATGCGGTGAACATCATCGAAAGCCTGACCAAGGATGTTGAGATTGGAAAAGTATATTTAGGCAAGGTGGTCAGGTTGATGGATTTCGGAGCCTTTGTAGAGATCATACCGGGCGTTATGGGCAGTTCGGGAAAAGAGGGGCTGGTACATATCTCCCAGTTGGATGAGCAAAGGGTCAACCGCGTGAGGGATGTTGTCAAGGAAGGTGACGAAATCATCGTCAAGGTAACAGATATTGATAGACAGGGGCGTGTAAATCTATCCCGCAAAGAGGCACTTCGCTCCCTGAGAAAGAATAAGGAAAAATAGGTATTAATTGAGCAAATATCTTCCTCTCTCCCGGAATATATTTAATTCAGGGGGTGCGGAAGTGTTTGTTTTTTTCTGGAGAAAAAATAGGATTGTCTTGGCCGCTGTTGTCTTTTTGTTGTTGGCGGCTTGTCTCTATACGGCTGCTTTTACCTCGGAACAGGTCTTTAAGGGAAGCGGTAAACCTATCTACCAGGGGGATTCTTCTAAAAAGCAGGTTTCCATAACAGTCAATGTTGATTGGGGAGAAGAGCATCTTCCCCTTATGCTCGATATACTGCAGGAAAACCGTGCCAAGGCGACTTTTTTTGTCAGTGGAAGATGGGCGGAGGAGCATCCCAAAATGGTCTTAAAAATAGCCGGTCTGGGGCATGAAATAGGAAATCACGGGTTTTCCCACCCGCATGTCAACGACCTCGATCTGGATAATAATATAAAAGAGATCGAGCAGACTAGGCAGGCGATCAATAAGGCGGCCCGCAAAAAGACACGCTACTTTGCACCGCCTTACGGGGAATTTAACGACACTGTTCTGCAAGCCGCCTCCAAGACAAAGCACCAGGTCATTCTCTGGACGGTAGACACTGTTGACTGGCAAAAGCCGTCCCCCGCAGAGATCGTCTCCAGAGTAACGGAAAACGCCCAAAATGGCGCTATTATCCTGATGCACCCAACGGAACAAACAAATAATGCCCTCCCTGAGATGATCAAGAAGCTGAGGGGAAAGGGTTATCAAATTGTACCTTTGGAAAAGCTAATAGCTGGTTGACAAGTTTATTGTTTGAAGGGGGAGCGCACAGATGAGGGGATGCCTGCGCTGTTTTTTGCCGATGGTGTTTATTTTTCTTTTCCTTATAACCGGAGGAATGGCTTATGCTGCGGAAGAGCTGCCGCTCACGGCAGATGCTGCGTTATTGATGGATTTCCGATCCGGAATTGTCCTCTACAGCCGCAATGCCACAAAACCGCTTCCTCCGGCCAGCACCACCAAAATCCTGGCGGGTCTTCTCAGTCTGGAGATGGGAGACACTGAGGAAGCGGTGCTCATCGATCAATACGCTGCCTCTATGCCGGGGACAAGCATTCATTTGAAGGCCGGGCAGAGATTCACCCTTTATGATATAACAAAAGGCGCCTTGATCAATTCAGGCAACGACGCCGCGGCGGCTATCGCTATTCATATGGCGGGGAGCGAAGAGCAGTTCGCGGCTTTGATGAATTATAAAGCCAGAACCGTGGGTTGTTGGCAGAATCGTTTCTGCAACCCCCATGGGCTTACTCAGGAGGGACATGCTGTCAGCGCTTATGACTTGGCTCGAATCACACGTTATGCTTTGAATAACAAAGACTTCCGGAAAATAGTCGCAATCAAAAGCGACCGGATGAAAGAACTTTCCGGGAAAGAGGTTATCGATTTAAAGAATACAAACAGATTATTAGGCCAAAAGAAAGGCGGAGTCGAGGTTATCGGCGTCAAAACAGGAACAACCGACGAGGCCGGAGAGTGTTTGGTGACTGCCGCAAAAAGTAAAGATCAACTGCTGATCAGCGTGGTTCTGGGAAGCGGCGACCGTTATGCAGATACGCTGCAGCTCTTGCAGTATGGGGCTGAAAAGTGTCGCCATACTCCTCTTAAGGGAAAAACACCCTTGTGCCGGATACCGGTAAAGAAGGGGACCAGCGCTTCAGTCGCCGTTGGCCCGGCCAGGGATGTTTCGCTTTTGGTTTCCCCTCAGCAACTGGCGCAATTAGAAAAAAAGACATATCTTCAGCCATCACTGAAAGCTCCTTGCAGGAAGGGCGAGCCTGTCGGGAGAATAGAGATCTTACTGGAGAATAATCTGCTCTTTGTTACTGAACTGGTGACGCTTGAAGATGTTCCCAGGCGGCCGTTCTGGAAAATAATATAACTTGAGATGTAGAGAATGGGGGCGCAGTCGATGTATCAAAAAGATGTACTGGATAACGGAGTTACTATTGTCAGTGAAGAGGCGCCTGGCGTTTATTCTGTAGCCGTCGGTTTTTGGATGAAAACAGGCTCTCGCCTGGAGAAACCGAATGAGGCAGGAATCTCTCACCTGATCGAACATCTGTTGTTTAAAGGCACAGCCAGGAGGACTGCCAAACAGATCGCTGAAGCGATCGAAGAGGTGGGCGGCCAGCTTAATGCTTTTACAAGCAAAGAATACACATGCTATTATGTGAGAGTACCGGCGGATTATCTGACTCTGGCAGTGGATCTGCTCAGCGATATGCTGTTCAACTCCCTGTTTCGCCAGGAGGATATTGACCGGGAGAAAAGGGTGGTGGCGGAAGAGATCAGCATGTATGAGGACACCCCGGATGACATTATTCACGATTACTTTTCCCAGACCATTTGGGATGGCCATCCCCTGGGGCGGCCGATAATCGGAACGATCGATTCTTTGTCCGGGATCGACAGGGACCTCATTCTTTCCTTTTTTAAGAGGCATTACAGCCCATCGAATATGGTAGTTTCCCTGGCCGGAAACTTCCGGCGCCAGGAAGCGGTTGATCTGCTGGAGTCGTCTCTGGGATCTGTTCCCGCGGGAAAGGTCGAAAACACGATTACTCCTCCGCAGACGAGAGCGGGTATCAAAAGTTTTCAACGAGACCTGGAACAGGCACAGATCTGCATGGGGGCGCCCGGGGTATCATTATTTGACGAAAATGTTTATCACCTGCAGATAATTAATAGCATTTTAGGAGGGGGAGCAAGCTCTCGCCTTTTCCAGCGTATCCGTGAGGAACGCGCCCTGGTTTATGCCATTTACAGCTATTACCTGTGCTTTCTGGACAGCGGTTTGTTTACAATTTATGCCGGAACAAATCCGGCTCACTGCCAGGAGGTTTTGGATTTAAGCTGGGAAGAGATGCAGTCTCTGGCGGAAAAGGGGGTCAAACCACAGGAACTGAACAGGGCAAAAACACAGGTAAAGGGGAGCCTTCTTCTGGCTCAGGAAAGCGTTCTGCAGCGCATGCACCGCCTCGGCAAATCGGAGCTTGTTCATAACAGAATTATCACCATCGAGGAAATTCTGGAGAAGATCAATGCGCTCACCGAAGCGGATCTGCAGTCCTTTGCCGCTAAAATATTTGACCCGAAGCGGATGACCATCACAGTGCTGGGACCCCTTACCCAGGATAATATCAGCTATCCGTTTGCCCTTTCCCAAACATAAATCAGCTGTTTTATTCATAAATACAAAGCATAAGGAGAAAGGTGAAAGGGGGGAGGGGGTTGAGACTTAGCGATCTGGTAGGTAAGGAGATCATCAATATTTTCGATGGCGTGCGCCTGGGCGCCGTTGGCGATTCGGACATGATCATTGATCCCGAGAGCGGAGAGGTAGTATCGATCATTCTTCCTGGGCGTTCTAATTTCATGAGCCTGTGGACCGACAGGAAGGAGATAGAAATACCCTGGTCTGTAGTAAAAAAGGTCGGCAGCGAAGTAATCATCGTCGACTTGGATGAGAGTTATTCGCAATACAAAAGATACATTTAAAGATCTGAGAACCCGGCTTTTGCGGCGATGAGGTTAAACTTTCTGCAGTTTGTCATCCGCAGCGTCCGGGTTCTAGAGATTTTATGCCGCCTAATAAGCTAACTTTGCGCCGCATGCTCGGAATATGAGCGATGGCGGTCCACCAGCCGGCGGATTCCGCTTGCTCCCGGATTACGTCCCGGACAGCTTCCAGAGGATCTTTTATTGACATAATGCCTCATCTATACGAGAATAAAGAGAAATTGTTCTAAAAGAAATGAGGCAGATTTAAAAGTGAGTGAAGTGGTACGCGTAGCGATTGCAGGAATTGCGGGAAAGATGGGCAAAGAGACGGCAAGAGCGGTTTTTGCCGAGGCGCCTGATTTAAAACTCGTGGGAGCGGTTGATCCCAGGGAAGCAGGTCAAAACCTGGGGGATTTGATCGGGGTTTCGGATTGCGATGTCCAAATTGATGACGACCTGACTAAGGTTCTCACCTCCACCGGAGCAGAGGTGTTGGTTGACTTCACAAACCCTCAAGCTGTTCTCAGCAATGCCCGAATCGCTCTGCAAAACGGGGTGTCTCCGGTAATCGGTACAACAGGGTTAGATGTGGTCGGTATCGATGAACTGGAAAAATTAGCGGCAAAAGCGGACAGAGGCGTTTTGATCGTACCCAATTTTGCACTGGGGGCGGTATTGATGATGGATTTTGCCCGAAGGGCTGCTCGGTATTTTAAAAATGTCGAGATCATTGAACTGCATCATGATCAAAAGATCGATGCTCCTTCCGGTACCGCGCTGAAAACTGCAGAGATGATCCAACAGGAAAGGGCGCCGCTGCAACAGGGGCATGCGGAAGAATACGAGAAGCTGACCGGGGCGAGAGGGGGAGACTGGGAAGGGATTAGGATTCACAGCGTGCGTTTACCGGGGCTGGTCGCTCACCAGGAAGTGATTTTCGGCTCGCCTGGACAAACCCTGACCATCAGACATGATTCACTGCACCGCCAGTCCTTTATGCCCGGCGTAATAATGGCAATTCGTCATATCAGCGGGCTCAAAGGAGTGGTGATCGGGTTAGAAAAGATTCTCGACTGAATGCCAAACACCTTCTTCTTTTTTTCCTCATATACTGTTATTGCCAACGATGAGGGAAAGGAGGGGAATAAGGATTGGGCTTGGATTTGAGGGGAATAAAAATAGCCGTTATCGGAGGGGATCAGCGGGATATCTATCTGATGCAGGAGCTTATTAAGTTGGGCGCCGCCGTCACGGCGATAGGTTTTTCTCCCTGTCCTGAATTAAATCAGGTTTGCCTTATGGATAGATTGGAAACAGCCCTGCTTAAGGCTCAGGTACTGATCCTTCCTATGGGAGGAACAGATTCGGAGGGAAACATCAAAACCCTTGACCAGGACGTCACACTGCGGCTATCCCCTGAAATTGCCGTTACTATCCCTGAAGGGGTCCTTGTAATTATCGGTTTTGCTCGTGATTTTGTTAAAGAATGGGCGCATAAATATGGGTGGAAGATGATTGAGATCGCTGAGATGGACACGGTCGCTATTTTGAATTCCATACCTTCCGCTGAAGGCGCCTTACAGATAGCCATGGAAAAGCTGCCTATCACCATCCATGGGAGCAATTCTTTTGTTCTGGGTTTCGGCAGGCTGGGAATAACGCTCGCCCGTATGCTGCAGGGTATTGGCGCCAAAACAACCGTGGTCGCCAGAAAACGCTCGGATCTTTCCCGGGCGGGTGAAATAGGGTATCGCCCCCTGCACTGCAGCCAGCTGCATCAATCTATCTCTGAAGCAGACGTAATCTTTAACACCGTTCCGGCTATGATTCTCAACGAAAAGCTGCTTTCTCTGCTCAACAAGGATACCCTGATCATAGACATTGCTTCGTCTCCCGGAGGGACTGATTTTACCGCGGCCAAGAGATTAGGGCTCCAGGCTGTTTTGACTCCCAGCTTACCGGGAATAGCGGCGCCGAAAACAAGCGGCAAAATCCTGGCTCAGGTAATTCCCCAACTTATTCTCAGAGAAGCGCCTCATGAGTATTTTTAGAGAATAGGTATGGGAGGTGCCTGAGATGCGTCTTCAAGGTATCCGTGTGGGATTTGTGGTAACAGGGTCCCATTGTACGCTTGCAAAAATAATGAAAGAGATTGACAGAATAGTTGCCGAGGGAGCTGAAGTTTTTCCTGTCGTTTCTTATGCCGTGACCACGACCGACACCAGGTACGGCAAATGTGCAGATTGGTGCGCCAGGCTGGAGGAATTGACCAACAAGCCCGTAATCAAAACCATAGTGGAGGCGGAACCGATTGGGCCCGGCAAACTGTTTGATATCCTGGTTGCAGCGCCTTGCACCGGCAACACCCTGGCGAAATTGACGAACGGCATTACCGATACCCCTGCTTTAATGGCGATCAAGGCGCACCTGCGAAACCGGCGGCCTGTTGTGCTTGCCATTTCCACCAATGACGGACTCGGTTTTAATGCAGGGAACATCGCCGCCTTGCTCAACACAAAAAATATTTATCTTGTACCCTTCGGGCAGGATAACCCGACTGCAAAACCGAATTCATTAGTAGCTCGCATGGATAAAATAATTGATACAGTTTTGCATGCTCTGGACGACAAACAGCTGCAGCCTGTTTTAGTAGAGCATAAAGGCAGTTGAACATGGTTTATTGATCACCATCGGGAGGACATTTTGATTCGATGTCAAATCTATAATTCTATATGAACCGGTAACTGCAGGAGGTATAGCTTAAATGTCTAAAGGTTTCCGTGTTGCTATTGTTGGAGCGACAGGCGCTGTCGGTCAGGAATTGATGGCTGTCCTCCAGGAAAGAAAATTTCCGGTAACAGATCTGAAACTCCTGGCAAGCGCCAGGTCGCATGGAAAGAAGCTATATTTTTGTGATGAAGAGCTGACGGTTTCGCAAGCCAAAGCGGATTCTTTCCGAGGTGTGGATATCGCTTTTTTTGCGGGGGGGGCAGTCAGCAAAGAGTTGGTTCCTGAAGCTGTAAAACGGGGCGCTGTGGCTATAGACAACAGCAGTGCTTTCAGGTTGGATGCGGACGTTCCTCTGGTGGTTCCGGAGGTCAATCCTGAAGATGTGGAAAAGCACAAGGGTGTTATTTCCAATCCCAACTGCTCTACGATTATCTTTGTTGTGCCCTTAAATCCGATTCACCGAATTGCCGGAGTAAAAAGGGCGGTTGTGACCACTATGCAGGCCGTATCAGGCGCGGGAAAGGAAGCGCTGGATGAGTTGCTGCTGCAGACCAGGCAAACGCTTGCTCAAGAAAGGATTGAGCCTCAGGTTTTCAATTACCAGATCGCCTTTAACCTGATCCCTCATATCGATGTTTTTGGCGACAACGGTTACTCCAGAGAAGAGATGAAGCTGGTCAATGAAACCAGAAAGATCCTGCACGACCCTGAAATTCAGATTACTGCGACGACCGTCAGGGTCCCGGTGCTGCGCAGCCATTCCGAATCTGTAAACATCGAAACGGAAAAGGCGCTTACAGTCGAAGAAGCCAGAGAAGTATTGTCCAATGCTCCGGGGATCGTTGTGCAGGATGATCCGGAAAACCTGGAATACCCTATGCCGCTGTTTACATCGGGGCGGGACGAAGTATTTGTGGGCCGGATCAGAAAAGACTTTTCACAGGAGCAGGGCTTAAACATCTGGATCGCGGCCGACCAGCTGCGCAAGGGCGCGGCGACTAACGCCGTGCAGATCGCCGAGCTTCTAATTAGCCGAAATCTAGTATAATAACGGATTAATATTGAGGAGGGACAAAGGTGAAGGATTTTGGGCGTATTTTAACGGCAATGGTTACCCCGATGCATGAAAATGGCAAGATAAACTATGAAGAGGCGGGGAAACTGACGCGCCACCTTGTGGAGACAGGCTCTGAAGGGATTGTTGTCGCCGGGACCACAGGGGAATCCCCCGTCCTTTCAGTTGAGGAGAAATGCCGCCTGTTCAAAACGGTGAAAGAGGCGGCGAAGGGTAAGGCGGCTGTGATTGCGGGAACCGGTTCCAATAATACGGCCGCTTCCATCGAGTTAACAAAACGGGCGGAAGAACTGGGCTGTGATGGGATCATGCTCGTCACGCCGTACTACAACAAGCCAAGCCAGGAGGGCCTCTACCGGCATTTTAAAGCTATTGCCGCAGAGACCTCTTTACCTGTGATTCTGTATAATGTTCCAAGCCGTACAGCGATGAACATGCTGCCCGACACTGTTGTCAGACTATCTGAGATAAAGAACATCGCGGCTGTTAAAGAGGCCAGCGGCAGCCTGGATCAGGTGGCGGAGATCAAGAGAAAGACATCCGATGATTTCCTGATTTACAGCGGTGACGACGCCATCACCCTGCCCATGCTCTCTGTAGGCGGGTATGGTGTGATCAGCGTCGCTTCTCACCTGGCGGGGAAACTGATACAGGAAATGGTCACCACATTTGTAACCGGGAAGGTGAAAGCCGCGCGTGAGCTGCATTTGAAACTGTTTCCGCTGTATAAGGCGCTGTTTATTACAACAAATCCCGTTCCGTTGAAGGCTGCTTTGGAACTGATCGGTATCAAAGCAGGCGCCCCGCGGCTGCCGCTTGTGCCTGCAACCGAGCAGGAAATCGGCGCTGTCAAGCAGGCTATGGGGGAATTGGGCTTGCTTTC
>DHAA01000008.1:2011-4051 GCA_002397275.1 Thermacetogenium sp. UBA4966 | reverse complement strand
GCTTGCTTTCATAGATCTCTTGTGTTTTACCACATTAAACAGTATAATATAGAAATGAAAGGGAACGGCTGTTTTGGGAATGAGTTAACCTACCTTTCGCGCTTAAAGGTGGGTTTTTTATTTATAAAAAAAAGAGAGGGCAAGGAGGTGAATTATGAAGAGCGGTTGTTTAAAAATCATACCGTTGGGCGGCCTTGGCGAAATCGGTAAGAACATTATGGTGCTGAGTTACGAGGACGATATAATTGTTATAGACAGCGGCCTGATGTTTCCCGATGATGAGATGCTGGGCATTGACCTGGTCATTCCGGATGTGACCTATCTGGCGGAACACAAAAAACAGATCAGGGCTATTATACTCACGCATGGTCACGAAGATCACATCGGCGGGCTTCCTTATATTTTAAGGGAGATTAACGTTCCCATCTACGGCACCAAACTGACACTGGGGCTTTTGGAAGCTAAACTCAAGGAGAGCAGCTATGTTGATCATGTGGAAACGCACTGCGTTTCAGCGGGTCAAACCGTTAAATTGGGAAAATTTAAGGTGGAGTTCATTCGCGTAAGCCATAGTATCGCTGATGTAGTGGCTTTAGGGATCAGAACGCCGGTGGGGAATATCGTACACACAGGCGACTTTAAGCTCGATCAAACCCCGCTGAATAATCAGACCACCGATTATCACAAATTTGCCGAACTCGGCAAAGAAGGTGTCCTGGTCTTGATGTCGGACAGCACAAATGCCGAGAGGCCCGGATATACCCTGTCGGAACAGGTCGTTGCCGATACCTTTGATGAAACCTTTCGCAAGGCCAAAGAGCGAATTATTATTGCCAGTTTTGCTTCCAATATCCACCGCATACAGCTGGCCATAACCACCGCGGCCAGATATAAAAGAAAGGCGGCGGTAGTGGGGCGCAGCATGGTCAATGTGGTGAATATCGCCAGAGAACTTGGCTACCTCAAGGTTCCCGAAGGGACCCTCATTGAACTAGAAGAGCTGATGAACTATCCTAAACACAAGATTGTCGTCCTCACCACCGGCAGCCAGGGGGAGCCGATGTCCGCGCTTACCAGGATGGCCATGTGCGATCATAAGCGAATCGAGATCATTCCGGGGGATACGGTGATTATTTCCGCCAGCCCCATTCCCGGCAATGAGAAAATGGTACACAGAACGATCGATCATCTGTTCAGGCAGGGCGCACAGGTAATCTACGAAGCAGTTTCCGGAGTGCATGTTTCCGGTCATGCCAGCCAGGAAGAACTGAAGCTGATGTTAAACCTGGTTAAGCCGAAGTTCTTTATCCCGGTTCACGGGGAATACAGACACCTGATCAAGCATGCGCAGCTGGCGGAGGATGTGGGGATTCCCCGCAAAAACATCTTTGTCGTGGAAAACGGCCAGGTGCTGGAGTTCACTCGTACGCAAGGCGCGGTAGCCGGAAGAGTGACCGCGGGAAGAGTTCTGGTGGACGGCCTTGGCGTGGGAGATGTCGGGAATATTGTCCTTCGCGACAGACGGCAGCTTTCACAGGACGGCCTGGTAATCATTGTTTTGACTATCAATCAGGATAGCGGCGAAGTTGTGGCGGGACCGGACATTATTTCCCGCGGCTTCGTTTATGTGAGGGAGTCGGAGGAACTGATCGAAGAGGCAAAAGAAAGGGTGCGCTCAATTCTCGCTTTATGCGAACTGCAGCGAACCACGGAATGGGCGGCGATAAAGTCCTGCGTTAAGGAAACTGTAGGCAAGTTTTTCTACGAACGCACGAGGAGAAGGCCGATGATCCTGCCGATCGTCATGAATGTTTAGCTTAATGTATAAGCGAGAGAAGGGGATGCGCGGAATTAAAATGCGCATCCCCCTTCTGATCTCTTCGAATTATTCCTTTCAGGAGTATTTACTGTTGTTGGCAACACCTAAGCAAATATAAGGTGCAGATGATTATCCTGTCCGCATTCTTCAGTTCTTGCTATGGCTGATTGTGTTGTTCCTATCTTTTTAGCAAGCTCTGCCTATGATAGACTAGCTTCGTT
>DHAA01000008.1:0-1817 GCA_002397275.1 Thermacetogenium sp. UBA4966 | reverse complement strand
CTTCGTTCCGCAGGGCAATCACTAAATTGGCAATGTCATATTCAATAAAGTCATCCCATGCTTTTTTGAATTTAGGGCTTCTCAACTCTTCTTTTAAGGCATCACGGTAATCAAGCATTGGAATCACTCCTTGCCTGATATTATTCCATTTTTTGGACGGTTTGTTTCAGATATGAGTAGCGCCTTTTTTTAATTTTTTGACGTAACACCTAATCATTACTAAAGTACCAGGTTTATGTCGGAAAGAGAAAAGACTATCAAGGTATTATGATAACGTTCCTGGGTTCCCATGATTTTTTAGAACCTGCAACACGCTTAACATAATATTGTTTTTATCCCCCTCTTAAAGATCATCTTAATATTAATATATGGTTCGCAGTGACGCTCAAGAAAGTCTGTTTTACTAAGGAAAAATGTCTTCTAAACATTCATAGTATGCCTTTTTGTCACCCTTCGATTTTATTTCCTATATTTTACGGCAGGTATAAGGTATCAGCATATGGAAACGAGCTTATAAAATGAAATATATGTAAATAGCATGAAAAACCAGCGGTGTTATGTCAGAGACCAAATAACAATATAACATTATTTTTTATAGATCTTGTCCATTAATAACAAAAAACCTGCCAAACTCACCCTTGCCTATTACAATCACAATACGGTCAGAGATAAACCGATGCAACAGCACTGACGAAGAGAGTTTATGAACTCTAACAAACAGCCGGCAGATGAGAAGCTAACCCTGTTCATCAGGGGAACAGACTACCCCGCGAAATAACCGCCGATGGCACACAGGAGGCGATGAGAACTATTACCCGATTGACCAAAACCGACTATATCACAGGCATTGACAAGATGGAGAGTATGCTGCCATAAGTTTTAACTATAAAAAATTATAAGGAGATACTAAAATGAAAAGATCATATTGAAAAATGGAATAACCGTTGCTCTGGTGCTGTGCATGCTGCTGCTCTGCATGCTGCCGCCCGGTCTATCCGCACCGGCAAAGGAGGCGGGGACAAGCGCGGCAGAGCTGTCCCAACCAAATACAGAGAGAGAAGATTCCCAAGACGAAGCTGCGGCGGAAGCGGAGAAAGCGCCGGAAGAGAAGGATACAGAAATATCCGGCTCCCAAGAATCCGCAGGCGACAGCGATAAGCAGGGGTCTGCGGCAGGTTCCGGGGAGGATGGAAGCGTTGCCGGAGAAGACATAACATCCAGTTCTTCCATAATAACAGTCGGCCAATCCCCGGCCGCGGGGCCTGCGGAAGGCAAGGCGGGCTCCAAGGCAGAAACCTCTGCCGCGCCCCAAAGCGCCGCCCCGACAAAGTTTGCCTCATACGGCGCCCATACATATGCGAGGTACGACATCCCCATGTCCTGGGCCGAAGCGAAAAGCTATTGCGAGAGGCTGGGCGGACATCTGGTCACCATCACCAGCTGGGATGAGCAGCAGTGGGTATATGACACATTCAATGAAACCAAAGATATCTACTGGATCGGCTGCTCTTGGCAAAACAATGCCTGGAAGTGGGTCACCGGAGAGGCTTTCAGCTACAGCAAATGGTGCACCGAATCCACTGATTACTTGAACGAGTGGTGTCGCGGCGTCATTCTTATGGACGAAGGCTTTGTAAAGATTGACGATGGTGTCATCTATTACGCCGATGCGGGGGAGTGGGGCTTCTGTACACCCATCTTGCTAGACATTAATTTCGGCTTCATCTGCGAATGGGATTACCAGTCCACCCCCAAGCCGGACACCAGGCCATCCCAGGAGACCCCATCAAAGAGCCTGTGGGCGGATCCCATAGACA
>DHAA01000135.1:34157-38975 GCA_002397275.1 Thermacetogenium sp. UBA4966 | reverse complement strand
CCTCTTTAGCTTTTTCCGGCTTATGATAGAGTCCATGTAGGCGGGAAACCCGCACAGCTGACCCGCAAGGTATTTGTTGTTGAATTGTTCGATATCCTCTTTTTCGGCGTTCCTTAGAACTTTCATGAGATGGGCGGTGCTGTCTTTTTCCATGGCATTCTCCATTTTACAATCAGAGGAAATGTATGGTGATATTATAGATTTATTATATCTTTTGCCCATTTTGTATAGCCCCTAGGCAGGAATACCTTGTTGATATATCGAAGAAAATCATTAACCACCGTTTTGACATCGGGGTTCACCTCCTGGAGATAATGGATTTATTGGTTTGTTGTATCCAGGAGGTTTTTGCTATTCGTTATCTTTTTTCCTGCCTGTTCGGTTCAAAAAATGTGAATTTATGAAGTTTAAGCCCTTAAGCAAGTAGGTATGGTATAATGTGGGGTGTATATTTGAAACTGGAAGCTGAGTTGAAACTATCTTATTACAAAGAAATTGCCGATGTGGATGAAGCGCATCGGGTCAAGCTTGTTCAACATACGGAAAGCGGTAAAGTGTTTGTTCAGAAAACTCTTCAAGTTTACGATATAAAAGTATTTTCATATCTTAAAGAAAACCCATCAATAGGGACTCCCCGGATTGTTGAACTGATCGAAGACGATGGTACGCTGTATGTTATTGAGGAGTACATTGCTGGCAACTCTTTGCGAGAACTTCTGCAATCACAAGGCTCCTTTGCAGAAAAAGATGCCCTAGTCTATATTGATCAGTTGTGCGGGATTCTGCGCCCGCTTCATAGTCTTAACCCCCCAATCGTACACAGAGACATCAAACCATCCAATCTGATTGTCACATGCGACGGAACGCTGGTCCTGATTGACTTTAACTCCGCGAAAGAATCCCTGTGTGGCAAAAACCAAGATACTGTTTTAATAGGGACTGTCGGATATGCGGCGCCGGAACAATATGGCTTTTCATCATCCACACCGGCGGCAGATATCTATGCGATCGGCGTACTGCTCAACGAATTGCTCACAGGACATTTGCCTAATCAAGAAAGGTACACCGGCCACTTGCAGCCAATTATTAAAATATGCACTCAAATGGACATGGAACAGCGCTATCAAACAGTTGAGCAATTACAGCAGGCACTACATAATGAAATGTCAGCCGGAAAGGTTAAACCAGGACTGCACGGCTGGCTGCCCCCGGGCATTCAAAGCAGCAATCCGTGGATCGTTCTTACTTCCTCTCTCTGGTATATATTCTTTATCGCGATCAGCGTGTCGCTGGAAACAAAAGGCACAAGCGGCGGGGAATTAACGCTTAACCGCATCTTTTGTCTGGTTCTTTTTCTTGCAGAAACGCTTTTCATCGGTAACTATCGCAACATTTGGGCGCTGTTTCCGCTTGCCAAAAGTGAAAATCTATTCGTTAAGATATGTGGCGTTGTATTGGGTTCGCTTGTCATATTGATCGGTATGTTTATACTTCTCGCGATTGTAATGGATATTGCCTTTCCATAACATCAAGACGGCTAATTATAATGTTGGTGCCGGAGACCGGACTTGAACCGGTACGATCATAAATGATCGAGGGATTTTAAGTCCCTTGTGTCTGCCAATTCCACCACTCCGGCAAATAAAAATGGAGGGCAAGACCGGATTTGAACCGGTGCATCGCGGATTTGCAGTCCGCTGCGTTACCACTTCGCCACTTGCCCTCGGCTTTATGCTGATATTTTATCTTAATTAAAGGAAAAACGCAAGTTTTAAAATCAATTAACTCTTTCTTGGTTTTTAAAAAACCGCATCGGATGCCGGCAGAATACGACGGCTGTTTTATTCGTACTGAATGGCTGCTCCGACAGTTCCGGGACCGGTATGGACCCCTATTACCGGACCAACCTGAGTAAATATAGCCGGCTTAAGGTCAAAAGCGTTACCCAGCGCATCCTTTAAGTATTGGCCTGCAGATCCTGCGGCTCCGTGAGCAATTGCCAGTTTAATTTTCTTCCTCCCCCGGGCCATCTCATGAAAGGCTTTAACTATTGCTTGTAAAGATTTGCACCGGCTGCGGGCTTTCGTATAGGTATGATATACTCCGTCATCCCCGACGCGGACAACAGGCTTAATATTCAAAAAGGATCCTAACAAACTCTGAACTTTGCCTATTCGGCCTCCTTTTTGCAAGTATTCCAACGTATTCAAGGTGAAAAGGGTCTCTATATTTTTTCTTACATCGGATAGCTTATCTACAATATGCAACGCGTCCAGACCATCCTTGATATTCCTGGCTGCCTCCACCACCATCAAACCCATACCGAGGCTGATGTTTTTGGAATCTATGATATGGATTTTTGCCTGCAGCTTCTCTTTGGCCAGATGCGCTGAGTTTATAGTGCCGCTTAATCCCGAAGAAATATGAATAGATATGATTTCATTGTACTCTTTCAGCAATTTACGGTATAAACAATCGAACTCATCGGGAGAGGGCTGTGATGTCTGGGGAAGTTCCTCGTTCTTCGCTAATTGATGATAAAATTCTTCACTGGTTATTTCATGATCAAGATATTCCCTGTTTCCGAACCTTACTTTCAAAGGTATTACGTGAATATCATACTCTTTCTGAAATTCATCTGTCAGGTCGGCTGTGCTGTCTGTTACCAGAGCAATTTTTCTCAATCCAGTCCCCCATTTAGAATTATAAATTCTTTTGTGCAGTGATTTCGAAAGCTTATTTCAGCATAAATTGGCAATTAACACAATATTACATCATCACCCCATTCAATATGCCATTATTTTTTACTAATCAAACTATACTCTTTTTCTCTCCAACAAACAAGCTTTTTCTCCGGCATGCGGCTTCTTCTCATATGATTGTACCCTTCCGGCGCCTCGGCGCCCTCCAGTAGTTTCAGAAATGCGAAAACTCCACAATCCATTGCGGAGCCTTGTTTCATGGAGCGGAAGAAGGGATTCGAACCCTCGACCCTCGCCTTGGCAAGGCGATGCTCTACCGCTGAGCTACTTCCGCTTATTAATAATAATGGTGGCTCAGGGCGGAATCGAACCGCCGACACGCGGATTTTCAGTCCGCTGCTCTACCAACTGAGCTACCGAGCCGTTCCTGGCGGAACTGACGGGACTCGAACCCGCGATCTCCGGCTTGACAGGCCGGTGTGTTAAACCGACTACACCACAGTTCCGTATAAGTTATATCTATCAAGGTACATTCCTGGTGGGCGATGACAGGCTCGAACTGCCGACCTCCTGCTTGTAAGGCAGGCGCTCTTACCAGCTGAGCTAATCGCCCCCTGCGCTTCTCGTTTCATGATTATAACATCCCTTTTACCTGGCGTCAATATCGAATAATGAAAATGTGATGTTATTCTGTGATAATGGTAAGTTGATAAAGTAAATGGGTAAGTTGATAAAGTAAATGCAACCAGGTTAACGATGAAGGGTTGCAGTAAATCTTACAAACATTTAGTTGCATTTAGTTTTACTTAAAGGAAGTCTTATTTTTATCCTTCGGCTATTCGCCCCCCCCCCCGAAGTTGGGGGGCTTTAAAATTGACCATGTAAGGCTTTATAGCTGCCGCTGGCAAGTCAGCCGTTTATAGGTCATAGTGATCAAGAATTAATTGATTCGATAGATAATAATCATAGAATTCTATGCAATTTAAAACAAATATTGAGAAATTAAGGGATAGGAAAATCAACATTTAAAAAAGGAAATGATGGATTATTATCGAAAGTATAATCCATGCGCTATTACCCGCTCGGCAACATACGGATTGCCAGTTGCAAACCTTCCGTAAATCTATTATACGAGGTAAACAATTATGGAAAAAAAGGAATATGGTTTTGAATTTAAAGGTGTACGCTCTCCGACTGGTACTTATATAAAAATTATCGTAGATAAAACGACAGGGGTAAATTATCTATTTTTTGGTGTCGGCGCTGCAGGAGGGCTAACGCCTTTATTAAATTCAGACGGAAGCCCAATCATTACAACCAATGGGAGTGATTGATAATAAGGGTGTGAACAGTCCTTATAAAGGCTCTAGAAAACTATAGGACACTATTTCAACAGATTTCATATGTGCATAAAGGGAAAAGAACATGGTATAGGCCACACCTGCATGTAATACACCCAATAGAATGGTAGATGAAACTGCCGCGGCATCCAGACGTACAATCGTTAAAATATTTCCATCAATCATTACAAATGGCAGTACCGCTATTCTGTGATAATGTCCTGGTATAACTCATCAGGAAAAATGTCATCCCTTATATAAAGATATAATGAGAGGGGATGACATTAGATTATCGAAGAATCGTTGGCAAGGTTCTCAATCGCTGCCTGACAAAATGGCACAGGGCCCGACAACACATTTACCGCACACATCACATAATCCCAGATCCGTAAGCCGCTCGCCGACCTCAAGCAAATGCCGGTGGCACTTATGCTTATCAAACCCGTCTACAGTCAGGGCTTCGGTCGGACAGTTACGAACACAAAACAGGCACTTCCCATTTTTTAAGTGAGTACAGAATTCTTCTGTCGGACGTTGATCAGGAGTTATCTCTTCGGAAATGATGACACTTCCGTATCTTCCGGCACATCCGACAGGAGTGATCAGCATCCGGTTCACCCCGAACCGTCCTAAGCCGGCAATAAAGGCGCTGCTCCTATGGGACCAGGCTGTGGTCAGAGTCTTTTCGTCATAGGTATGGGTAGCCTTGATCGTCTCTGCCTTAACTCCTTCTGCCGACAGCATATGGATCACTTGCTCCGAAACCCTGTCAATAA
>DHAA01000135.1:0-33951 GCA_002397275.1 Thermacetogenium sp. UBA4966 | reverse complement strand
CAATAAGATTGTTCGCTTCCAGATAAGCGCGAGCCCACTCAGCGGCGACTGCAGATGATTTCCGATTACTCAGGACCACTTTCTTGGCGAAAGGGATGAAAAAGGCCACCACTGTTTTTGCCTCCGGCAAAATATCGGTGGGATGGACATGTTCGGGGCCCACAATTTCTTTCAACCGGGCAAACAGAGGATCATCCGCCGCAGCGAAGCCAACCAGCGGTGCGTTCAAAAGCCCGCCGTCTTCTGACTCGAGGACTTCATTCCGGATCAGCGACACGATCTTGTTCCTGGTGTTCATGGGATTTTCCCCCATTCTGCTACGTATTGTTTGAACAATAATAGAAAATCTATAAAAACAGCTTCAGCTCCAACTGTTGCCCCGGTAGGGCAACGATGAATTCATCGTCCCACTCTCCACGGAGCAGCTTTTCAAATATTCTCAACGATCCCTGAAGCTCCACAAATTCCAATCCCAAGAAATCGGCCACCTTCTTGCTAATCTACCGCTTTTTCGCGATAGAGGACCCCTTGTTTGTTTCACAATAAATCTTTAAGCCCAAGCCGCACGAGCGTATCGAAACCCCACTGCGGACGGATTCTTCGGCACGATGAAGTATTCAACCATGGTCCGCGTTCAACCCCTTAGAAAACGACAGCAACCCTTCCCTCACCAATTTTGCCGTCAGGAGAGCGGTAATACCGCTTCGGTCATAAACCGGCGCCAATTCCACAAAATCGCACCCCACAACGTTTTCTCCCCGCAGCATATCCAAAACACGGAATAGCTCCCGCGGTGAAACGCCCCCAGGTTCCGGGGCGCCTGTCCCCGGCGCAAAAGAGGGATCAACCACATCGATATCGACGGTTACATATAAGGGACGCCCCTGCAGCTCAGGCAGAGAGGATTCCAGTCCGTGCAGGATCTCAAAGGGATAAAATCGCGTAAAGCTGCCCCCATAAGCGAACTCTTCCCTGGTTCCTGAACGGATCCCAAACTGGTAGACATTTTCCGGGCTCACCAGTTCACAGACCCTGCGCATCACAGTGGCATGAGAGTAGATTTCCCCCAAATAATCATGGCGCAGATCCGCATGGGCATCAAAATGCAAAACAGCCAGCTCCGGGTAAAAATCAAGAGCCGCCTTCACCAGGGGGAAGGTGATCAAGTGCTCCCCGCCTATAAAAACCGGCAGTTTCTCATCCTGCAGCAGCAGTCTGCACAAGTGTTCTATCCTTTTAAAGCATAGCTGAAGATTGCCATGCGGCAGCAACAGGTCCCCTCCGTCATAAAAGGGGCAATCAGACAGGTCCATATCCAGATAGGGGCTATACTCCTCCAATCCATCGGAAACACTGCGCATTGCCTGCGGACCCTGACGAGATCCAGGCCGGAAGCTGGAGGTCAGGTCTAAGGGGACGCCTGCCAAAACGAGCCGGGCATCCTCATAAGAATCCTTGGCCGCCAGGAAAGACCAGTCCCGCGTGCAGAGGTCAGCTGCTCTCACCGGAGGGCGCCTCCTTACTGAGGATTTCCCGTACAAAATTAGGCAACTGAAAAGCAGCCTGGTGGACAGCGCTGTTATAATAGCGGAGCGCCCCCGCCATACCCCGTTCGCTGGGCGCAGGCAGCGGGTCATACCGCTTGGAGCCGATAGTAAAACTCCAGCTGCCGCTGGGATAGGTAGGAACAGGGGTCAAATAAAGCCTGCAGATGGGGAATGTGCCGCTGATATCAGCATAAACCCTGCTGATCAATTCACGATTCACAAAGGGAGATTCTGTCTGGGCGGCAAAAATCCCGTCCTCTTTCAGGGCAGAGGCGATCCCCCGGTAAAAATCAATGCTGAACAAACACTCCGCCTGGCCGATAGGCTCCGGGGAATCAACGAGAATGACGTCGTAGAAACCAGCTTTATCCTGGATATATGCGGCGCCATCCCCGAAGCACACGTCCATCCTGGGATCGTCGAAAGCAGAGGCAACCTCCGGCAAAAAATGCCGGCTCACATCAACAACGCGGCGGTCGATCTCCACAAGTGTAACCTTCTCCACCTGGGGATGGCGGAGCGCCTCCCGGGCAGTCCCCCCATCTCCTCCGCCGATAATCAGCACATGAAGGGGATTAGGATGTGTGTGCAGAGGGACATGAGCAAGCATCTCATGATAGATGAATTCGTCGCTGATCGTCAGCTGCACCATACCGTCAAGAACCAGCATACGCCCGAACTGCTCGGTATCGAGAACCGCTATCTCCTGATAAGGGGTCAACTCACGGTGTAATGTCTGCAGCACCTTGCAGGTAATACCAAGTCCCGGCGTCTGTTTTTCTGTGAACCACAATTCCATAACTATTGCTCCTTGTCATTTCAGATATAAAAGAACAATCTGTATCCGGCAGCGTTAACTTATCTATACCAAAGAGGAACGCCGGCAAAAACGCAGCCGCAGCGCAGAACGCGGTGCTCCGCTCCGATAGCGTAAATCTCTTTCAATTCCCTTCCCCGGTACTGAAAAGCCTCGGTCACCATCTCTTTAACTTCACGTTCAGCTTCCCCTTGCGTACAGTAACCTGCAAATTCCATAATTACCCCATACCCGTTCCTCTCCGGCCCGATCCCAACGGCGACTGCCGCGGAGATTACAGCACCCGGTTCTGAACTGGAAATACTGCCGTAAGCTATAGGCAGCAATGAACCTGGAGGAAGTTCCAAATTATCTATAAATTGAGCGTCAGGCGGAAGAATGCTGCTCACCCTGATCAGATTGACATTTCCTACTCCTGCTTTAAGAAGCGCTTGGTCAAAGGCTGTCAGCTCTCTTTCTCCTTCTGCCGCGGCGGCAACCAGCGTATAAATTTCCGGCGTCGGCATCATATCTAATCCCTCCAATCTTCACATGGTTGTTGAAAAACTAGAGAGATTATAGCAGCAAATCCATGCCCGGTCAATTTGAAAACTATTCTCCCTCGTCGGCGATAAACTCGGCGGCAGCATTAAACCAGTCGGAGAGCGCGTCGCTTAGTATTTTCTGGATATCAGCCATAATCTGGCCAAACCGGTACTCTGCCTTCAGATACTCCTGGATTGTCCGGTTAGCGCCCGCCAATTCCCCCAACTGCTCTATCCTGCGTCTGGTAACTTCATCAACTTCTTTTTGAAGAACCTGGGCTTTTTGCATATCCCACTGAAGCCTGCGCAGCTCTAACAACATCTCCTTATTTTTAGCATCCCCCTCAAGCTCCTTTCTCGCTTTAAGCAGATCCTGGTATTCATCCGATTCTTTCAAAGCACACGCCAGGTTGTGAGCATAATCATAGTGATTCATCAAACTATTCCCCCTAAGCTCTTTATTTAAAAATGTTTAATGAAGCATTACCCATAAAAAAATGAGATAAAACAAGCCTCCTGTCATTAAAACATAGGCATTAAGCTTTCTTTTCAGGCAAAGAGACAGGTAAACAAGACCCGCGGACAAGAATGTCAGCACCACAGGCGCCAGTGAACCGCTGACAAAATGCCAATCCGTAAAAATAATGCCGATACTGGGCAGCATTACGCTCTGAAAAACCATAGCCCCGGTGATATTGCCCAAAGCAAGGGTATCCTTTTTCTGAAGCAGCCAGATCACGCTGTTGAATTTTTCGGGGAGTTCCGTGGCTATAGGGGCGACGATCAGCGACAGGAAAAAGGCTGGAATACCCAGCAATCCGGCGATTACAGATACTTCTTTAACAAAAAGATTGGCGCCGAAAATTAGCAATGAGATAGCGCATCCTACCTGAAAAATGATTAACAACAGGCGCGGAGCTCTCTTTGAGGCGCTGAAATAAAGGGAGCGCAGTTCTGAGCTGTGTCCTGCGCTTTTGCCGCTGCGCAGCGTCAGCCAGACATAACAGCAGTACCAGATAATGAGAAAAGCAGCAATAAGGTATTTGATTATGGGATTGGGAATAAATGCAGCCCCCAGGCCCAAAGCGTACCCGATGAAAAAAAACGAGATGTCCCGTCTGATGACGCCCTCGTCAACTATCAGGTAGGGAAAGTCGAGACGTTTTTTTGACTCCAGAACAACCACCAAACCGCTGATGAAAAAGGCCAGCGTACTCAGCATAAAAGGCGCGCCGATAATCGCCCCGATTCCCACGTGCTGTTGTTCTATCCCTTTTCCGGAGAGGAAAGCGATCAGCGGGATCAAAGACTCGGGCATTGCCGTACCCACAGCCGCCAGAACGCTCCCCACCGCGCCTTCCGACAGATGCAGCCTGACCCCGAGCCATTCCACGCCATTAGTGAATATTTCCGCGGCAACTAAAATTATGCCGAGACTGACAATAAGCAAAAGAAAAGCCATGTCTCCACCACCTGTGTTATTAAAGCGGCAATGAGCCTCTTCGTCGCTTGGCGAATACTGTCAACCGGCGATAGCCTGTCTGCAGAAGAAGCTCTCTGGCATAGGCAAAATCCCTGCCCACATCATCTTCTGTGTGAGCATCGGAGCCGAGAGTCACCGGGATATTCAACTGGAAACACCTGGCCAGCAGCTCCTTTGAGGGATAAATTTCCCGACAGGGTTTTCGCAGACCCGCCGTATTGACCTCCACTGCCAGGCCGGCACGGGCAACAGCCTGCAGCGCCGGTTCGGCGAAGCGCAGCGGATCTCCCGCCGGCCGGTAATCAAAAACCTTGATCACATCAAAGTGGCCGACAATATCAAAAAGCCCGGAAAAAGCCAGCTTTTCCATTTCGCTGTAATACTTGCGGTACAAGTCGCCGATATCCCAGGAACTATAGCCTGACCGATAATCCGGGTGATCAAACATCCAACCGTCAAGGTCGTGCAGCGAGCCGATCAGATAATCGAAGGGAAGCATCCTGGATGCAGACCGGATCTCCTCTGTCCTTTCCGGACGGTAAGAAACCTCTAGCCCTAATCTTATTTTAATGTCCGGGAAAGCGGCTTTCAATAGAGAAATACTTTTCTCATTAATCCCTTCCATGTATTCATCATGGTCCGAAAAGCCAATTTCCCGCATCCCCCGGCCTCGGGCTCTCTCCAGATAAGGCCTCAGCAATTCTTCCGAGTATCGACCTCCCCTGTGACCAAGGGGGTGTACATGATAATCTACGCTCATTATCTTATTCACCAGTACTCTTAAAAATTCTAGCGTTGCCCATATCTAGCATTAAAGCACGAAAAACAATAATTTGCAATACTTCTCCTGCTGACATTGCTGACATGCTTTCCGCAAGCAGAGCCTGCGCTCCGCTCTTCATCTGACTATGAGTGCTGTTCGTCGCTATCTACGGCACAACCTGAATACCGGATTCATGCGTTTTCTCATACCACTTCCCTTTAAGATAATAAACAGCCATGCAAGCCGTGGTTGTCGCCCATGTGATCGGGTAAGTCATGGCTACGCCGCGCACATCATGGTAAAAGGGGACAATGATAAAGAGGAGTATCGTTCTCAACACACAAATATTCAGCAAAACGATAATCATAGGCGGAGTTGATTTGCCTGCGCCACGAATGCTATCACCCAGCACCTCCTGAACGACATATAAGAAATAAAAAGGAAAGGAAGTCTGTATGATCCTCATTCCACAGGCGATCACCGAGTAATCCTTTATAAATACCCAAAAGGCTTGCCTGCCGAAGATCAACATGGCCGCGCTGCTTACAACGGTAAGCGTCAACCCCATCATCAGGCAAACCCTTGTGCCTTCCCTTATTCTTTTTATTTTTCCCGCCCCCATGTTTTGCGCCGCAAAAGTGGTAATAGCTTGTCCGAAAGCTACTATCGGCAGATAAATGACCAGTTCAACTTTAAAATACGAGGCGAATGCGGCTATGGCGTCGACGCCGAAGCCATTGATGAAATACTGCACAAACACGTTGGAGAGGGTGATGACCATCGACTGCAGCCCGACAGGTATGCCGACATATAGAATACGGTAAAGAACTCCCTTATCTATGCGGATCTTTGCCCAAGACAAATGGTAGGCGCCGCTTGCCCTGGATAGATGGATGAGCACACATCCGGCAGCTATTGTCTGTGAAAAGAGCGTCGCCCAGGCTGCACCATCCACACCGTAACCCAATACGACCAAAAAAAGAGCATCCAAAACTACGTTGGCCAGGCCGCCGACGATCTGGTAAATCAAGGGGCTCTTTGAATCCCCAACCGCTCGCAGGATCCCTGAACCCATATTATAAGTGACAATAGATATTAGACTGAAAAAATAGATCCTAATATAAGACAGCGAGGCAATCATTATGTCCTGGGGCGTATTCATCCATTCCAGGAAGTAAGGCGCTCCTATATAGCCAACCGCCATCAGCAGCGCGCCCCCCAAAAAGCTGACTGCAACCGCGGTATGCACCGTACGCTGCAGATCATCCCCTGATTTGCGTCCAAAGCTTTGCGCCCCGATTACCCCCGCACCCACGGACAATCCGGTAAAGAATCCCACCAGGCAAGTGATGACCAGGCTGCCGGCGCCTACCGCCGCAGCAGCTTCTTTGCCTATAAAATTCCCTACGAAAATCAAATCAACCGTATTGTACAGCTGCTGAATCAGGCTGCTGCCTAAAAGCGGCAGCGTGAACAGCAGCAACTGCTTCCAGATGACGCCTTCGGTCAGGTTGTGGGTCCTCTCCGTGTTTTCGCCCATTTTAGGCAGCTATTCTCCATTTCATTTTATTGTATTTTATAAAAGGCGACTAAGCGATATTTATTACATTAACTCGTTTCTCAGACAGAAACAGAAAAAGCCGGGTCGACATTAAGCGCTTTTAGCGCTTCACATGCCTCCCTGGCATAATTACCCTCGCACGAGTAACGTCGAGTAACGTATAAAAATATGCTTCCATAGCATAATTAATATACATAATATCTCTTATTTCGCAGATGAGTCAATGAAAATTATGCAAAATTTATAATATGGCAAATCGATGATAACGATTGCCCAAAAGATGGCGTAAATAAAAAAAGCCCCTCCGATTTTATAGGGGGGCTATTTTTTACTCCAAGTAATCCTTTAATTTTTTGCTTCGTGTAGGATGGCGCAGCTTACGCAGCGCCTTTGCTTCGATCTGTCTGATGCGCTCCCTGGTTACGTTGAACTTTCTGCCGACCTCTTCCAGGGTTCGCCCTCTCCCATCGACGAGCCCAAACCGCAAGCGCAGCACGTCCCTTTCTCTGGGGGTGAGTGTTTCCAGCACCTCTTCCAACTGCTCTCTGAGCAGAATAAACGACGCCGCCTCCGCGGGAGCCAAAGCGTCCTCATCCTCAATGAAGTCTCCCAGATGGCTGTCTTCCTCCTCACCGATGGGTGTCTCCAGAGAAACCGGTTCCTGTGCAATTTTCATGATCTCCCTCACACGCTCCGGCGGAATATCCATCTCCTCCGCGATCTCCTCCGGCGTCGGATCCCTGCCCAGCTCTTGCAGCAACTGCCGGTTGATCCTGACCAGTTTGTTGATCGTTTCCACCATGTGTACCGGAATGCGGATAGTGCGCGCCTGGTCGGCAATGGCGCGGGTAATCGCCTGCCTGATCCACCAGGTGGCATATGTGCTGAATTTAAAGCCCTTGCGGTAATCAAATTTCTCGACCGCCTTGATCAGGCCCAGGTTGCCCTCCTGAATCAGGTCCAGAAAAAGCATTCCCCTTCCCACATAACGCTTGGCAATGCTCACCACAAGCCGCAGATTTGCTTCGGCAAGACGGCGCCTTGCCTCCTCATCCCCGGCCTCTATTCTTTTCGCCAGTTTTATTTCTTCATCGGCAGTCAACAAAGCAATCCGACCGATCTCTTTGAGATACATACGGACAGGATCATCTATAGCAACACCGTCGGGGACAGAAAGATCTACGTCAGTTTCAAGTTCTTCCTCTCCAGCCTCGCCATTTTTGTCGTCAGCCGCACTTTTTTTGTCTGAACTGATCTTAATGCCTATGGCCCCGAAGTGGTTATAAATACTGTCTATTTGCTCCGGGGTCAGCTCAAAACTCTGCAAGGTATCCATAATTTCCTCGTACGAAAGAGTCCCTCTTTGCTTACCCCGCTCAATCAGTGCTTTAACTGCATCGATACTTGATTGTTCTTCTTTCATGTCCTATCCCCCCTTTCCTGCTGCATCAAGCTAATCCCTTGCTGCCATTTTTTAGGTGTTCCAATTCTCCGTATAATACATGTATTTCTGCCAAGAGACCCTTTATTCCTTCCTTGTCTCCGTTTTTTTCACATTGTCTTAAATTAGCTTGTTTAGCTTGTATTATCCGGCTTAAATTGTCCTTTTTCAGCGTCAGGATATAATCTTCCGTCAACCGTTCCAGCTGCGTCCTGTCCATCTGTGTTTCCTGCCCGCCGATCAGCATGCCCGCCAATTGATCACGGCTGCCTGGCGCAGCCTGGCCAATCAGTTCGGCGGAACTGCTCCAGTCGGAACTTGAAAAAAGTTGATGTAAATCTTTTAGTTTCCCTGTGAACAGCAGTTCTTCTCCCAGCTCTTTCCGTATCCGCTCCAAAAAAGTGCGATCCCGGCATATAATGCGTAAAAGTCCCTGTCTTGCCGCGTCTGGCGCCGGTATGCGTGGTTTTACGAAAGTTTGTTTGCCTTGTTCCATATTATATCTATTTTTCTCAGTTTTATCCTTCCTTACGCTCTCTTTACTCCGGAAACGAGATAATTCCAAGCGGAGAGCTTCCTCAGATGTATGCATTTTTTGAGCGGCTATCTGCAGAAAACCCTCGCGCACTACATAATTTGGCGTCTTAACTATTTCCGCCAGCAATTCCTTGGCTATCTCGGCTCGTTCAACAACATTTTCCGGGTTATAGCGGCGCAGCAAGTCTTCCAGCCTGAACTCCAAATAGCTCGCCACATGGTTTTCCAAAGCAGCGGCAAAAGCATCTTTTCCATGGGTCCGCAGGAACTCATCCGGATCTTTGGCCTGCGGCAAATCCAGAACCTCTACCCGCGCCCCCAGTTTCTGAAGAAGCCCGGCGCTGCGCACAGTGGCCGACACGCCGGCGGCGTCCTGGTCGAAAGCCAGAACCACATCTTTGGTATAGCGCAGCAAAAGCCGGGACTGTTCCTGGGTAAAAGCGGTTCCCAGGGAGGCCACTGTGTTCCCAAAGCCATATTCCTGAGCAGTAATGCAGTCCATATAGCCCTCCACAACGATGACCCTTTTTTGGTCTCGGATGGCGGGTATCGCTAAATGCAGGCCGTACAAATTGCGGCTTTTATTGAAAACAGGAGATTCCGAAGAATTCAGGTATTTCGGCCCCTCATCCTTTAAAGAGCGCCCGCCAAAACCCAGACAGCGCCCCCTGGTATCGCATATAGGAAAGAGGAGGCGTCCTCTGAATCGCTCCTCAAGGGCGCCGTAGCGCTCCATAAATTGTCCGGATTGGCGGATCTCTTGGAGAGTAAAGCCGTTCCTTTGATAATATTCTAAAAGCCCCCTGCCGGAATCAGGCGCAAAACCGAGCTGAAATCTCTCCCAGGAGCTTTTTTTAACCCCGCGCCCAAGCAAATAGCGCCGCGCCCTCTCCGCCGCCCCCTCTTGCACTAATATTCTATGATAATATTTTGCCGCATGAGCATTCAGTTCATAGAACCTTTCCCTGTGCTCCTGCTTCTCTCTGGAACCCCGGGAACGGGGCGCCTCCATACCCAGACTATCCGCAAGGGTCTCCAGCGCCTCAGGAAAGGAGAGGTTATTGATTTTCATCAAAAAAGAAAAAACGTCCCCTCCTACGCCGCAACCGAAACAATAAAAGATCTGTTTAGCAGGTGATACGCTAAAAGAGGGGGTCTTCTCCTGGTGAAAGGGGCAGAGCCCTATATAGTTTTGCCCGGATCTTTTTAAAGAAAGATATTCGCTGATCACATCAACGATATCCGCGCTGCTCCTAACGCTTTCCACAAAGTCTTCAGAAACAGGACCCATTTCAGCAAACACCCGTTCTTAAAAATATGACTCGTAAATAATTCTCTACCGGCCCTGCTATCTCCTGCTTACTTTTAGATCGTCCAGACGTTAGGCACAAAATACTTTTCAAAAGTTTTCATGGCAAAGCGATCAGTCATTCCCGCAATATAATCAACGACACACCTGGCCAGCCCTTCCTCAGAAACCTTGGCTTTGGCGTCCTTGCTAAGAAAATCGGGGTTCTCCAGATAATATTCATATAATGTCTTTACTATGCGTTGCGCTTTCGCTTCTTCCTTTTTGGCGACGGAACCGATATAAACCCGATCAAAAAGAAAGCTGCGCAAGCCGTCGGTAGCTGCTTGAACGTGATCGCTCATGGCGATCTCCGGCTTTCCCCAGCTTTTCTCAATAATATCCGTAACCATGGTATTAATCCTAACTTTATGGCGGTTGCCCAGGACGCCGACACATTCCTCAGGCAGGTCGCTTTCCTGTATAATCCCCGCTCTGATGGCATCGTCGATATCATGATTGATATAGGAGATGCGGTCCGCCCTTCTGACGATCCGCCCCTCCAGCGTCTCCGGAAACCGCGCCCCGGTATGACAGAGTATGCCGTTCCGCACCTCCCAGGTGAGGTTAAGCCCGCGCTCCCCTTCCAGCTTATCCACCACGCGCAGGCTTTGCTCATTATGCCGAAAGCCGGGAGGAAAAATTTCATTCAAAGCAGCCTCCCCTGTATGGCCAAAAGGTGTGTGCCCTAAATCATGACCCAAGGCTATGGCTTCGGTCAGATCTTCATTGAGATTTAACGCCCTGGCCAGGGTGCGTGATATTTGGGAAACCTCCAGGGTATGGGTGCTGCGCGTCCTGTAGTGATCCCCTTCCGGCGCGATAAAAACCTGCGTTTTATGCTTGAGCCGCCGAAAAGCTTTGGAATAGATAATGCGGTCGCGGTCGCGCATAAAATCCGTGCGCACCGGGCAGGGTTCCTCCTGGTAAAAGCGCCCCCTTGTTTCGGTGCACAGCGCGGCATAGGGAGCGAGGGAATCAGCCTCTCGCTTTTCCAGCTCCCGGCGTATGCACACATCTTTTGGCAAAAGCCACCACCCCGACTTAGCGTATCCGCAAGTTTTTAAAAGCTATATCGCCGTTATCATTGGACTGCCGCCGATACCTAAGATAAATAATTGCCGCGCCTCCAGCTACCCAAAAAATCATCTTGATAAATATATACTCTTTTCCCGCCTGATTTTCCTTCCTGATCTATAAAAAAGAGGCAACCTTCTCTTTCCGACCCACATCTTCATCACCTTTTTACTGCCGCAGCCGCAGGGCCGCCTGGGCTGCTGCTAGCAAAAGACCAATCCTCATCCTCCGGCATTTTGCACCTCTTTCGCTAAACACTCTTTGCATATCCCATACAGCTTTTGGTTGTATCCATTGACTGTAAAATCATACTTTTCCGATACATTTTCGCTCATCTCGGCCATAAAGTTTTCTTTTATATCTTTAATCTGCCCGCATTTAACGCAAATCAAATGATAATGTTTATGGGTATCGTTATTTGCATTGAATTCGTATCTGCTAAATTCATCCTCAGAGCCCAATTTATTTATAATGTTCAGTTCTTCAAAAATCAGTAAGGTTCGGTATACAGTCGCCATGCCAATATCGGGATGGTTCGATTGCACAAGCTCACAGATGTCGGTTGCCGTTAAATGTTCTCCACACTGCTTCTTTAGAATGTCAAATATCTTTTCTCTCTGGGCTGTATATTTATATCCTTTTTCCTCGAATAACTCTTTTAAGTTCACCGTTGGCTCCATCATGGACCACTCCTATTCGCCTATTCGTAACACACCATAATCTAGAAAATTTAACCTTAGAATCCATTTTTTTCCCCTGTGAAATTCTTATGGTTCGCCCGATGTTCATGTTGTAAAGCGACGGTAAGCGGCATCTTCATCATGAAAGCGAAATGATAACCGTGATTTAGTCCTCTCTCCATCCATTGTGGTGACTGCGTCTGCCAAAGAAATCACTACCGTGACCACCATGTGGGTTTCCATGTCCGTTGTATCCGCGGAAACCGCCAAAGCCACGCCCGTGTCCGTACTGCGACATAAAATCTTCCATTGCCTTACGCCGCTCTTCAAACTCCTCGTCTGGAAACTGTTCCTCATACCGCTTTATAATACGTCCGAGGTAATCGCTGAACGCAGCAAGTTCCTCATCGTTCAGGCAGTCAAGGATTTTTGTTGTTTCCAGTGTTTCGTCATCCGCATCAGCGGCAGCCTTCATACCTTCCTCAGTCAGTTTGATCATCGAGATGCGTTTATCTTCCTCTGATGGTTCACGTGTGATGCAGCCGCTCTTTTCCAGTTTATTGAGTAGTTGGGCAATGGACTGCTTGCTCATACCCAGCAGATAGGTTATGTCTCGCTGGCTGATTTCAGGCTTCATCTTAAGGATAGCCAGGACCCGTCCCTGCCCTCTGTGGGGGTTATGCGCTTTGCCGAAACCCATAAAGCTGTGGAAATAGGTACGGTGCATCAGCATTTGAAGCTGCTGCAATTGTTCGGTGATTGTCGTTTTAATTTCGCTCATTGTTTTATCCTCCTAAAATTTATTGTGTGTTCATTCTCATTCTCATTCTCAAACCGTTCCTGCTCTGTGAACAGTTCATGGGGTACAAACTCCGTCACTTTCTCCGGTGAAAGGTAATCAGTGTCAACTATTTATCCTCGGTTATGGACAATACCCAGCCGGGCTTTATGATTCTGTAAAGCTCTTGCAGACACTTCACGGATTCAGGTATTTCGCCCAGAACAAGGGATGTTTTGTTAAGTCAATTACCTGACTATTATTAGTATAGTACTTGACGTTAATTCTGTCAAGTGCTTGACGAAAATATCTTTATGAATTTTGAGTATATCCATGCCTTTCCATTAGCTCAAAATAAAAAGGGTATTATCCCTTAAAACTATCAAGAGATAATACCTTACTTTATTTAAGAATTTTCCATCTCTGACCAACCGGATTTGAACTGCCTTTCGATTGGTCCTTACTTTTTCAGAGCAGCCTGCACCGCTGCAATCAAAATAGACCAATCTCAGTTTTTCACATTATAGAACATTTTTAAGTAATGTTAATTAACAATTGAAATTCGTTCAATACAAACCATATCAAAACCATTTGCAAGGAATACTTAAAAAGACATCTTCATTCGGCTTAAATCCTATTTTTTCATAAAATCCTGCTGCTGTTTTCGTCTCAACCAACCACTCTGAATCAGGGAAATATTCCCTGCATCGTCTTACCAACTCTTTTCCAATCCCCTGATTCTGAAACGCTGGCATAACAGCCAACTCATATATGATAGACCTAAATATCCTGTCACTAAGTACCCTAACGCAGCGCCGTTGACATATCTGTAGGAGTATACGCCATTTTAAAGGACATTTTCAATAAAAAAGCATCTAACACAGCTTTATACGCTGACGATTTTCTTGTAATAACGGCATTGGCTTCTTCAATTACATACGAACACAGGACTAACGTGTATTTTTCTGCAATATACTCAATCAAATCTGCCATTTTTGCACTTTTAAACACAAGAGCAGATAAGAGAATATTTGTGTCAATCATTATTCGCATGTTTCTTCTCCCACAGCTCTTTTCTTACCTCTTTAACAAGATTAATAACATCTTCTTCAGATTTTAGACCCAATTCTTCTGCTAATCCCTCAAAAGCATCCTGTGCTTCTTTTATTGCAAGTCTTGTTGAGTTCTCCATAATAACCTTGCCACCGTCAGTTATAAAAACTACTTTATCTCCATCTTTGAGATTCAACAATCTCCTGATTTGAGCAGGTATTGTTATCTGTCCTTTTGATGTAATTTTCGCCAGCTCCATAATATTAACCACCTTCCGAGAATTCAATGATTTCCTTATATTCATAGTATATGCTACTTTATAATAAAAATCAATCTAAAAATCTCTTTGTGCAAATTTTCAGAGGTAACCAAATGCACTATAGGATAATGACTGCCAGCAGAACAATCTTATTATTTGTGCCGGAAAAAATTGGATAAAAGACTGTAGTATGCTGCAAATAGGCTAGTTCTCATTTTCCCATGTGAAAAGTGTGCCATAATGCATGTTTTTTAGATTCCGAACCACCATGAAAACACATTTTTCATATAAAAACAGGGCGCCGGCATCCAAAACTCTATCTGCCAACACCCTATTTATATGATATTAAATTCTCTTAACTCTTTACGTCGCAAGGCTTTCCAGCCATGTATCCTACACCCGACTCAATGCTTACTTTGTCTTGACCGCCGCCTGCGCCGCGGCTAAGCGGGCAATGGGTACCCGGTAAGGAGAGCAGCTGACATAATTGAGTCCCGCCGCGTGACAGAACTCCACAGAAGCGGGGTCGCCGCCGTGCTCGCCGCAGATGCCTACCACAAGTTCAGGGTTTGCGCTCCGGCCCAACTCCACGCCCATTTTCACCAGTTTGCCTACTCCATCCCTGTCCAGGCAGGCAAAGGGGTTATCCTTTAAAATCTTCTTCTCGATGTATTGGGGTATAAACTTCCCTTCGGCATCATCACGGCTGAAACCAAAGGTGGTCTGAGTGAGGTCGTTTGTACCGAAGGAGAAGAAATCCGCACACTTCCCGATCCTGTCCGCCAGCAGGCAGGCCCGCGGCAGCTCAATCATGGTGCCGATCGGGATATCCAGCTTCACACCGGCTTCTTCCTCAACATGACGGACAACATCCAGACACAGGTCTCGCAGTATCTGCAGTTCTTGCTCAGACATAACAAGAGGAATCATGATCTCCGGCGCCGGGTTCATCCCTTCATTTTTCAGCTGAACAGCTGCCTGTACAATAGCGCGCGCCTGCATGGCATAAATCTCCGGGGTTGTGATCCCTAAACGGCAGCCGCGGTGACCCAGCATCGGGTTGAGTTCCTGCAGAGCACGGGCCTTGCCCAAAATGTTCTCCAGGCGGGCTATCTCTTCGCTGTCGCCTGCGGTGAGCTTCAGCTTTTGAATTTTTAAGGAAGAGTCCTCAATATTAGGCAGAAATTCATGCAGAGGAGGATCCAAAAGCCTGATGATTGTCGGCAGCCCATCCATTGCTTTCAGAATGCCGTAAAAATCACCCTGCTGCACAGGCAGCAGCTTTTGCAGCGCTTCTTCCCGCTCCTCCTGTGTATTAGCCATGATCATCGCCTGGACAATAGGAAGCCGTTCCTGCGCCATAAACATATGCTCGGTTCTGCACAGCCCGACCCCCTCTGCGCCGAACTCCCTTGCCCGGCAGGCGTCTGCCGGTGTATCGGCATTAGTTAAAACTCCCAGTCTCCGCTTTTCATCTGCCCAGGAAAGCAGCAACTGCAGTTCCTCTCCCAACTCCGGAGAAACAAGGGACACTTCGCCGAGGATCACCTGTCCGCTGGCGCCGTCTATGGTGATCATGTCCCCTTCCTTGATCTCCTGGTCGCTTACCTTCATTTTCTTTTCTCTGTAATCTATATTAAGCGCTTCACAGCCGCAGACACAGGGCTTACCCATTCCCCGGGCAACCACCGCCGCATGGCTGGTCATTCCCCCCCTGCTGGTGAGCACCCCCTGAGCCATGACAAGCCCGTGAATATCATCGGGGGTAGTCTCCAAGCGAACAAGGATTACCTTTTCACCATCTTGCCCGCGTCGCTCGGCTTCGTCTGCGTCAAAGATCACAGAGCCTGAAGCAGCCCCCGGAGAAGCGGGAAGGCCTTTGGCCAGTACCTGGTATTGCGCTTTTGTATCCAATCGCTTATGCAGCACCTGGTTCAGCTGGTCGGGGTCCACTCTGAGGATAGCCTGTTCCTTGGAGATAAGTCCTTCTGTAACCATATCCACCGCAGCCTTAACCGCAGCGGAGGCAGTACGCTTGCCGGAACGCGTTTGCAGTATATAGAGCTTTCCCCGTTCAATAGTAAATTCAATGTCCTGCAGATCCTGATAGTGCTTCTCTAAAAGAGAACATGTCTTCTGAAATTGTTCGTAAGACTCCGGCATCTCATCCCGCAGCTTGCTGATCGGCTGCGGCGTCCTGATCCCCGCCACCACATCTTCCCCCTGGGCGTTGATCAGATATTCGCCATAGAGAACATTTTCGCCGTTGGCCGGGTTTCTGGTAAAGGCAACCCCTGTTCCGCTGTTGTCGCCCATATTGCCGAAAACCATTACCTGAACGTTGACCGCGGTCCCCAGGTCGTCCGGGATCTTGTTCAGCTTACGGTATACCTTAGCCCGCGGGTTGTTCCAGGATTCAAAAACAGCCATCACCGCTTTTTTCAACTGGTCCATCGGTTGCTGAGGAAAGTCGCTCCCGGTCCTGGCCTTGACGATCTCTTTATACTCATCGATGATCTTTTCCAGGTGCTCCGGCTGCAGCTGGTAGTCGTACTGCACCCGGCAGCGTGCTTTAAATTTTTCCAGAACCTCTTCAAACTTACCGAACTCCACATTAAGGACGATATCGCTGAACATCTGTATAAAGCGGCGGTAGCAGTCCAGCGCAAAACGCTCATTTCCGGTGGCCGCGGCCAGTGCCTTGACTGTTTTGTCATTCAACCCCAGGTTAAGGACAGTATCCATCATTCCGGGCATGGAAATCTTCGCCCCGGAGCGCACAGAAAGCAGTAAGGGATTTTCCAGACCCCCCAGCGTTTTACCCGCCTTTTTTTCTAGAGACTGCAGAGCGTGCTCCATCTGTTTTTCCAATCCTTCTGGAAATTCTTTCCTTTCATTGCTATACTCGTTGCAGGCCTCGGTTGTAATAGTGAATCCTGGCGGGACAGGCAGCCCCAGGTTGGTCATCTCCGCCAACCCGGCGCCTTTCCCGCCCAAGAGATCTTTCATCTCCGCGTTTCCCTCGTCGAAGAGAAACACATACTTCTTACCTTGCATCTCGCTCCCCCCTGTAATAATCCTCCAATACTCTGCCTGCCGTCTCCTCCACCGCTTTATTGCTGACATCAATAACCGGGCAGGCCAACTGGGCCATCAAACGGTCGGCATAAACTAATTCCTTCTGGATCCTTGTCAAACTGGCATATTCCGCGTCGGTGGTCAGCCCTAATGTTTTTAAGCGCTCCTGACGAATCTTAAGCAGCGACTGGGGTTGGATAGTAAGGCCGATAATTTTCCGCGACGGGATCCTGTACAACTCTGCGGGCGGTTCCACTTCCGGGACTATAGGAACATTGGCGGCTTTGATCCTTTTATTGGCCAGATACATAGAAACCGGGGTCTTCGATGTTCGAGACACCCCGAGCAACACGACGTCCGCATGCAAAAGCCCGCGCGGATCCTTGCCGTCGTCATATTTGACGGCGAATTCAATAGCCTCTACCCTGCGGAAGTACTGATCGTCTAGGCGATGAAGCAGCCCCACCTCCATCTTGGGTTTCATCGAGGTCGCCGCGCTGAGGGCTTCCAGCAGGGGACCCATGATGTCTACAATTGGGATGCCGCGCAGGCGAGCCAACCTTTCCAATTCTTCCTTCAATTCCGGGATCACCAACGTATAAGCGATGATACTTGTGGCGCCGGCCGCCTCCTCGACGACCTCCTCCAGTATCTTCTTGTCATTCACATAAGGCACACGCTGAATATCGAACTTCTGGCTGGCGTTAAACTGGATGGCTGCCGCACGAGCAACAAATTCCGCGGTTTCCCCAAGTGAATCCGATACTACATAAATTACCGGGCTTGCCATGGATAACCTCCTTCCTCGTCTATTTACCTTCCTTCCCCCATCTCCACAAAGATGCGGGTCACCGTCGTTTTGGTAAACCTTCCTATTACTTTAAGTCTCTCTTTGTCATCTTGCTGTGAAACCGCCTCGACAACCGGCAGGGCGTCGATCTCATGCTCCACCAGCTTGCGCGCCGCTTCGTAAACTGATTCTTCCCCGCTGACAGTCACAATATTGGGCGCCCGCGTCATAACCACCTGCACCGGGATTTTATGAATATCACCCCGGCCCAGAGCAACCTTAAGCAGATCTTTACGGGAGACAGCCCCCGACAGGCAGCCGTCCTCGCTCACAATAAAGAGGGTGCCTACATCCTCTGTAAACAAGGCTACAATAGCATCATAGACAGAGGCATTCTCCATCGCCACCACAGGGACCGATTTGACGTTTTTCATCTTCAGTCGTCGGATCTCTTCTGCAATCAGCAGATACGGGGTTTTACCGGAATAGAAATAGCCGACCCGGGGACGGGCTTCCAGCAGCCCCGCCATGGTCAGCACAGTGAGATCCGGACGCAGGGTGGCACGCCGCACACTGAGCATCTTGGCGATCTTTTCTCCTGTAATAGGAGTATTCTCTTTTACTATCTCTATGATCTGCTCCTGCCGCGGCGTCAGTTGAATAGGGCAGCACCCTTTCCTTGAAGTTGATATTTATTATATTAATACTATTCATCTCTTTTGTGAAGACTAATATCATCTTTTTAGGGCGAATTGTGCTATACTATTTTTTCAATTACGCCACACCAAATTCCTTCTCTCCAACAAATATCGGGGCTCAGCCCTTCCTAACAATTTTTTCTAAATCACCCAGCTCCCCCAGGGTAACAGAAATGTCTTTGAGTAAAGCAAGCCGGTTGTCGCGCAGATCTTTGTCCTCGGCCATCACCATAACCTGGCTAAAGAAGCGATCCAGCGGTCCGGCCAAAGCCGCGCCCCGCAACAGCGCCTCCCGGTATTTCCCTTTTTGCAGCAGCGGATGGATCTCTTTTTTGATGGACATCCAGAGATGATAGAGCTGCTGTTCACTCTCTTCACAGAGACGACCGGGATCGATCTTCTCGCTTTCTGCCTGACGAGCCAGATGGGCAGCCCTGGTATAAGCTGTAAGCAAGAACTCAAACTCCGGTTTATGTCTCCCCAGCGTAATCGCCTCCAGCCTCTTTTGAACGAGTAATACGCGATCCAGGGACGGCCCCAGGGAGGCCTCAACCGCATCATAGGCATAGCCTGAATTGATAAAGAGGGATCTCAGACGCGCCCGGAAAAACTCCATCAGTTTATCCTTGACCTCCTCAAGAGAAAGAGCAGGCTTCATAGCCGAAAGATTCTCGTAAGCGGCTGCTATCAGTTCTTCCAGAGAAAAATTGAATTCCTGATACAGTATAATGTGACAGACGCCCAAAGCCTGTCTTCTCAAGGCATAGGGATCCTGGGAACCGGTCGGCTCTAACCCCAAAGCGAAACAACCGGTCAGATTATCGACTTTATCAGCTATGGCCACTACCGCTCCCGGCTTGGCGACAGGGGCTTTATCTCCGGCAAAACGCGGCTTGTAGTGATCCCTGATCGCTCTGCAGACATCCTTGTCCTCCCGGCTTGCCCTTGCATAGTATCCGCCCATGATCCCCTGGAGTTCAGGGAACTCAAAAACCATACTGGACACCAGATCGGCCTTGGAGAGGTAAGCCGCCCGCTCCGCCACCTTTTTTTGATGCTCGGTCAAGGCCAGTGAAGCGGAAAGATAATTGCTTAAACGGACGATCCGCTCTGTTTTATCGTAGACGGTCCCCAATCCCTCCAGGTGGACCACTTTCTTCAACTGCTGCACCCTTGCCTCCAGAGGGGTTTTCAGGTCTTCCTGGAAGAAAAATTCCGCATCCTGGAGGCGGGCGCGCAGAACCTTCTCATTCCCGCGGCGGACCAGATCCTTATCAACCGGGCCATTGGCACAGGCGATAAACCTGGGGATCAGCTTTCCTCTCTCATCCCAAACGGGAAAATAGCGCTGGTGTTCCCGCATAGGGGTGATCACCACTTCCGGAGGCAGTTTCAAATAACGTGAATCAAATGATCCGGAGAGAATTGCAGGGCTTTCCACAAGGTGCGCCACCTCTTCCAGCAAGTCGTCGTCAGAGAGAAGCTGCCCGCCGGCCTGTGCGGCCTCCTCCCGGGCAAGGCGCCAGATACTCTCTTTGCGCTCTCCCTGATCCAGGATAACAGAGGCGTCCTTTAGCCTTTGAAAATACTCTTCAATATTATGAATCTCTAACGGCTCGTCGCTGAAATTTCGCAAACCGTAAGTAAACCAACCGGGACGCAATCCTCCCGCTTCAAAGTCTACAACCTGATCATCAAGAAGGCTTACCAGCCAGCGGATGGGACGGATAAACCGAAAATCGGAACTGCCCCAGCGCATGGGGCGCGGAAAGGAAAGACCCTTGATTAAGGCAGGAAGCTGCTCGCCCAATACCGCCGCTGCCGGCCGGCCCGAGATGAGCTTATGCGCATAGACGTATTCCCCGGCGGGGGTTGACCGCACGACCAGGCCGGAAACCGGCACATTCTGTTTGGAGGCAAATCCTATGGCTGCTTTAGTGGGCTGTCCCGCTTGATCGAAGGCCGCCTTGCAGGGAGGCCCCTTGATCTCCTCCACAATCTCCGACTGCTCTCCGGATATCCCCTGTACATAGAGGGTTATTCTGCGCGGCGTACAAAAAACGCTCACTTTCTCAAAGCCGAGCCTGTTTTCAGACAGCATTTTTTTGGCTGACTCCTCGATCTGCTTAATCAGCGGCCCTGCCAGCCGGGCGGGAAGCTCTTCCACGCCAATTTCCATTAAATAGTCCATTTCACTATGCCTCCTTTGCTGCAGCCGACGCATTGTTTTCCAGAGAAACAAGCCCCCGGGCAGCCCTCTCTTCCGGATCCTTGATCAGCGGGAAACCCAAGCGCTCCCGCTGGTCCAGGTAAGCCCGGGCGCAAAAGCAAGCAACTCGCCGCACCCTGCCGATGTAGGCGGTGCGCTCTGAAACACTCAACGCCCCTCTGGCATCCAGCAGATTGAAAACATGCGAACACTTTAAGACATAATCATATGCCGGCTGCGCCAGGCCTTTGCCGCTGATGCGCTCCGCCTCCTGTTCGTACATCTCAAAAAGGGTAAACAGCATACCCGCGTCTGCTTCTTCAAAATTGTAACGGGAATAATCCACTTCGGTCTGGTGATGAATATCGCCGTAAGTAACGCCTGCCGTCCAGTTGATGTCATAAACACTATCAACATCCTGGATATACATGGCGATCCTCTCCAACCCATAAGTGATCTCCGCGCTGACCGGGTGGCAGTCGTAACCACCGCACTGCTGAAAATAGGTAAACTGTGTGATCTCCATGCCGTCCAGCCAGACCTCCCACCCCAACCCCCAGGCGCCGAGGGTAGGCGACTCCCAATTGTCCTCAACAAAGCGAATATCATGAGACTTCAGGTCAAGCCCCAGGTGAGAGAGACTCTTCAGGTAGAGGTCGATCACATCATCAGGAGAGGGTTTCAGGATCACCTGGTATTGATAGTAGTGCTGCAGCCTGTTGGGGTTTTCACCATACCTGCCGTCAGTGGGCCGGCGGGACGGCTCTACATAGGCGACATGCCAGGGCTCAGGGCCTAAGACCCTCAGCGCTGTAGCCGGATTCATGGTCCCCGCTCCTTTTTCCATATCATACGGCTGCTGGATGATACAGTGCCGCCTCCAATATTCATTAAGCCTGCCCATGATCTCTTGAAAACTTAAAACAGCCATAACCAGATACCTCCTCATAATAGAAGTCGGAAGCCGGAAGTCAGATGTCAGATTCCCAACCACCAACCACCAATAATAATAAACCCGTCCACGCAGCAAAAGCTGCAGGGACGGGATTTCCCGCGGTTCCACCCTGCTTGGCGCAATCTACTACTATTCGCGCCCCCTTTATAATATTGCCGGTTTTACTCCTCCGCTCAATGCGGAGTTTCCTCCTGCTGCTTCCGGAGCCCCTTCACCACCTGGTTTGGCCGGTTTCCACCATCCCCGGCTCTCTGAAACAAAACCACAAATGATTAATACTCCATCATCGCCTGTTTTCCTCAATTTATCAATTCAACGCAGCACTGTCAAGCATCTATTTGTATTTCAATCCCTTTGTTCCCCGGTGCTTCTTGCTCATCCTCTTCATCCTGCTCATCGGCGCCTTCATCTACGATTTCTAAAGTACACCGGTTCAGCAGAGCGGTCACCGTGCCCACAGCGCCCAGCACCGCCAGTTCGCCGCTCACCAGCATACCCGCTAAGGCAATCACCCCTGCGCCGGCCGGGACTTCAAAAAGGGGTTCGTCATCTTTCTTCAGACGGATTCTGGCCGCCGCCCCCCTGGCCAGAACAGATTTCCACTTGCCGAAGAACGACCCCTCGGTCTCTTCCTCCAGCATAATCAAAGCAGCGACGACGTTGCCCCCCGCCAGATCCAGAGCCTCTTTAGCCTCTCTATAACTCACATCCATCCGTTGACGAATAAGATCGATCTTTTCCAACTCATCCATGAACGCCACCCTCTCCTTCCTGTCTGCTACGGTTTATTATGCCCATTTCCGGCGTTGCCATCACGGAAGGCATCTAGAAAACGGCGGGAGCGCGTCCGGATCTCACCGTGATAGACCAGGAATCCTTGGAGAATATTGGCCAGTTCCTGCAGTATTTTGGGGTCAATCCTCGCTTGAGCCGCCTGTTCTAAAGGAGAGCGCAGAAAATATTTCATAGCGCCCAGCGCAGCCGGAGAAAAAGGCCGTAACTTCTCACAGCTTTGGGCACAGGCAGAGCAAACGACCCCACCGCGTTCAATACTGAACCATAGCCGCCGCGCCCCCTCTCCCGCGGCGGAAGGGAGCGGATGGTTCCCCGCCACACACTCTGTCAGCGAAGGGCGGTAGCCGAGAATATCCAACAGCTTAATCTCAAAAAGCCGGGCGGCGAGATCGGGATCCCCCGCTTTCAATGCCCGCAAAACAGCAAGCATCAGAAAGAACACTTTGGGTTGAGGCTCTCTCTCCGGGGTAAGGCGATCCACCAGTTCCGCACAATAGCTGGCTGTCGTAAAGCGCTCCATATCCTGCTCCAGATAAGAGAATTCGTCCTCAGCCTCTCCTTGGGAAACGGTATCCAAAGTTCTGCCGCCATAAAGAACGAGGTGGGTATGGCTGAAGAGCTGTACCCCCCCGCGCAAACGGCTGGTGGTTTTGCGCACCCCCCTGGCGATCGCGGAAACCTTCCCCGCCTCCCTGGTAAACAGGGTCAGGATCCTGTCCGCCTCTCTATAGACCATGCTCCTCAGGACAATAGCTTCCGCCTTATAAATCCCCATTAATAAAAACATCCCCCGATATTATAATATAAACATTTCCCGCGTTATCTCCGTCCCCGGCTCCGCCACCACAAAATCTTTGTCCCAGGGGCCGTGTAGCAACTTCTTCAATAAGGCCAGAGACCCCGGCAGCACTTCATACTTCAGCCCGAAGACATCCGCGGTCTTGCGGGCGAAACCTTCATAGGGCAAAGGATCATAGGCGCCGGTTTTGATCAGAGCCACCCGAGTGTAATTTTTGATAGTTTCTCGGGCCACCCAGTGGATCAACTGTCCTCCAGCCATTTTGGTTTACCTACCGCCGTTACAGATATTTTTGTCTCTATAAAAACATCCAACCCCTCGATGGAGATCTCTTCCTGGTTTGTGCTCAGGTAATAGTCTGCCGCTCCAGCCTTTTCTATCTGCATCACCGCTTTTTGTGAAGCCTCTCTGCGTGCAAATTCAACAGCCTCTTCATAAGAGGCAAGTTCTATTCTTTTCCAAGGAGTATGAACTATAAAGTGATCGTACTCAGGTTTGATTACAACCTCTACAGCTTCTATAACATTGCCGGAGGCTGCTCCGATAGCATTGGCTATTTCGGCATGAGGGGGTATCGTCAATTCCAGGTTTAATTTGTCGGCCGCCTGCGGGAGATAAGCCTGCACAGGCGCCCCGATAGCAACGAGCGGCAATTTAAAACGGAAACTGCAGCCTAAAAGGTCCTCATCCTTTGGCTGCAGCGCCTTATTAATAAAATAAACGGCTCCGGGATCCTCGTTAATATTAAAGCGTTTGCCTTCAAACTCGATAACACTGGACAAAATAGCCTTAGAAATATTACGTATAATAGTATCCATGGCCAACTCAAGAAACTCATGATATTCTTTCTTCATTTTATGAGCAAGGATCGTTACACCTATAACGGAAGCATCCCTGTTCAACTGATTATAGCGGCCCCCGGCAACGACAATATCGGTGGGTGTCATAGAAGCCTTCTCTATGACGCCCATATTTACCAGGTGTCTGAGGTCTATACGGAAAGGGTCCGCCTGCATCTCATCAGCCAAAAAGTTTAATGTATGCGGGCGCTTTTGCAGTATTTTAACGGCCTCTGCTTCAGTTTCCGTCAGTTCAACAGGAATTGCGTGCTGAGTCAGGATATAGCAATCCGATGGTTGACCAAAGTACGAATCTAATTTAGGCGACTCCAACCGGCAGTTTAGCTCCTCAACCAAGTGGGGGTATTTATCGGCCGCTAATGCTAACGGCCAGACCCTCTGTGGACCGATTGACAGTTTGTTGTCTTTATCCACCTGTAAATAGCTATCCCCACCAATCCCATAAGTATAAATCTGTGCCGCCCTGACGCGCGTCGCCCACCCTCCGACGATTGCTCCCTCATCATTCACCCTGGGCACGCCGTTTTGCATAACTGCAATATCGGTGGTGGTCCCACCCATATCTAATACAATAGCGTCTTTTGGTTTCGCTAAAAAAGTTGCCCCGAAAATACTTGCGGCAGGGCCGGACAGCAGGGTATCGATGGGTTTTTCCCTGGCCAGGCTCTCGCTCATCAAACTACCGTCGCCCTTTACAATCATTAACGGAGCGCTGAGGCCCTCTTTTTTTATAACCATCTTCACAGATTCAATTAAAGAAGCTATGGTCGGCAACAGTTTCGCATTTAAGGCGGCGGTAACTGTGCGTTCATGAAACCCCAGGGAGCTGGAAAGCTCGTGGCCACAGATCACAGGCACATTCAGCATTTCCCGCGCCACTTCCCGCGCCTTCTGTTCATGCTCGGGATTGCGAATACTGAAATAACCGGAAATAGCCACAGCTTCAACTTTTCCGCAAAAACTTCGAATTGCGCCGCGGACTTCGGTTAAATCCAAATCCGTCTGGGGATTGCCGTTTACATTATGACCGCCGCCGACGACCTCGTATAGTTCTACCGGCAGCTCTCCTATTGGCTCATGACCAATTAACAACAACCCAACCTCACCGCCGCGCCCCTCGACCACGGCATTGGTCGCTAAGGTAGTAGAGAGCGCCACCATCTGAACAGCTTCCAAGGCGTCGCTTTTTAATCCTTGAAAACAATTCGCGATACCCTCGATCAAGTTATCGTGGGTAGTCGGTACTTTAGACTTGGCGATAACACTTCGGTCACTCATATCAAGGATAACCCCGTCTGTATACGTTCCTCCAGCATCAATACCTAAGACCAGCGACATATACTACCACCATCCTTATGACATAAAAACGGGTTCGCCTTTAATATATCATGAATAGATCATGTTAATGAAGCGCGAAGACCTCACTGGACTGCAATTAAGCCAGTGAGGTCTGTATTTCTATGTAATCTGAATCTGTTTTCAATTGATCGGTAAATTTTTCTACCCGGCGGGTTAACTTCCTTAACTCTCCAATCCCAGCCCTTTCCGCTTAGCCGCAATGTGTTCCAGGATCAGGCCCGCTGCCTTCAAGGGATCGGTTTCTACGGCAAAGGCCGCGCCCAGCACATCCTGGGCGCCCTTGGTCAGGAGCTCTGTGAACTTCTTTGCTCCCAGCACCGGAGGTACTGTTCCCAGGACTGTGAAGATGCCGGAGCCGATCACATAGGACCCGATGGAAACGGCCTTCTCGGACATCCACTCAGGAGCTGCGCCTGCCGCAGGCAGTTCGCTCATATCCACGCCCAGAGCATTGGCGATAGCGGCCGCTGTTACCAGAATCCTGCTGATATCCACACAGGAACCCATGTGCAGAACCGGCGGGATACCAACCGCTTTACAAACAGCGCCCAGCCCCGGCCCCGCCTCTTCAGCGGCCTCAGGCAGCAGCAGTCCGGCTTTGGCGGAGGCGATAGCGGCGCACCCGGTCTGTACGACTAATACATCATTTTTGATCAGTTCCCTGGTCAGGGCCACGTGGCCGTAATCATGACGGATCTTGGGGTTGTTGCAGCCAACGATGGCTGCGATCCCTTTGATCTGGCCGGCTTTGATGGCGTCCAGCAGAGGATCCAGGCTCCCGCCCAGGGCTTTGACGATAGCCTCCACGCTGAAGCCGGCCATGTACTCCATCTTTTCCTCCGGGATGCGGACCAGTTCCTTTTTCCTGCGGGGAAAATTATCGATAGCCATCTTGACGATCTTCCGCGCCGTATCCCAGGCGGTTTGCTCGCTGAAGGGCACGTGCTCCGCCCCCGGGAAGCGGGCCTTGGGGGATGTGGAGATCACCCTGGTGTGATAACAGGCGGCGACCGTAGGCAAACTGGGCATAATACACTGCACATCCACAACCATGGCCTCTACGGCGCCGGTCACCACCGCCAGTTCCTGCTGCAGGAAGTTGCCGGCAACGGGGACCCCGTGACGCATCAAGATCTCATTGCCTGTACAGCACATGCCGCAGACATTAATTCCGGCGGCGCCTTTCTCCCGAGCTGCCGCCAGGAGTTCCTCCTCTTTCGCCGCCTGCACGATCATATCGGAAAGAACCGGCTCATGGCCGTGAACGACGATGTTGACGTCTTCCGCCTTAAGCACCCCCAGGTTGCTCTGCCTCTTGACCGGCTGCGGAGTTCCGAAAAGAACATCGGAAAACTCGGTAGCAAACATGGATCCGCCCCAGCCGTCGCTCAAGCCGGCACGCACCCCCTGCAGGGTCAAATTTACATAGTCTGTATCCACGCCCATATGGGTGCGGTGCATGACATCTACAACCTCCCGGTCGATACCGCGAGGCTTAACCCCCACCTTATCCCAGAGCTGTCTCCTTTTCTCCGGAGCGCGATTCAAAAAGTGAAGCGTTCCCTTGACCATACCGAACTCTTCCATGGCCTCCCGGGCAAGGTCCCGGGCAATTTCCTCTTTGCTTCTCCCCTCCGCAGGGATACCGAACTCCACGGCTAGGGCGCGCAGTTTCTCCTCATCTTTGATCTGATAGCCCTGTGTCTCGCCTGAAGCCGTCTCATAAAGGGTCGTCACTATATCTCTGCCGTGATCCGAATGCGCCGCGGCGCCGGCCGCGATCATGCGCAACAGGTTGCGCGCGGCAATAGTATCGGCTGTCGCCCCGCAGACCCCCTCCTGCGGCTCGTCGCCGAAGGGGTCGATCCGGCAAGGCCCCATATTGCAGTTGCGGCAACAGATTCCTAAAAGGCCGAAACCGCACTGAGGCTGTTGCTTTTCATAGCGATCCCATGCGGTTTCGATTCCATCCTGCGCGGCCTTGTTGATCATTTCTAATGATGCCTTATCTATACTTCTCTCTCCCACAATGCTTCCTCCCTTCACTGATTACCTCAGTTTGCTGCATTCTTTACAGCTATTCGCTTACAGGGATATTAAATTGCGACTTCAGCTTTCCGACCTCTGACCTCCGGCCTCCGACCTCCATTCCTCCGGCAGGCACATCTGTTCTGCCAGAGCACTGCGCTTCCTGCGCTGTGTCTCCTCCGGCGTCAAGAATAGAAGCGCTTTTGTAGGGCAGGCGCCGACACAGGCAGGTATTTCCCTATCCGGACAGCGATCACACTTAACCACGAGTTTGCTCCCCGCGGAGCGGGCGACGGCGCCAAAGGGACAGGCCAATTCGCAGAAGCCGCACCCAATGCAGCGCAAATCGTTGTGCAGCACTGTCTGTGAAGCTTCATCCCTGTACATAGCCCCGGTAGGACAAACGCGTATACAAAAAGCCTGTTCACAGTGCCGGCAGCTGACAGGCACGGAACACTCTCCCGCAGCTTGAACAAAAACACGTCTGCGCGGCGTGATCTCCTCAAATACAGCGTTAAAAAGTTCTTTTGTTCGCGAATGCTCAACAGCGCAAGCGATCTCACACGACTTACAGCCCACACACCTGTTCACATCAACTTGTACCTCTTTCAAGGTCTCACCTCCTCCAGGTAAATAGGGACTGACATTACAATTCGTCTTTTTCGCAGAAAGGTCCTGCTAACATACGAAAGCCCCGACAACCTTCGCCGGGGCTCACTATTCATCCTTATTTTCTTTTTCTTTTTCTTTTTCCTTTTCCCTTTCGTCCAGCGCCTCCTGCAGGCGTTGCATCGCTTCCGGATTAACGGTCGTGGCGGTGATATTCTCCGCCCGGATCTGTTCATAAATCTCCTCACGGTAAACCGCAAGTTCCTGCGGGGCTTCCACCCCTAAACGCACCTGCTCGCCGCTCACATCCAGCACAGTTACTTTGATCTGTTCAGCGATGATAATGCTCTGGCCCCTTTTTCTCGATAAAACCAGCATGGGCAAACCACCTTATCCACAAGCCCTGCGTTCGGAGTCCTTTAGTAGATGACTGAATAGGGTGTGCTTTATTTTATAACCGCTGCCATCCATAATCACCTGCCGACCCACAGCCCTGACATGGTTAATGACAACAGGCGCCAGCAGGTTTGCCGTCATCCCCCGAACCCCCTCCCGGGGAGGGATGGTCACAGTGGTGAGAATGGTTACCTCGCTTTGGTCGCGGATCTGGAGAAAATCACAGATCCCCTTGTTTAATTTTACATCATAATCAGGGAAAAAGACAAAGGGATCGACCATCAAAAAGGCCACATCCGGGTCATTCTGTGCCTGCATCCAGGCAAAAACATCATTCCCCTGCGCCGGGACAAAAAAATAATCATGGAGATGCGGAAAGCCCACCATTCCGCTGGGAAAAACGAGCATTTTCTCTTCCTCTACATTGAGAATACCAAAACGCGTGGTTTTAACCTGCAATTCAATACCCCCCCGACGGGTTATTATATCAGGCCGTTCCCTGCTAGGACAGGAAATCCATAAGAGTAGGCATCATAATGCGAGCGCCGGCTGCCAGGGTGACGCGGTAGGCGTTTTCCTGGCTCTTTAAATCAATGATCGCTTTGGCGATATCGGCGTCCTCAGCCTTAGAGAGAAGCTCTGTTCCTGTGATCTCCGCCTGCCCCAGGCGATCCAGGGACATCTCCATCCTGTTCACCTTCGCCCCGATCTCTCCCCTCCTGGCAATGAACCGGTCAAGAATCTTATCGATCTCACCGAGCAGCGGAGAAATATCGGCGCCCTTTTTACTGGGATCCTCCAGCGAATTGGCCAATTTTGTGAGCACAGGTATGGCTCCGTCGGTGGTGTTACCCACAAACAGCTCCTTGCCGGGGAGATTCACCTGTATGGTAACACCGGTCGCAATCTCAAATTGGATATCCCCTTCGTTCCCCTCCCAGCCCTCAGTGGCAGCGTTATAGGGCGCCGCGTCGGTGCGTGTGCCGCCGAAAATATAGCGGCTGCCATGGGTGGAGTTGGCGATCTGAATCAGCTGTTCCTTAAGCTGATTGACTTCCTCAGCCAGAGCATCCCGCGATTCCTGGGGAGTGGTATCGGTCGCCCCGGAACCAGCCAGTTCACGGATGCGCTGCAGAATATCTGTGGCATTCCCCAGAGCGCTCTCTGTGATCTCAAACCAGGACTGGGCCTCGCCGATGTTTCCCTGATACTGCGTCACCTCTCCCAGATCACTGCGCAGCGCAAGAGAAGTGACGACACGCACCGGGTCGTCAGAGGGGCGGTGTACCTCCCTTTGTGAGTAAAGCCGCTCCTGGGCGCTATCCAGCCCTTTTAAATTGGTGTACATGTTTCGTAAGAGATTATTTGTGAGCATGGTGTTTGTGATACGCAATAGAGATCCCTCACTTTTTTATCAGTCATTATAATCATCGTCTTTCGGGGCAGATATCTTAAGCTCATTTAAGCTTATATTTCCCCAATTTCGGCAATACAACCCCTTCTAGTTCGATTTATAAGCCGATATAGCTTAAATCTTGTTAACAGGAGAACAGGAGCAAAGCAGGAGTCGGCGCCGGTTTTATCGAAAGAAAAAGTATATGCTGATCGGGCAAATTAAGCCGTAAATTGAGTATTAAACGAAAAGAAGGTATTGCCGTGAACGATATACCGGTGCTCAAAGACTATCAAATAGCGTCGTACTTTCAAGAACTGTCGGCAGATTCTCTCTACCCCAGCGCCGGGTCTTCGGCGGCGATGACCGCCGCCCACGCCGCGGCTCTGTTCACCATGGTCTGCCGGGTGAATCTGCGTGTTGCCGGAGAAGGTCCCTCCTCTGCAAAAGAAGAAACCAGCGAGGGGAAAACATTCTGGCAAGAAACGCTTCATACGGCGAGTCTGCTCTTGGAGAGGGCCCTCTCTCTGGCTCAGGATGACGGTTTCGCCATTAAGGATTTCGTGGAGGGCAACCCCGCGGGTCCGGGTAAAGCAACGGCTGTTCCCCTGCAGATCGCCCGCTGCGCCCGCAAGATAATCGCCTTGATCACTGAGGCCATGCCTCAATCCTATCCCCCTGTGCAAGCCGATGCGGAGTGCTCCCGCTGTCTGGCCCAAGGAAGCAAAAAAGCCGCCCTGGCCGTGGCGCGGCATAACCTTCCCCTGCTCAGCCCTGCTGAACGGCAGCACTGTGTTAACCAAATAGCCGAGTTGGAGCAGCAAGAGAAGTAAGCCGTCAGCGCCCGACCAGCCCCATGCGGTTGATGACCAAATCGATCATCTCATCCATCACGGTGATTAACCGCGATGCAGCGCTATAGGCATGCTGGAAGCGGATCATGTTCACGATCTCTTCATCCAGAGATACCCCGGAAACCGACTGGCGGTTGCTCTCGATCTGAGATACCAGCAGTTCCTGATTGTCCGCCATACGGTAGGCCTCCTGCGCTGTTACCCCCAATTCGCCGATCAGGGCGCTGTAGTAGTCCTCAGGAGTGAAGTCTCCCAGCTCATGAATCTTCTTTTGCTTCAGCTGGGCCAGTTCCAGAGCATTGTGGCCGTCCCCTTTGTTAAACGCGCCGTCTGCGTCAAGTAAAGCGGCTGCAATCTTGCGGGGGTCTGCGAGCAATAGTTCATTGACCGCTATATTGCCTGCGGAAATATCAGAGGCGCCGTCCTTTGCCTTAAAAAAAACATCCCCGCCAATACCATCAAGGTCAAAGCCTCCTTGGTGAATTGCATTAAACTCACCTGCGAACTCCCTGGCCAGCGTATCCAGGTGTTCACGGAAAGCGGGTATAAAACCGACTCCTTTGCTATCACCTTCGTCCCATCTGCCGCGGGCATCGATGACGCCTCGGATATAGCCGCCGGAAATGTCGAGAGGCACGCTTTGCACGGTGTCGTCAGCCCAGTAAATCTCCGGGTAAAGCTGGTCCGTGTCTCCTGTAACATATCCTAAAACAAGTTCGCTGGACCTTTCACCCTGCACCAGGGGACGACCGGAGGTGGTGATCGTCACTGTGCCGCGCTGATCCTCGCTCACCCGGATATCGATGATCTTCGCCAGCTGATCCACAAGATAGTCCCGTTTATCCCGCAGGTCATTAGCATTGGCGTCGGTAACCTCTACCTTCAAGATCTGCTGATTGAGATCAGCTATCTGCCGCCCCAGTGAATTAACCTCATCCACCCGCGTTTGCAGGGTACTATTGAGATCAGTTGTCAGCTCATTCATTTTGGTATCAAGGTAATTGAATGTTTCCGCCAGAGATTTGGCTCGCTCTGTGACCAGCGAACGCGCCGCAAGGCTTTCCGGGTCATTGCTCAGAGCCTCCACGGCTTTCCATAAATTTTCCATGACGGTGCGCAGCCCGCTTTCCGACGGCTCGTTCACAATCCCCTCTATCTTTGCAAGAATATCACTCTGAGCCTCCCAATAGCCAAGGGATCTTGACTCGCCGCGCATCTGCATGTCCAGAAAATTGTCGCGCATCCTACGGATTTCAGTGATATCCACCCCTGTTCCCACCTGCCCGGCGCCCGCCGCACGGTTCAAAGAAGGCGTCGGGAAGGGCGCGGTGGTAGACATGACCGCCTCCTGGCGCGTAAAGCCGGGAGTGTTGGCGTTAGCGATGTTGTGTCCGGTTACTTCGAGGGCGAACTGCTGAGTCTGCAAGCCGCGCTTTCCTATTTCCAATCCAAAAAATGTTGAACGCATTAATAACCCCTCCAGATTCCATGCTAAACCTGACAATCAAACTTCCCCGCATGGGAAACTATCCTCTCCACTTCTCCCTTATTGGCGGGCGATTCTCTGTAGGTCTCGCTTGATTGATCCCCGCAGAGAAGATCAAGTGAAAAATTCAGGTATTGCTGAACAGAAGTCAAAAGAGCGCTGTTTTCCCGGTTAAGCATTCTAAATTTTTCAAAGTCGGCCTGAAGAGATCTGCAGCGTGCCGCCAGTTCAGGTTCTTGCAGCGCTGTCCAGCGCCCTTCATTATTATCTTGCCATTCTTTTTCTATTTCCCGCAGCTTTTTGAGTATCTCCTTTTCCTCTTGAAGCATCTCGCTAAATTCCAGCAGTTCCTCGTCTCCAGCCGCCGCTGCCAGCAGCAGCCGGCGTTTCTCAACTGCCAGTTCCAACAGCCGCCAGGCCATCGACTCTTGACTAGAAATCCATTCTGTACAGTCCGGGGTTGTCAGGGGCGGTTCTTTTCTTATGCCGCGCTGGTTTTCCACAGCCTCAACCTCTTTCTCATTTTCATAAAAAGATTATACCAGGTGATCAACCAGGTATCGTCCCAGTATCTTCTCTGCAATCTGGTCGGCGGAAACATTGTATTCTCCCTTTTGCAGGGCGTTCTTAATCTCCCGCACCCGATCCTCCCTGGTCTCCGGAATGTTAAGCACCGCTTCCCTCAGCTTGCGGTAGTCGAGAGCCTCTGAGGAAAACTCAGCCCTGTCCCCTTGTGGCAAGCTTTTTTGTGCGGCCTTATCGGCACGCTGTTCTTCATGCGGCTGAGACTTCTGCGCTCCGTAAAGGCGGAGCACCGTCTGAATCTGACGACTCGATATGATCAAGGCGCCTGCCCCCTTTAAATCAACTCCATGAAAAAAGCCCTATAAAGATTATCGAATTATAGGGCTGCAAACTTTAATCTTTTTTTCACCGTTCAGAAACAATTCACCTGGCCGGTGGATTCCGCTTGCTCCCTATTATGACTGGATGTGAGAAGTTTCCTCCAACTTCCAAATTAACCGGCAACTTCGCTGCGCCTGATGCCGTTACCCGGAACTCCATAATGGTCGCTTCGCTGGAATCCAGCATGCCGTCATTTTACGATTTCCGACTAACCACCAACCACCAAATGTGGCACACGAAACGTCCCCACGCCACGCCCACGCCACCCAGATCAGATGTATGAAAATAGCAGAACGTTACTTTCAGAATAGTTTCAGCGAGAGGTTTTGCGGTAAATATCGCTGACATACATCCGCGCCCGCGTTTCAGTTTTATTTTTTCCGGAAACGCCCCGTTCTCCGGAAACTTCCCTTTCTCCAGGGAGATCCCTTTGGGGAATCGCCTTTTGAAAAGAGCTTTTCAAAGCAGTGCTGCAGCCGGCGCAAAAACGGCCGTAAGATATAGGCGCCCCGCAGCGCTCACAAGTCAACAGTTGATTTGCCCGAGTAGTGACCAGCCTCCCGTTTTGAAGAAGGGATACAATTCTCTCTACCGGAATACCTGTTCCTTCGCTGATCTCGGGAATTGTTGCGTTTTTATGCTCATCAATATAGCTCTGAATATTACCGAGGGTCTCCTCCTCCCGGGCAATGCACTCCGGGCAAAGATTGCGAGAGATGCAGGTAAAAAGCTTTCCGCACACCGGGCAATTCTTGAGCTGCAACGACCTCACCCCTTTATCATTGATACATTTCTGCTCTTTTTATTATAGCAGCATAATCTGGCAAAAAACAAAAGATTATCCCAAAAAAGCAGCTATTATGCCGAC
>DHAA01000111.1 GCA_002397275.1 Thermacetogenium sp. UBA4966 | reverse complement strand
CTGTTCAGCCGGGAGCAGGGACAGACATTCACCGAATTCCTCACCGCGACCAGGTTGGAAAAGGCCAAAGAACTGCTGAGAACCGCTCCCGCTCTTCCTATCTCCGATGTCGCCGGAGAGGTGGGCTACGAAGACGTCAGTTATTTTTCACGAGTGTTTAAGAAGAAAACCGGTACTACCCCCGCTCACTATAGAAAAAAACGTGAGTGCGCCAACTGAGCTATGCAGTTGCAGTTCAAAAAGAACTTGCTTCAAGAAGCGGCAGGCTGTGGGCTGCTGCGGATGATGAAAGCGAATGATTGAAATAGGCGAGGCCGGCAGATTTTCCCGCCGGCCTCTCAGGTCTCTGATGAAGCATATTGCTTTTTCTTGGAGATCCGTTTAGATACTTGTGCATCCGCTCTCCAGGAGCTCCGCTGCCTCCTGAACGGAGCAGTCCTTATGGATCAGGCGCCGGACGGCGTTGAGGAGCGCCGCCGGGCGCCTGCTCTGCCAGATGTTTCTGCCCATCACGATCCCGCGTGCGCCCCCTTGCAGGGCGCCGTGGATCATCTTCAGTGTATCCAGATCTGTTTCACATTTGGGGCCGCCGGCGATCATAACCGGTACCGGGCAGCCGGCGACAACATCCTCAAATCCCTGTTCAGTGTAGTAGGTTTTGATCATATCCGCGCCGTGCTCCGCCGCGGCCCGGGCGCTGAGGGCAAGGAATCCGGCGTCGTTTTTCTTCTCACCCAGCGCCTTGCCCAGGCCGATGACCCCTAGAAGAGGCACATTCCAGCGGTGGCAGGCGTCTGCTGCCCGCGCTAATCCGATCAGGGTTTCCCGTTCATTTTCCGACCCGATAAAGGCTGACACAGCCACGGCGTCCGCGCCGAGGGTCAGCCCCTCTTCTACGGAGGTTACCAGTCCCTCATGGGTAATATCGGGTCCGGCGATCGTCGCCCCGCCCGAGATGCGCAGGATAACCCCCGGACTGCCCGCCGGGTTGAAGGCATGGCGGATGGTCCCCTTGGTGAGCAGCCAGGCATCTATTTGCCCTGTGGCGTCAAACCGGCGTATCGTCCCGGCGATATCAGCGATCCCCTTCATCGGTCCCAGAGCGTAGCCGTGGTCGATGGCCACGACCAGGCTGCGCCCGCTGTCTGAGTTGAAGATTCTTTTCATCCTGTTTTCTAATCCCGTCAAATTAATTATCTCCCATCTCTTTTAAATAGCTTTAAATTACCTCTGTTACAATCGTTCTGATTCAGCCCAATCTATCCCAAAACATACCATATCATGTTTCGCTGGGGTCATTCCTTCGTTCTACTAACCACCAACAACCACTATACCCTTGATCATTTTCAAGCTGCGGGCGCGCTCTATGGCGTCCAGTATGGAGTCCAGTGTAAAGCGGTCTGTGATCAATCTGCCGGCATCGATCTCTTGTGAGGAGATCAGGCGGACAGCCTCCCGGAAGTCTTGCGGTGTGGAGGCGAAGCTGCCGGTGATGGTGAGCTCCTGGTAATGAACCCGGCGCGCGTCGATACTGATCAGGCTTCCTGCGGGCGGACCGCCGAAGATGTTGAAGACGCCTCCTTTTTTCACCAGAGGAAGGGAGGCCTCGATCACCCGCGGATCGCTCAAAGATGTGATCACCGCCTCCGCTCCCTCGCCGGCGGTCAGCTTCATCACTTCTTCCCGGGGATCCAGGGCCTGGGGGTCGATGACCGTGTCCGCGCCTAATCCTGCGGCGAACTCGCGGCGGCCGGGCGTTTTCTCAATGATGATCACCCTTGCTCCCCGCCATTTGCTGAGGAGCAGGTGGATCATTCCCATCGGGCCGGCGCCCACAACGACCACCGTATCCCCCGGTTGCACCCTGTTGACGCGTAGGGCTGCCAGACCACAGGAGAGAGGTTCGGCCAGCGCTGCCAATTCAAAGGGGAGTTCCGCCGGGATTTTGATAACTCCTTCCGCATCGATGATCTGACGCGGGATGCGCACATATTCGGCAAATCCCCCGTCGATCCCGTGGGCAAGCCCGAATTCGCGGCGGCAGAGGTTATGCCGGCCATGAAGGCAGTAATCGCACTCTCCGCAGACAGCGATAGGGTAGACCGTAACCCGGTCCCCTGCCGCGATTCCCTGCACACCTTTCCCTAATGCAGAAACTTCTCCGGCTACTTCATGCCCTAGAATAGTAGGCAAGTTTTTAGGCAGCCCCTGCCCCAGCAGTGTTTTTACATCTGTGGCACAGATGCCTGACGCTCTGACGCGCACCACAATATCTCCATCTTCAGGAACCGGGAGGGGCGCCTCCTCCAGGCGAATGTCATTTGCTCCATGAACAACGGCGGCTTTCATTTATCGTTCATCCTTTCCATCTGTATTCTCCTTTTCCCATTTCCGAACCGCGGTTAACAGTTCCTGCAGCCTGGCCGGGTCTTTGCGCCCGGGCTGTGCTTCAACTCCCGAGCAGAGGTCAATCCCCTCCGGGTGGACTGCATCCAGCGCAGCCTTGATATTGGAGGGCTTGAGCCCCCCCGCCAAAAAGACGGGCAGGGGCGCCTTCTCCGCCAAGAAACGCGCCCATCTCCAGTTGGAGGTCTGCCCTGTGCCCCCCCAACGCCTTTCCCTTCCGTTTTTCACCGCTGTATCCAAGATCACTGCGTCTGCTCCTGCTCCGGCCAGTTCCTGTATCTGACGCCCTAATCCCTCCCGCAGTTGCTCCTCTATCTCGGTAAGGGGAGCGGCGGCGTCTGCAGCCGGCAGGAACAGCGACTGCCACCAACCTGCCTGGGGAAAGCATGCCTTTAATTCCCGCAGCCATTCCAGGGGCAGAGGGCTCAAGAACTGGACAGCTTGCGGCCGGCAGTATTCCACCACATCTTTCAGCTGCTGCAGATCCTTGCGGAAGACTAAAGCTACCCCGGGAAGGGGGGGGGCTTTGAGCAGGCAGGCTGCGGTTTCCATACTTAACGTGCGCGGCGAGTAGGGAACGTCCACAATAACTCCAAAGAAGTCCGCCCCGGCCCTGTATACTAAATCGCGGTCTTCCAGGCTGGTAATGCCGCATATTTTAACCTTGCAGCCATCCTTCATCAAGGTAATTCCTCTCCTTATTATTCTCTCTGATTTGAGCCCCGGTATTGTCTACTTCTGTCTCGATAATTCTGCTGGAGGGAAAGCCTTGGTCTTGCAGGTATTTTATAATACGGCTGTAAACCAGGGGCTGTTTGGTGAGAGCAAAAACCGTGGGGCCCACGGAGCTCATCCCTGCCGCTTCCGCTCCCATTTCACGAAAAAGCCCGATGTAGTTGAAGATGGGCGCACCGCACATCCCGTGCTGTTCGCATTCCGCTCTTTTGGAACCGGTGAAGGTGATATCCAAGAGGGCTTCTCCGATCGCTTTGAGGTCGCCTTTGACTGCCGCAGGGAGAAGATCCAGCAGGATCAGGTTGGCTTTGGTGTTTCCCAGCCGCGCATCCAGGTAGCGAGCCCTGCGCAGCAGCAGTCCCACCTCCGCATCCGCCGCGGTATCCTTGCCTGTGTACTCATCCTCTAGACTGGGCACGTCGGGGATGAGGATTATTACCTTAGT
>DHAA01000137.1 GCA_002397275.1 Thermacetogenium sp. UBA4966 | reverse complement strand
TTTGTTGCTGCGAAAGTTGAGTACTTAATGAATTATGATATTTAGCCATATTTATTTTAATATTTTAAGAAACTATTAATGGATTATTTATAATCCACATTGGAGGATGGTGAGAATGAAATATACCTGCACCTTAATTGCGGTAAGAGACATGGAAAAATCAAAACAGTTTTATCACGATGTTTTAGGATTAAACATTGTTGCTGATTTTGGGGCAAATATTACTTTGACAGGCGGCATTGCCTTGCAGACTGTTGATTCCTGGAAAGGCTTTATTCGTAAGCAGGATGAGGAAATTGCTTTCGGGAACAATACGTGTGAGCTGTATTTTGAAGAAGATGACATGGACACCTTTGCTGCCAAATTAAAAAGTATAAAAAATATTGAATATATTCATCCGCTCTTTGAGCATTCGTGGGGTCAGCGCGTAGTCCGCTTCTATGATCCGGATAAGCACATGATTGAAGTAGGAGAAAACATGCTGATGGTTGTACAGAGATTTTTAGACACAGGACTGTCCATCGAAGAAACGGCCGTGCGTATGGATGTGCCGGTTGATTATGTTAAGTCATGCTTAGGTAGAAAATAAGCGGCAAACTTATTTCACTTAATCTCATGTCCGTTAAAAAAACCATGCGCAAATCTATACTGCTGGACGTCTTAAATGTGCTGATCATCATTAAAAAAAAACTGAAAACAGATGAAATGGAGAACTTTATCTTAAAGGCTTTATCCGGTGAAATATTAGATAACAAGGCAAAAAAGCAGGTTCAGAGAGATTTATCATAAATTAGGGTTTACAGATACCGATGCGGAACAAACAAAGGATGGCATACGATACATACCCATGAAATATCGCGCCCCGTTAGGCGAAAACGCTGTTAAGAATTCTAAAAGGAGAGAAATTAAATTGTCTAGAGTAAGTTCTTTCCCGCCAATTATTGATAAAAAAAGTTGTGTCTTAATACTGGGGTCAATGCCAGGAGGAGAATCCCTTAGAAAGCAAGAGTATTATGCTAATGTAAAAAATCAATTTTGGAAGATTATTTATGCCCTCTTTGACATATCCCCCGATAATTCATACGAAAAAAGAATAATGTTCCTTAAGGATAAGGGAATCGGGTTATGGGATGTTATGGAAACCTGTTACAGAAAGGGAAGTCTGGATTCGGATATTACTAAGGAGAAGGTAAACAATTTTGATTCACTTTTTAGGGAGTTTCCTAACATCAAATATGTCTGTTTTAATGGCCTGAAGGCATTTGATACATATCAAAAAAAAGTAGGTTTTAATAAAGACATTATTTTCGAAAGATTAGAATCGACTAGTCCTGCAAATACTATGAGATTTGAGGATAAATTAAAGAACTGGATGATAATTAAGACATATCTTAATAGCTAAATCGCGTCCATCGCCTAACAATAGCCCCGAGACTCGCACAAGAGCGCGGATAAACATGTTCAAAGAAAAAGCTCTTAAATCCGCTTATACCGCAGCTTTAAGAGCGATTGACTTCTGGTGCCGATGGCCGGAGTCGAACCGGCATGGGGAGTACCCAACGGTTTTTGAGACCGCCGCGTCTGCCAATTCCGCCACATCGGCAATTCAGTTAATTACTACGAAATTAATTATACTGGATACCTTTTTGCTTTTCAAGGGTGATCTTTTTTGCTGTTCTTGCTGTTCCTGCGCTTATAGCGGCGGGCCCTACTTTACCGGAGCGGATGGTCGAGTTTACCGCGTTCTTGTGCTTATAGCGGCGGTGGCTGATTGAATCAAGAACCCTGGTTGCATTTAGCCTGTCTACTTACATAAAATGTTATAGTGCTGTAATTAATGATTCTTTCCGAGAAAGCCACGATATGCTATACTTTTTAAAGGATTTTTTTGTAGAGGGGATGAGCCCGGTGTCTGAAAAGGCGCCCTGCAGCAGATCCGCAAGGTATATCAAAATAGCCGTAGATATCGCCGCATGCATAGCCCGCGGAGAGTACAGGGAAAAACAAAAAATTTTAGGGAGATCATCTCTGGCAGGAAGATACAATGTTTCCCCAGAAACTATAAGGCGAGCGCTGGCTGTATTAGAGGAAAAAAAGATCGTAAAGCTGCTGCCGGGCATAGGGGTGATCGTCACTTCTCATCATGCTGCCGAAGACTATCTGGCAGAGTACGGTCAGCACCAGATACTTGAGGATATTCAAAAGGGTCTGCATTTTTATTTGGAGGAGCGGAGGAAACTTGATCTGAAAATTGTCCAGTTAACTGATGAACTGCTGGAGTATACTTTCAAAATGGCGACACGCCTGCAGCGTATTCATGAGTTTCGAGTGGAGAGCGAATCTCCTTTAGTAGGAAAAAGCCTGAAAGAAGCGAATTTTCGCACCCGCACAGGAGGAACTATTTTGTCAATTAACCGCAGCGGCAGTGATATCGTTTCTCCAAATGCCGATACCGTCATCAAAAAGAATGATATACTTACTGTTGTGGCGCCGGAAGAAGCTGTTGAACATTCTCAGAGTTTAAAGCTCGCTCTCCTTTCAGGTCCTACCCGTAAAAAAATGGAGAATCCCGAGCAAATCATCTAAGGTTGGTGATTAACAAATGTCCAGTAAGGAAACAGCAAGGAGACGTCCTGCGAAAAAAAAGAAGAAAAAGAGACTCAGTTTCCCCCGTGTGGCACTCCTTGCGGTTATTCTTATAGCATTAGTGCTAATGCTTGTTGGATGCGGCTATGTGGCGGGCGCTGTTTATTCTTTGCCCGAATGGGACCCTCAAAAACTGGAGGGAAGCGAATCCACCATCATTTATGACCAGGAAGGCGAGACCTCATCCCGATTGTTTGCAGAGGAGAACAGAACGCCTGTTTCTCTAAAGGATCTGCCCCCTTATCTACCCGACGCCTTTGTCGCTATTGAGGATAATAGATTCTTCAGCCATCACGGAGTAGACCTAGAGGCTATCGGCAGGGCTCTGGTGGCCAATATCAAAGGGGGCATCGGCTCAGAAGGAGGCAGCACCATTACCCAGCAGCTTGTTAAGAACTCCTTCCTCACATCGGAAAAAACCTTTAAGCGCAAGATTCAGGAAGCAGTGCTGGCGCTTCAGGTGGAACACCGCTATTCCAAGGATGAAATTCTCGAATTATATATCAACCGCATTTATTTTGGGAATGGAACTTACGGTATTCAAACCGCGTCTCAACACTATTTCGGCAAGAGCGCCAACGAACTTACCCTCGCTGAAAGCGCTCTCCTGGCCGGTATCGTGCGCAGCCCCAACAATTATAATCCTACCCAGAGCAAGGAATTGGCCAAAAAGCGGCAGGAACTTGTCCTGAGTGTGATGGTCACCTACGGTAAAATCAGCCAGGAAGAAGCGGAAGAGGCCAAACAGGAGGAACTGCAGTTTAAGTCCGGCGCCACGCCGAGCTACGCCTACCCCTATTTCACTGATCATGTCATATCCGAGACATTGAGTGTCCTCCAAAAGCAGGGAATCTCTGCGGAAACTTGCCAGAACCTTCTTTACCGCGGAGGGCTGAAGATTTATACATCCCTCAATCCAAAGGTTCAGCAAAAAATGGAGGAGGTTTACGCCAACAGCGCTAATTTCCCTAAAGATCAGAATGATAAACAGGTAGAGAGCGCCATGGTGCTCCTGGAGAACCGCACAGGAGAGATCCAGGCCTTGATAGGAGGGAGAAACCGCTCGCAGGAGCGGCCTTTTAACAGGGCTACGCAGGCTATACGCCAGCCTGGCTCCGCTATTAAACCGCTGGTGGTATACTGCCCGGCCTTAGAAAAGGGTTACAGTCCCTCGCTTGCGCTTTTGGACGCTCCGATCACAGCGGATAAACACACCTACCATAACTATGACAATAAATACAGGGGTATGATCACTATGCGTACCGCGGTCCAGTGGTCAATAAACACCTATGCCGTCAGACTGCTGCAAAATATGGGAGTTGATTACGGGCTGGAATTCGGCAAAAAACTCGGCATTACCAGCTTCGACCCCCAGGACCGTACCCTTTCCCTCGCCTTAGGCGGGATCACCTATGGTATTTCCCCTCTGGAAATGGCGGGGGCATACGGCGCAATCGCCAACCAGGGTATTTATATTGAACCCCATGCTGTATTAACGATCATCGACCGTGATGGAAACGTCCTCTACGAAGCTAATCCTCAGAAACGGGTGGCTATGTCTGAGCAAACGGCTTATATTATGACCGATCTGCTGCAAACTGTCGTCAAAAGCGGCACCGGGACAAGAGCACAGCTGGACCGCCCTGTTGCCGGAAAAACCGGAACGACAGAGGAAACGAAAGACATCTGGTTTATGGGATATACTCCTGAGTTTACAGCAGCGGTTTGGATGGGTTTTGATAAAAAAGACGCCATTAATGACTCGGGTGCGGCGGGAGGCTCATATCCTGCTATTATCTGGAAATCAGTGATGCAGAAAGCCACAGCGGGGCTCGCTGTACGCAATTTTTCAAAACCATCGGGCATTTCAACAATAAGCGTCTGCACCAGATCAGGAAAACTGGCCAACGCCTTCTGTCCGGCAAACGAGGTGGTCAAAGAGATTTTCATAGAGGGATCATCTCCTAAGGAAACCTGCGATCTCCATGTACAGACAGAAATCTGCGCAGACACCGGAATGCTGGCCGGTCCCTACTGTCCCCATAAAATAAAAGCTGTTTTTCTCAAAGGGGGCGAAGGCGCGCAAAAACTGCCCGAACAGGTTTGCACTAAACACGGGCCGGAAGAGGAGAAGGAAATCAGCGTTAAGGTATGCACCGATCCCCGCCATAACGGCGTCTTACACCTGGCCAACATACCGGGCCTCTTGGAAACAGGCGGCTGTCCTGAGGAGTTTATCGAAGAGCGCAAGTTCAAAGTTTCCGAGGCGCCCAAAACGCGTTGCCCTCTGCAGGATCATCAGGTGAAGAAAAAGCCGTTGTTCGACAACGGCAACGGAAAAAAACAAGACGACTAAAAGACTAAATCCAAAAAAGATGCCTAAAGGTAGTCCGTCATAAAACAGTATAAGAAAACTATATTGTTTATGGGCTACTGCCAAGTAAAATGTCTAAAACAAGCGTATCGTTCACAATGAGCGATACGCTTGTTTTTTGCTTTTCCTGTCCTAATAAGTAGAACAAGTTAAACGAATCTACCAATTGAAGGGCAAATATTATGCGAAAAAGAGAACAAGTTTTGAGGCTTCATATCATTAACCCACGAAGAATTAGCTAACTTCGGGCCAACTTGGCCCGAAGTTAAACAAGGAATGAGCGACAGTAAAATGACGCAA
>DHAA01000084.1 GCA_002397275.1 Thermacetogenium sp. UBA4966 | reverse complement strand
ATATCACTGAAATTGATGACTGTGTTTGCAGGGAGGCTGTTCAGCTTCCGGATGAAGTACTGGGCATACCTCGAATTATGGACGGTGATGTTATCTTCATCCAGAAGGTTGAAACTCTCCAGCAGAGCATTGGCCTGCTGGCTCTTGCGTCCGGCATACCTGTCAATGCCCGCGCGAATCGTCTCCGCGAGGTTGCGGAGCGTGATCTGCGTTTTAAAGAGCGGCATTTTTGGATACTTCTCGTTAAACCAGCCATCCAGACATATGGAAGCAACCAGGTCGATGGTTTCTTTGAACGGATTGGCGGGCTTGTACCGGTTCCCCATAACCGCCATGAGCTGTTTCTTCTCACCCTTGTAAATAACCTCAAAGCAGGTGTTCTTGTTCTCGCTGAGGAATTTTGTCAGCTTTTTCTTGAACACTTCCGCCTTGTTGTGATAGGCGCTCTTGTTCTTTTCCTCGGCCAGGTCTTTCATAATCAAGGCCGCGGAATAAAGCTTCAGCGTGTTTTTGAATTCCTCGTTGGGCTTGAAAATGAAGAACACTTCATCCGGCTTTTTCTCGTCGATATAGGTTTCATTACTATACGGCGGGATGAAGTAAATATAGTAATCCTCCGGCGGCTGAGCGGTCGGCCTATTCTCCGGCGTGCCCAGGAACAAGTAGCCCCGGCGGAAGATATTGTGCGAGGCCCAATTCAGGGTATGCTCGTAGATTTTGAAATTGGTGACGTGTTCTTTCTGCTCCCAATCCAGACAGTAATAGACCACATCGTAGAAATAATTGTTCATGCTGTCATCGTCCATGATGGCAGCCCGCTGGGTGATTTTCTCGTCGTAGTCGATGTCTTTCTTGAGGTCAAGGTAATACTGGCCGTTGTCGGCGCTATGCTCGATAAACTGGCCGCTCACCGTGGTCATGATGTCCTTCAGCACAATCTGCACAATTGACTGCAGCGTGTCGGAGCTCTGATCCGGCATGCCTTTCAGATACAGACACAGGTCGTCACGCAGGTTCTCGGCGGTAAGGCCTGAGCGAATGGTGATATCGCCGGTGGTCAGCCTGTGCACGCTGAGGGCGTGGATGATCTGCAAAGCCAGCGGCTTATACAGCTTTTTGGGAAAGGAGCGGTTGACAATGTCTTCGAGCATGCCGCTCTTTTCCACAACCTCCTTGATGCCGGCGTCCGTCCTGAGGGCGAGGTTTTCCTTGATGAACGCCCAGTAGCTGTCGAAGGAAAGGATGCCGGGCGCCTCCTCGGTAATCTCATCATTGAGAATGCGCCGGATGATTTCGGAAATGTTCTTCAGAATGTGGCGGTTTTCGATGATGTATATCTTGTTGAAGACTTCGATGTAGGCGGGATGGATCGGGAACAGGTCAACATATTCCTCAATCCGCTCGGACATATTGGAATACAGGCTGCAGAACGGCAGCAGGTGTTCCCGGACTGCGGCCTTCTGCTCCGGCGTCTTTTTCAGGATTCTTTCGGAAACGACGTAAGCCGTATCCTCTTTACGGATGATAACCTGCTCAAACCTATCTTTGACGCGGCTCAATGTTTCCGATACAAATGAGAAATTGGGGTTGTCAAACAGCTTCTCCTGCATGCCGATGATGGCGCGCAGGCGGGTGTTCTTGATGATTTCGCCCAGCTCGCGCATAAATCCCAGGTCGAGCTTGACCTCCTGGGCCTTCCGGCTGCCGAGGTAGTCGAGGAACTCGTCGACCACGACCAGGTATCCTTTCTCCGGGTATTTCGAGGAGAAAATCTCCATCATCTTCAGCAAAACATCTTTGTTTGTGATGATGTCTTTCTCCGCGGGGAACGAGAAGGAAAGGCCGCGTGCCTCAAAATCCTGCTGAACCTTGTTCAGAATAATGTTGCGGAGGGACATCTGCGAGGCGCCGATCTCAATGCGCAGCACCTCAAAGCGCCCGGCGAGACACTTGGCGTCTTCCGTGAATTTTTTATTCTGTAAATTTGCAAGATTATCGGCGTCGAGGGCAACCGCGGAGATGACCGACATTAAATGTGATTTACCTGTGCCGTAGTTACCGACAAGGAGGACCCCCTTGTTATCGACGACATCCTCCAACCGAAGCTGGGACAGCATGTTGTTCTTCAGCTTGTCCGCCATATCGTCGGACATCACATAGCTCTTTACCAGACCGGCGGCTATGTTTTTGTCATTGGCATCGGTCAGTTGAATCACGCTGTCGATGGGGTTGAAGTTGATTAAATCAGCATATTTCATAGCTCTCTGTTCCTCCCTTATATGACACAGATAATGTCATAGTCCTGCATTCTGAATAACTGATAATCCTTGTAATCCGGCGTGGCATACTCCAGCGAATTTCCGTTCAGCCTGCCGCACCATTTGACGACGACCTTTTGCCGCCGGGCTAATTCGGTGAAAACCTTAATGGCGTCAATGTCATAACGCGGGTCAAAAAGGATTTCATAATCTTCAAGCAACGTCGGCGCTCTGCACTGAGAGACAATCGACATCACTTCGTAGTTAGCCCTCCGGGGTCGCTGTTCGGGTGGGTATTTCATCAATTCTTCCGCCAACCTTATATTCAGGTTCAGCGGGGTATATTGCCCACCTTCAATCAACCGCGCCACCCGGTTCGGAAAGGAGCAGAGGATAACCGGAGCGGTTGCTTTTTTCAAAACGTCCTTGTTCAGCATAGAAACATTAATAACGGCGCCCATATCGTCTTGCTCCTTTCCACAAAAATAATAGGCCAATTTAACGGTCTCCCATCGACCAATGGAAAAGGCACCCAATCGCTGGATGCCTTGTTGTTACTGGTGGACGTAAGGGGATTCGAACCCCTGACCTCCTGAGTGCGAACCAGGTGCTCTCCCAGCTGAGCTATACGCCCTTGCCTCATTATCTTACTCTGCTGTGCAGTTACTGTCAAGTCACAGAAAATCAGTCGACCGAGCTCTTTAAATTCTCCACAATCTTATCCCGAACTCCCCTCCTCGCCAATGGTTCCACTTCTTTGATCTCTAAATGGGGGAAGGCGTTCATGATCTCCTGACTAATGAGCGTACCCTCTCTTAAAAGCCCGGCCTTCTCCAGCATGTCGATGGTTTCTTCGTCGGTTTTTCCTGTTTTCATAAATTCATCATATAGGCGCAATAGCTCCACCCAGAAGGAGCGCGGCAACAGGTTCTGCTCCGCCATCATGGCAACCATCCCTTCTTTATGCTAGCTTAGCCCTCTAAACATTTGTTTATGAAGGGCGTTATAAACTACTATCGCTACGGAATTAGACAGATTTAAGCACCTGGCGCCCGCAACCATGGGTATACGCAGGCACGATCCTCCGTTTGCAGTTAACAACTCCTCAGGCAAGCCATGTGTCTCCGCTCCGAAGACAAAAAAATCACCCGGCAGAAAATCAAATTCAGTATAATAGCGTTTCCCTTTCGTTGTTATATAATAATATCCGGCATGCGGGTATTCTGCCTTTAACTCTTCAAAAGTATCATGAATACGGACATCCACCAGATGCCAGTAATCAAGCCCTGCTCTTTTCAAGCGCCGGTCCTGCAGGGAAAAACCAAGCGGCTCGATGAGGTGGAGCCGGCAGCCGGTCGCGGCGCAAAGGCGAGCGATATTGCCTGTGTTTTGTGGTATTTCCGGTTCCACAAGTGCTATATTAAACATTGGGATACTCCTTCCTCTGCATTATAAACCAGGAGAAGCTCGGATGTCCAAAAAATGCAGTGTAAATAATACATTGTGGGGGATTGATAATGAAAAAAAGACGCTTTCACGACTCTTTATGGAAACCTGCCGGACAGGCCGTCGGCGAACACCGCATGATCCGGGAAGACGACCGGATAGCCGTCGGTCTTTCCGGGGGCAAAGACAGCATGACTCTCCTCTATGTTTTAAATGAGATGAGAAAGTTCTCCCCGGTCAAGTTTGGTTTACACGCCGTTACGGTAGACCTCGGTTTCGGCAATTCAATGGCGGGGATCAGTGATTTTTGCCGGGGTATCGGCGTCAGCCGGTCACAGGTACACACTAAAATCGCTCCCATCGTCTTTGAATACCGCAAAGAGCCAAACCCCTGTTCTCTCTGCAGCAAGATGCGCAACGGAGCGCTGCATATCGCAGCCAAACAGATGGGATGCAATAAAGTAGCTCTGGCTCACAGCCTGGATGACGCCATAGAAACATTTTTCCTGTCTCTTTTTTATGAGCGCAGGATCAAACTGATGCAGCCGGTCAGTTATCTCTCCAGAAGAGAGGTTACTCTGATCAGGCCGCTTATTTATGTGCGTGAAAAAACCATAATTCATTTCACAGATACCTTCAAGTTTCCTGTAGTCAAAAACCCCTGTCCTCAGGATCATCACACCCAGCGCGAAAAGATGAAACTGCTCGTGGCAAGCCTGGAGGAAGAGTTCCCCGGGGTGCGGGAGCGGATCCTGACCGCCTTCAAAAACTCCAACCCCGACTACCTCTGGAAAAGGCTTTGAAAGAAGCTCAACGCTGTCTTCCCCATGGACTCATAGCCCGCGGTGTTGGGGTGAACGCCGTCCAGGTAGAGTTCATCCCTCACCATCCCTTCAGGATCAGCAAAGGCCATGGCAAAATCGAGACAAGGCAAACTATACCATTCAGCCAGCTCCTGTTCATCACTACGCAAGCGCTTAATCCTTTCCGCCGCATACTCATCCAGACAATGCATAGGCAAAGCCACAAGGGGACTGATCTTGTCGTCCTGAGCCTTCCTGATTATTCTCTCCAGGTGATAAACGGCTTCGGCAGAGGAGATCTCAAAGCGATAGGCATCGTTTGTACCCCCAAATATCATTAGAAAATCGGGGCGGTGGCTTTGGACATCCCTTTGATACCTTATTTCCATATCCTCTATGGTGTCCCCGTTGACGCCGGCATTGATCAACTGCAGCGGAGATCGGCCGGCGACATAAGCTACCCAGGACACATCCGGCCCGTAAGGATAACCAAAGGTAAGGCTATCCCCCAGGCAAACAACTTTTTTGCTTTCCACTGGCTGCAGCCTCCCTTCAGCGGATTTTCAGGCTCCGCAGCCTGTTGATCGCCGCGGCAATTTCAAAGGGGCGCGGCCTGGCATAATCCCCGCTTTTTTCGTTGAATGGCGAAACCACTTCCAGTCCGTACCTGTCTAAGTCGCTTTCTATGTGTCTGACAGCATCGCTCAAAGAGCAGCGTCCATTAAAGTACTTTTTCCAGGCGTAATAGATGATGTCCGCGATAGCCCTGGTCTGGCTGGGATCGATCAGCTGTTCCACATCATCAAGATCAATCTGATAGCTGCCGAATTGCACGACATCTATTCCCTTAGCTCCCACCTTTGTTTTCCTTCCCCGCTGCGGGTCAAAGCTCTCCGCATAAGGCGCCCTGGGCTCCAACTTTCCAAAACTATTTCTCCTCTCCGGCGCCCGGAAGGACGGGTACTCCCGGCACAACTCTTTAGCTTTTTTGCCGACATCCGTTGGACTGTACTCGTTCATTAAAACGACCTGATCAGCCACATCTAAGTAATCGCCGGCGCCCCCGATGACCAAAATGGAGGAAACACCCTGCTCTTCATATAATGGGCGCACTTGATCCAGGAAGGGGGTAATGGGCTCCCTTTCCTTGGTAACAAGAGCCTGCATCCTTCCATCACGGATCATAAAATTAGTGGCGCTGGTATCCTCATCGATGAGCAACAGTTTGCAGCCCATTTCCAGCGCCTCGATGATATTGGCAGCCTGGGAGGTGCTCCCGCTGGCATTATCTGTAGAAAAACGGCGGGTATCCTCCCCAAAGGGAAGATCATTGATGAAAGGGCTAATATCCACCTTTTCAATCCTTCTCCCCTCTTCTGCCCTAATTTTAACCGCGTCCTTAATTGTGATCGCCCATTCCCTGCCATCTTGCGGCAGGTGATTGTAGACGCCTCGCTCTATGGCGTGCAGAAGCGTAGATTTCCCATGATAACCCCCGCCAACAATCAGGGTAACCCCTGTGGGAATCCCCATCCCTCTTATCTCGCCTTGATTGGGAGTTTTGAAGGATACTTCAAGAGATGGAGGACTGGACAAGGGTATCACTCTGCCGGTTAAAGGCAAATCACTCACACCGCTTCGCCGGGGTAAGATTGAGCCTTCAGCCACAAAGGCGACCAGTCCTTGGCCGGTAAGGGAATCCCTGATGTATTCCTGGTCTTCCGCCAGGTAAACATGCTCCGCCAACTCTCTTTGGTTGACCCTCTCATATAACAGGCTGTCTTCGACAACTTGAGGGAGTTCCTGAAAGAACATCTTTTCAGCGATCTTCCCCAGCACAGTGCGCCCTCTGGCCGGAAGTCCGCAGAAGAAGCGCGCCTCCACATAATCTTCGTTGATCGCCACGGCGCTTCTTTCCAGCACTTCCTGCCTTCCGGCGTCAATAAAAACAAGGCCGCTTTTTCCTGTGCCCCTGTTTCCCGCGCAAAATTTCCTCGTCGCCAGGTCAAAGCATCTGGCCAGGTAATCGCAGAGAGCAATTTTGCGCGCCCTCTCCCGAAACAAGGAGAGTGGAAATTTTGCTCTCTCCTGCTTTACCTGAATTCTGACCCTGGAGGGCGCGGCAAAAGGGTCCCCTTGCACATGATCGATGAATAACTGGTAGGGCCCAAAATCATAGGCGCCCTTGAGCTCTTGATAGGCTTTATAGCCTCTGTTGTCGATGCTGTGGATCTTAGATTTTAAGTTCTCGCTGTTCCGCAGTGTTAACACCTCTTTTGATACTGATCCTTTTGAGCGTTAAAATAAACTTGTCCATCCTTTCTGCAAAAATCGCTTTTGAACGCCGGAAGCATTGCCGGTCATAGTCTAGAAATCAGGCATTCGCTTCTGTCTCTTTGGCTAAGATAAACGCCTCATCAACAAGCAGGGAAACCAGCTCTGCAAAAGAGATCCCCGCTGCTCTGGCCGAATCCGGGAAAAGGCTGGTCTCGGTCATTCCCGGAATTGTATTCGTCTCTAGGACAAATGGCTCGCTTTGCTCGTTTAACATAAAATCAACCCGGGCAAGCTGACGGCAGCCCATAGCCCGATACGTTCTCAGCGCCAACTCTTCTACCTTTGCCGCTGCTTGAGGAGAAATACGAGCCGGTATAATGTGATGGCTCATCCCCAGGCTGTATTTTGCGGTATAATCATAAAATTCTGTTTCGGAAACGATCTCGATCAGGGGCAGCACCCGCGGTTCCCTTGTACCCAGAACAGAGGCGGTAAGCTCGATGCCCTCTACGAATTTCTCTAACAAAACCGCTTGATCATACTTTAGCGCCGTGCCTAGTGCTTTTCCCAGATCAACCGCTTTCCTGACGATGGAGACGCCAATCGCTGAACCCTGATTGGCGGGCTTCACCACCAGGGGTAATCCTAATTCCTTGATTAAGCCGTTCTCTTCTCCCTGTTCCAACGGCTCTGTTATGATACGGAACGAGGGGGTAGGAATCCCCTCATAGATCATCAGCTTTTTAGCGACTGCCTTATCCATGCACAAAGCGCTGGAAAGCACGCCGGATCCCGTATAAGGGAAACCGAGCAGGTCCAAAAGCCCTTGAATGGTCCCGTCTTCTCCATATTTTCCGTGCAGCGCAATGAACACCACATCCGGCTGAAAATCCTGGAGGCTGCTTACAAGAGCGTTTGCCGGATCTATCTCTTTCATGTCATAGCCCTTTCCGGCAAGAGCGCCTGCGATCTGCTTCCCGGTTTTTATAGAAATCTCCCTCTCGGAGGATCGTCCGCCGATCAGCACCGCCACCTTGCGCGGCCTTTCATCTGCCACTGGCTTCACTCCTAGGTAATTTAGTATCACACACTAAAATATTATATTACGTATAAACTCTTTTTGCTATTTTCATTTTCAACCTCACTTTACA
>DHAA01000003.1 GCA_002397275.1 Thermacetogenium sp. UBA4966 | reverse complement strand
GGAGGGATGATGAACGCGGCTGTTGTCGATGTGATGAAAAAGGAGGGGCATACCTTCCCGCAGGCACACCGCGATGATCATCTGATGTCCGAGCTGGCCTGGGATGTCTATGAGAACACAGGCTTTGAGAATCTGGGGATCCCTTTCTGCCTGACCGTTGAAGCCGAAGCGCTGGGAAGCGAGGTCAATTACGGCAGTCTAGAGTGCGAGCCTAAGATTGAAAAAGAGAAATTTTCCTCTGCAGCGAAGTTCGAGCCAAGAGACGGGCAGGGCTTGGAGAAGTCGGAGAGGATCGGTACGGTTGTTCAGGCGGGCTATCGCCTATCCAATAAATATCCTGAAATACCGGTGATCGGGAATCTCACCGGGCCGATCAGCACCGCGGCATCTGTCGTTGACCCGATGATTTTTCTCAGAGAGCTGAGGAAGGATAAGGAGAACGCCCACAGGGTGGTTGATTATGTGAGCGATCTGCTGCTTGAATACGCCGGGCTGCTGCTCGGCAATGGAGCGACGCTGATCACCATCGGAGACCCCACCGCCACCGGGGAGATTCTGGGGCCGAGGATGTTTGAAGAGTATGCCGTCAGGTATTTAAATAAGATCTGCGACGGCATCCATGCCCTGGACGCACCTGTGATCGTGCATATCTGCGGGAATATCAAGCCTGTAAAGCGGTATATTGCGCAGATCAGATCCGATGCCGTCAGCACCGACGCCATGGTCAACCTGCAGGCATTAAAGAGGGAATATCCTCAGCTGGTTACCATGGGCAATGTCAGCACCTACCTGCTTCAGTTCGGCACAGCGGATAAGGTTGGCGGCCGGGCGCGCAGGCTCGTCAGGGAGGGCATCGATATCATTTCTCCGGCCTGCGGGTTGAGCACCTCGACCCCTTTGGAGAATATCCGCGCTATGACGAGAGCGGTGAAGGAGATGTAGAAAGAGCGTTATTTTGAGCAGCCGTTATATCTGGAAGGAAAGGAGAAGAAGTCTGCCGATGCCCAGGATCGGTACTTGAGACATCGCGATAGCGGCGGAAGAGGAGAGGGTAGCGTTCGCCGGGCGAAGAGTAATGATATTAGTATTAATGCAGTTATCTTGTAGTTGGAGGTGAGGGGACGGATTATCGGCCGGTTTGTCTGGAGAGTTATGATTATAAAAAATAAAATCAGGAGGTAAAAAGAAAAATGGCGAGAATAGCAAACAATTTAACTGACTTAATCGGTAAGACACCGCTGTTGAAATTGAGCCGGGTTGCCGCAGGTTTGGAGGCGGACGTAGTTGTCAAGCTGGAATCTTTTAACCCGGCCGGAAGCGTCAAAGACCGGATCGGCTACAGCATGATCAAAGACGCGGAAGACAAAGGACTGATCGGTAAAGGCACCATCTTGATCGAGCCCACAAGCGGCAACACCGGGATCGCTCTGGCCTTCGTGGCCGCGGCCAAGGGATACAGGCTGATCCTCACCATGCCCGACACCATGAGCGTAGAGCGCCGTAACCTGTTAAAAGCTTACGGTGCGGAACTCGTCTTGACCCCGGGCGCGGATGGGATGAAAGGGGCTGTGAGGAAAGCGGAAGAGCTGGCGGCTCAGACCCCTCACTCCTTTGTTCCCCAGCAGTTTAAAAACCCGGCCAATCCGGCTATCCACCGCACCACCACCGCCGAAGAGATCTGGGCTGATAGCGACGGCAAGGTAGACATTGTCGTCGGCGGCGTGGGTACCGGCGGGACGATCACCGGAGTAGCAGAAGTAATTAAAAAGCGCAAAGCCGAGGTCAAAGCCATCGCCGTAGAGCCCTTTGACTCCCCGGTACTTTCCGGAGGCAGCCCCGGCCCCCACAAGATTCAGGGTATCGGTCCCGGATTTGTTCCCGATGTCCTCAATTTCGATGTGGTCGACGAGATCTTTAAAGTCAAGAACGAGGAAGCCTTTGAAATCGGGCGGCGTCTGGCGCGTGAAGAGGGCTTGCTGGTCGGTATTTCTTCAGGTGCGGCCGCTTTTGCCGCCATTCAGATCGCCAAACGGCCGGAGAACAAAGGCAAGCTGATTGTGGCTATACTTCCGGACACCGGAGAGAGGTATTTGAGCACGGCGCTGTTTCAGGGTTAGCAGTTTGCGGATGCGGAAGCTCTTCCGGCAGCAGAGCGGCGGTAGGCGATGAGGCCGTAATCCGCTGGGTTTAAACCGGGGCCGGGATGGCCCGGCCCTGGATAATATCAAGAGACGGGTGCTTCAGACAGCGTAAGCCTGGCGATGAGATCTACGGAATTAAAAGGGGGTTAATGAGCGATGAGCAAGGTGAAAAAAGTATTGGCGCTGATTGGTTGCCTGGTATTGCTGGTAACTCTAGCGGGGTGCGAGACTAAAGAGGGAGCGGATACCGACAACGCCAAGAAAACCGCAGCCGAGGCTGAGAAACTGGTTGTGGGCGCCACTTCAAAGCCGCATGCTGAGATTCTGAAAGTTGTTAAGCCTATACTGGAGAAGGAGAACGTCGATCTGGAGATCAAAGAGTTCACCGATTACGTTTTGTTGAATCCCGCTCTCAAGGACGGGCAGATTGACGCCAATTACTTCCAGCATATTCCTTACCTGGAGGACTACAACAAGAAAAACAACGCCAACCTGGTGTGGACGGTCAAGGTGCATACCGAGCCCATGGGTGTCTACTCCAAAAAGATCACCGGTCTGGATAAACTGGCGGACGGGGCGTCGGTAGGCATTCCCAATGACGCCACCAACGGCGGCAGGGCTTTGGCTGTTCTGGCAAAGGCCGGCCTTCTGAAACTCAAAGAGGGCGCCGGGGTTACCGCTACGGACAAGGATATCGCCGATAATCCGAAAAATCTACAGATTAAACTGATGGACGCGGCAATTCTTCCCCGCTCCCTTGAGGATCTTGATCTGTGTGTCATCAACAGCAATTATGCCCTGGAAGCCGATCTCAATCCGGTCAAGGATTCACTTTTTATAGAGGATAAGGACTCACCTTTTGCCAACGTTTTGGCGGTGCGGCCCGAAGATAAGGACAAAGAAGCGATCAAAAAGCTGGGGGAAGCCTTGCAGTCATCAGAAGTGAAGGAATTCCTGGAAGATAAATATCAGGGCAGCTGCATTCCTGCTTTTTAAGAATTGAGCATGACGGGAACGGCTGCGCCGCGCAGTAAACCCCATGGGGAGAGGATGGGCAGAGATGGTCACAGAAGGAAGAGGAGAAATTATTCTGAAAAACGTTACCAAGGTTTTTCCCAATGACAACGGCCAGGAGGTGACCGCGCTGAGCGACGTCAGCCTGGAGGTAGAGGCCGGGAGTTTCGTTTCCCTCTTAGGCCCAAGCGGCTGCGGAAAATCCACTTTATTGCGCTTGCTGGCAGGCTTGGATGAACCGACCGCCGGTTCCCTGACGGTCGATGAAGAAGCGGTTGCCGCCAATGATTCGGGCGTCGAAAAGATTGAGGACCTGCGCGGCAAAACGATCGGGGTTGACGCCATCGGCGCCGGTCCGATGAACTTTATGGCGGTGGCCTTGAACCGGGCGGGCATTGACTGGAAAAAGGATGTTGAATGGCGCGCCTTCCCTCCCGACCAGTTGGAGACGGCCATGGACAAGGGAGAAGTCGACGTTGTTGCCGTTACCGATCCCTTCGGGCAGTTTATCCTGGACAAGGAAAAGGGACGGTTGATCATGAGCCTGGCTGAAACTAAACCGTACGCGGATCAATACTGCTGCTTTGTCGCCATCAGCGGAAAAACAATTGACAATGACAGGGAAACCGCCGCGGCAATTACGCGGGCTTTAATGAAGGCCACTCTCTGGGTGGATGAGAACCGTGAGGAAGCGGCGAAACTGGGGATAGAGGCGAAGTATACCGGCGGTACCGTAGACGGGAACACCAAACTGTTAACCAAATATAAATATGTTCCATCGGTCAAGGCAGCGCAGGAGGATCTCCTTCGGGCGATTAAGGATCTGAAAACTGCCGGGATTATCACTACTGAACAGACCCCGGAAGCATTAGCGGAGAAAATGTTTGTTCCTGTGGCAGAGGATCTTAAACAGTAATGACCTGAGAAGGGTTACGGCTGCGGATGGGCAGTTGACGCCCATTCGCAGCTGAAATCGGGAACGGAGGAGAGATTATGGAAGATTTGGCGGTTAGCTTGCGCCGGTTTGCCAGGGAGCAAGGAGCGGATCTTGTTGGCATTACCCCCGCGGAAAGGCTGGACGCCGCCTTGTCCCCTGGATACCGGGCCAGCTTCTGCGGCAGATGCCTCAGCGTCTGCCCGCTTGGCCGGGCGGCGGCAAAGCGGCGGGGCAATCTTTAAAAAGCCTTGACAGGGAGGGCGCATTCTAGTATCTTATATGTAAAAATCCTACCAATATAATAGGATTAATACGAAGGGGAAACTAGATGCCGATCAAGATACCCAATAGTCTTCCAGCGACAGAAGTTCTCAACAGCGAAAACATCTTCGTCATGCACGAAGATCGTGCGTTTCACCAGGATATACGCCCTCTCAGAATTGCAATTTTTAATCTGATGCCCGTTAAGCAGGTCACGGAGATCCAGGTGCTGCGCCTGCTCGGGAATTCGCCGCTGCAGGTGGAGATCGTTCTGCTGCACCCGCGCACATACACTTCCAAAACTACGTCTGAGGAATACTTGCTCACTTTTTACAACACCTTTGACGAAATAGCGGATCAGAAATTCGACGGGCTGGTGATCACAGGCGCTCCGGTGGAACAGATGGATTTTGAAGATGTGGCCTACTGGGAAGAACTGCAGGAGATTATGGAGTGGAGTACGCGTCACGTCTTTTCCACATTCCATATCTGTTGGGGGGCTCAGGCAGGGCTTTACCACTATTTTGGAATCCCCAAATATCCGCTGGCAAAAAAGATGTTCGGAGTCTTTTCCCATACTGTCAACAGAAACAACGTCAAGCTTCTGCGCGGCTTCGACGATGAGTTTTATGTGCCGGTGTCGCGTCATACGGAAGTAAAAAGAGAGGATCTGGAAAAGGAGCCGCGGCTGGAAATACTCTCCGAATCAAAGGAGGCCGGCGTTTATATAGCGGCCACGAAGGGCGGCCGGCAGATTTTTATCACAGGCCACTCGGAATATGATCCGCTGACCTTGAAGCATGAGTACGACCGCGATCGGGAGAAGGGGTTAGCCGTTGAACTTCCCAAAAACTACTATCCAGGCGATAACCCTGATCAGAATCCGGTTGTGAGATGGAGGGGGCACGCCAATTTACTGTATTCCAACTGGTTGAATTACTATGTTTACCAGGAGACTCCATACGATCTGGGGAAAATTAAATAGCCGCTTCTTGACAGAGGAGCTCTTGATTTAGTATCTTTATTACAGAAACCTTATTAATTCGATAAGGATTTAGGATTTGCCGTTGGGATATGGTAATCGTAAAATTATACCGGGAGAGTTGGCGGGATATGGCAGCGGATGAAATAGTACCTGACCGGGGGACGCCGTACTTTGAGCGCCTGGTTCGTAAGGTGGATGAGAATGGGTGGCGCGACGAGAGAGACCTGGTTGTCAAGGAAAAAGCCCTGACGATCTATGTCAACAACGAGGAACTGGCTACCGTTGTTTGTTCTCCCATGTACCTGGAGTATATGGCTTTAGGTTTTCTATGCGCAGAGGGGATTTTGCGCAAGCGGGATGATCTGAGGGACATGGCGATCGATGAGGAGCAGGGACTGGCTTATGTTGAAACTAACAGGAGCACCCGGAACATTTCCGAAAAAATGTTTTTAAAGCGTTACATAAATCCCTGTTGCGGGCGCGGCCGGGCATCATTCTACTTTTCCAACGACGCCCTGCTCTGTAAAGCTGTTACCGCTGAAAACAAGGTCAGCAGGGGCGAGGTGTCCGGGATGATTGAGGATCTGCAAAACAAGTCTCACCTTTTCCGGCGCACCGGGGGGGTTCACAACGCCGCTCTGGCGGAGGACGGCAAGATCATCATGTTCCAGGAGGACATCGGGCGCCACAACACGCTCGACAAAATATTCGGGCAGTGTTTCTTCGAGGAGATAGCTCTCCGGGATAAGGTGATTGTTTTCAGCGGGCGTGTTTCCTCCGAGATTCTTCTTAAAATCGCCAAGATGGGGGTGGCGATCCTGGTTTCTCGTTCTGCGCCCACAGATTTGGCCCTGGAACTGGCGGACGATTTGGGGATTACCGTTATCGGTTTCGCCAGGGGGCGGCGATTCAGCGTTTATTCTCATCCGGAACGCGTCGCATATTGATCCTGTTAGACGGTGAGGTGAAGCAGAGATGAAGTTTTCAACAAAAGGCAGGTATGGTTTAAGGGCTATACTGGATATGGCTATATATCAAAATAGCGGCCCGATTACTCTGAACAGCATCGCGGAGCGCCAGGGGCTCTCCGAAGGCTACCTGGAGCAGCTGATGGCGCCGCTGAAAAAGTCGGGCATAGTGAAGAGTATCCGCGGCGCTCAGGGCGGGTATATACTGGCTAAACAGCCTAAGGACATTACAACCGGCGAGATTATCCGTGCTTTGGAGGGTCCCATCGCTCCGGTCGGTTGCGTCAGCGAGGACTACCCGGAAGAATGTGAGCGCGCCGAAGGCTGCGTGACGCGTATGGTCTGGGCTAAAGTGAGGGATTCGATTGCGGTAACGTTGGATTCCTTGACACTGCAAGACCTGGTAGAGGAATCAAAGAAGCAAACAGAAAAGGGTCATTACATGTATTACATCTAGCATTTCCCGGCCGTGGTTTTTCTCCTGTCTTGAGGAGGTGCCATTTGGACGGTAGGGGACTAGAGGGAGATAAACGCGGGTATATTATGCGGTAAAGGAGATGCATGGGGGCTGCTCTGTCAGCAAATTGGCGGATGATATCCCTGCCGGCGGTGGCAGAGAGATAT
>DHAA01000035.1 GCA_002397275.1 Thermacetogenium sp. UBA4966 | reverse complement strand
TCCAAACCGCAAAGCAGTGTGGAGACTCGCTGGGGAGTTTCCGAATAACTACTTCAGCAGAAAGGGGGTAACAACTTTTGGCGCAGGTGCTCTATCAAGGAACGGGAAGACGTAAAAAATCAATCGCGCGTGTGAGGATAGTGCCGGGCGATGGGAAGGTCATCGTCAACGGGCAACCCCTGGAGGAGTATTTTAATACGAGCACGCAACAGGTTTTAGCCAAGCAGCCGCTGGAACTCACCAAGCTGACTGGCCGCTTTGACGTTATTGCCAATGTCAACGGCGGCGGCGTCAGCGGACAGGCGGGAGCTGTTCGCCTTGGCCTGGCACGGGCTTTATTGAAAGCAGACCCAAATCTTCGGCCTCATCTTAAAAAAGCCGGGTTTTTAACAAGAGATCCCAGAATGAAGGAAAGAAAGAAATACGGTCTCAAGAAAGCCCGCAAAGCCCCACAATTCTCCAAGCGTTAAGCTCAAGTGGCGGAAACCCTCCGTCACTTTTATTTTTCAGCGGACCGTTGCGGGTCGCTTTTTAATTGGGAGTTTGAAACCCGAAGCCGAGGCTGGCGGATAATCGGCCCTCCTTTTGCATAAAATTTGAGGAGAAAAAGTAAGGGGGGCCGGTTGTGCGAAATTTTATCTTCTTCAGGGTTTTTCGTCCCAGACGACAGGCGGTTTTTGCAGTGATGGCGCTGCTACTGGCGGGGTGCGCCCTCTATCCCTATTATATATCCGGCCGGGAGCGCAGGGCTGTGGAGGCTCTTTCCTGGAGCGTTGCCAGCAAGGTGATCGTTGTCGATGCCGGCCATGGCGGAATAGATCCCGGGTGTGTAGGGAAAAGCGGCATCCGGGAAAAGGATGTCAACCTGGCCATAGCCAAGCGATTGTCTGCCTATTTAAGACAGGCAGGGGCTACGGCGGTCATGACCAGGGAAGGGGACTATGACCTCAGTGAAGAGGGGAAGGCGCCGTCAGGAGTAAAGCATAAGGATGATCTAGCAGCCCGGGTGGAGTTGGCGGAAAAGTACCAGGCCGACCTCTTTATCAGTATTCACGCCAACAGTATCCCTCTTACCGAGTGCTGGGGCGCCCAGGTTTTCTATCATCCCAAGTCAAAAGAGAGCAAGCGCCTGGCCGGGTTGATGCAAAAGGAACTGATCAAGACATTTGGTGAAACCGACCGCTGGATCAAGCCGGAGGATTTTTTTGTTTTACGCGGCCATAAGTGTACGGCTGCCATCATCGAGGTTGGTTTCCTGTCCAACCCGCGGGAAGAAAAACTGCTCGCTGATCCTATCCATCAGAATAAGCTGGCCTGGAGCATTTATGCCGGCGTAATTCGTTTCTTCGCCGGGGATCCGGCGCCTGAAGACCCGACATATGATTGACGATTTTATTTTGCGTGGGAAAATTTAAGAAGGGATTTACACCCATTCCGCTGAAATAATGAACTAATATTTAGAAAGAGCTTTAAACCCTGGAACGATCAAACAAAAAGGCGGTGTATTAAATGCTGATCTGTGCCGGTTTATCGCCGCACCCTCCGATTATTATTCCCGATATCGGCGGGGACGAACTGCAGAAGGTGAAGAGCACGACTGCAGCCATGCGGGAATGGGCATCCTCTATAGCGGAACAAAGCCCGCAGGTTTTGGTTTTTATCAGCTCGCATGGCATCTTTCTGCGCAGACAGCTGGGGTATTTGCGAACCCCGGAAATTTGCGGAGATTTTGCGGCTTTCGGCGCTCCTCAGGTATCTTTTCAGGTGGAGAACGACCTGGAGTTGGCGCGCCGGATCGCCCGGGAGGCGGAGCAGGAGGGGGTTGAGACAGTAGGGGTAGACATGGATAATTGGTATGTTCATGACCCCGGCTCTCTTGACCATGGTATTACGGTACCCCTCTATTATCTGGAGCAGGCCGGTGTAGAGGCGGCGGTCGTCGCCTTCGGCATAAGCATGCTGCCGCGGCAAAGGCTTTTTGGGTTCGGACAGGCCCTGGGTAGGGTGCTCCAGCGTTCCCCCAGGCGTATCGCGCTGATCGCCAGCGGTGATCTCTCGCACCGCCTGCAACCGGGAGCTCCCGCAGGCTACAGCCCGCGCGGGCGGGAATTTGATCGGATCATCAAAGAATCACTGGAGCAGATGGATGCGGAAAGGATTCTAAATATTGCGGACGACCTGGCTGAGGATGCCGGAGAGTGCGGGCTGCGACCCATCATTATGCTGATGGGGGCCTTGGATAATTTTGAGGCTGAGCCGAAGATATATTCCTATGAGGGCCCTTTTGGCGTCGGCTATCTGGTGGCGGGGTTCCGTATTGGCGGATCGGCGCACACTCAGCTGGCCAGAAGAAGCCTGGAATACTATCTGCGTACAGGCGAGATCATGCCTGTTCCGCAGCCTGTTCCCGAAGGTATGGAGGAGAGAGCAGGCGTTTTTGTCTCCCTGAAAAAGTCTGGCCGGCTGCGCGGCTGTATCGGTACATTCGAGCCTTCCCGTAAAAATATCGCATCTGAGATCATTCACAACGCGGTAGCCGCCGGGGTGGAGGATCCCCGTTTTTGGCCGGTGGAACTGAGCGAACTTCCTGAAATTGATTTTTCCGTTGATGTTTTGACTCCCCCGGCGCCGGTATCTTCAAGGGATGAACTGGATGCGAAGCGCTATGGGGTTATCGTTAAAAGCGGCAGGAAAACAGGGCTGCTGCTCCCTGACCTGGAGGGTGTGGACTCCGTGGATCAGCAGATCGGCATTGCCTGCCAAAAAGCGGGGATTTCTCCCGGAGACGAGGCAGAGCTTTTCCGCTTCGAAGTGATCCGCTACCGGTAGGGGGTTTTATCAGTGCAAGAAGCGATGTGCTGCGAACGATTAGATGAAGAGCGGGTTTGGTGTCGTCTCTGCCCTCACAACTGCAAGATCAAGAATGGGGGATATGGCATCTGCCGCGTACGCCAAAATATTGACGGGGTCCTTTATTCACTGAATTATGGCAGGGTTACCTCCTGCGCGGTTGATCCCATAGAAAAAAAGCCTCTCTATCACTACTATCCGGGGATGAACATCCTTTCCGTGGGAACCTTCGGCTGCAACTTCCGCTGCGGCTTCTGCCAGAACTGGGAGATCGCCCAGGGGAATTTTGTTGCGGCCAGGTATGTCACCCCTGAGAAACTGGTGGAAATTGCCCTGGAGGCGCAAAAGGACTCGGCGTCGATCGGCATCGCCTATACCTATTCCGAACCGCTGGTCTGGTATGAATTTGTTTATGAGACGGCAAAAATTGCTCGTCAGAGAGGTCTGAAAAACGTCCTCGTTACCAATGGCTTTGTTCAAGAAAAACCTCTGTTGGAACTGCTTCCCAGTATCGACGCCCTGAATATCGACGTTAAAGCCTTTACTAACGACTTTTACCGGAAAACCTGCGGAGGCAGTCTGGCGCCGGTGCTGAAAACTGTGGAACTCGTTCAAAAGTCGGCTCATGTGGAGGTCACTAACCTTGTGGTACCCGGCATGAATGACGGCGACGAGGAGATCAACGCTCTGGTGGACTGGATCGCCTCCCTTGATCCCGAGCTTCCTCTGCATTTTTCGCGTTACTTTCCCCAATACCGGTTCGACAGAGCGGCGACCCCGCTGCAGACACTGGCCAAAGCGCTCAGGATCGCCCGCCGCAAGCTTAAAAACGTCTACATCGGCAACGCTTGGGAAATGGATGAAAACGATACTTTTTGCCCGCGCTGCGGCAGCCTCCTGATAGAGCGGTCCTGGTCCGGAACTGATATGAGGGGGCTTGAGGGGAATAAATGCCGCGGCTGTGGGAATGAGGTCAAGGTGGTCTGTTAACCCCATCCTTCTCGACTCTCCGGTTTCGATTTCTTTCTAATATCGGCGCCAAGTGTCTATTTAGAGGTAGTCTGCCGGTCCGGTGAATTCCGCTTGCTCCCTATTATGACTGGAAGTGAGAAGTTTGAAGTTAGAATTCGGAAAAGACGTTTCCGACCTCCAACATCCGGCCTCCGACCTCCAATTTTCGGGCGGCTCTGGCACTGTTCCTATTTCCGACATCCGACATCCTGCTTCCGACCTCCAAAATAGCCGGCAGCTTCGCTGCGCCTGATGCCGTTACCCGGAACTCCATCATGGTCGCTTCACTGGAATCAAGCCTTGGATATGGCTGCATAGACTCAGCGCCGGTTTAAAATGATCAAATTTCATTTCCGGGGTATTGCATAAATATACATTAGTGCGTATAATAATTGAAATATGATTTGCCGGCGCCTGCGGCAGACATTTTACCAATTATAAGAAAATTTTAAAAGGATCTCAATAAGCAGGCAGTTTTGTATTTGCTTTTATGCATAATGAAATTCTAAAGAGAAATTAAAATAAATTATAGGAGAGACGGCTATGGCTTTAAGCGCGGGGGTTATTGGTGTAACCGGGTATGTGGGTGAGGAACTGGCGAGAATCCTCTGCCGGCACCCGGAGGTAACTGAAATAAGAGCGGCTTCGCGGGAGTTTTCGGGTTCGACCCTGGATCAGGTTTTTCCCTATCTGCGCGGGTATGCAGAGCTGGAGATACTTGACATGGACAGAGTACCGGAACTGATCGAGCGCTCTGATGTAGTGTTTTTGGCCTTGCCACACGGAGTTTCGGCGCCCGCGGCGCGGGCGGTGCTGGAACAGGGGAAAAAAGTGATCGACATGGCCGCGGATTTTCGTCTTCCGGATCTGAGGCTCTATGAGAAGTGGTACAACGAGCCTCATGGAGCCCCGGAACTACTGGCAGAGGCTGTCTACGGCCTTCCGGAGCTGTTTCGTCAAGAGATCAGCGCGGCAAAACTGGTGGCTAATCCGGGATGTTATCCTACCGGCGCTCTGCTTGCTCTGGCGCCGCTTCTTAAAAACGATCTTGTTGACATAAAGTCTGTGATCATCGATTCCAAGTCCGGGGTATCCGGCGCCGGAAGGGGGCCGGCCCTGGGGAGTCTCTTTGCTGAATGCACTGAAAACATGAAGGCTTATGGGGTGGGGAGACACCGGCATACCCCTGAGATCGCCTACTATGCCGGGGTTCTGGCCGGGAGGACGGTTGACCCGGTGTTCACACCGCACCTCATCCCAATAGCCCGGGGGATCTTGAGTACAGTTTACTCCAGGCTCTGCAGTTCGCAGGACAGCGCCGGCTTGCGCCGGATTTTCCAAGAATATTATGCCGGGGAGGAGTTTGTAGAGGTGGCCCGGGAGGGGGAAATGCCGGAAACCAAGTGGGTGCGGGGAACCAACAGGTGCTTTCTCGGTGTTGCCGCGGTTGACGGAAAAGCGGTGATCGTGTCGGTGATCGACAATCTGGTTAAAGGGGCCGCGGGCCAGGCGGTGCAGAATATGAATCTGTTGTTTGGCCTTGCGGAGAATACCGGGTTAGCACACCCCGGTTTCTATCCTTGATGTTTGTACGGAATATGATCCGGGGTGATGCGGTGTATTCAGTCCGGCAAATAAGCGAAGGAAGGGAGGGGCCTGTCTTCCCGGCAGTATGTCCAGCCGTTCTTTTCCGAGGAAAAGTCGGTTAGCTCGGGAATCAGGGTTCAAGTTGTCACAACAATTAAACTTCAAAAAAATAGCGGGCGGGGTCACCGCCCCTCAAGGATTTTTAGCCGCGGGAGTTATCGCTGGAGCGCGCAGAAAAGGGCGGCGGGATCTTGCGCTTCTCTACTCAGACGCCCTTTCTGCGGCAGCCGCAGTTTATACTCAAAATCAGGTGAAGGCCGCTCCGGTGCTGGTTACGCGGGAGCATCTGGGCGGTGGATGGGCTCAGGCTATCGTGGTCAACAGCGGGATTGCCAACGCCTGCACCGGCGAGCGGGGGCTGAGCGATGCCCGCAAAATGGCGGAACTGGCAGGCGACGCCCTGAAGATTTCTGCAGAGCGTGTGCTTGTGGCCTCTACAGGGGTGATCGGAGAATTTCTGCCGATGGGCAGCATAGAAAGCGGGATCAAGGATGCGGCGGCGCTTATTTCCCCTCAGGGGGGCGCAGACGCCGCGGAGGCGATTCTGACAACAGATACCGCTACCAAAGAGTTTGCCGCGGAGCTTGTCCTGAATGGAAAAAGGGTGGTGATCGGGGGTATGGCCAAGGGTTCCGGGATGATTCACCCCAACATGGCCACCATGCTCGCTTTTTTAACCACCGACGCCCATGTCGAGCGGCAGGCTCTGGATCTTGCCCTGCGCTGGGCGGTTGACCGTTCTTTTAATGCCATCACTGTGGATGGAGATACCAGCACTAATGATATGGCGGTGATTCTGGCCAATGGTCAGGCGGGCGACATCCCCTTATCGGAAACGGATGCTGAGTTTGTTCTTTTCCGGGAAGCTTTGCTGGCTGTTTGTACCGAGCTGGCCAAGATGATCGCCCGGGACGGTGAGGGCGCTTCTAAATTCCTGGAGGTTGTCGTCAAGGGAGCGGCCTGTGAAGAGGATGCGCGGACGATCGCCCGCTCTATAGCCGGTTCCAATCTGGTCAAAACCGCTATCACCGGCGAAGATGCCAATTGGGGGCGGGTGCTTTCCGCGGCCGGCGCCTGCGGGGTTCCCTTTGATCCGAACCTGGCGGATGTCTATCTGGGGGATCTAAGGGCTGCTGCCGAGGGCAGAGGGATTCCCTTTGATGAGGAGCGGGCGAGCGCCATCTTGCGGCAGCGGGATGTGATCATTACAGTAGATCTGCATCAAGGCGGCGCCGCGGGGAGAGCGTGGGGTTGTGACCTCACTCCTGATTATATCAGCATCAACGCCAATTACCGCACATGAGAGGAGGAAAAGCGGTGGTTTTAACGGCGCAGCAAAAGGCTTCGATACTTGTAGAAGCCCTGCCATATATAAGGAAGTTTTCCGGCCGGACCGTGGTCGTCAAGTACGGCGGCCGGGCTATGGTCAGCGAGGAGCTGGAGCGTGGCGTGATCACCGACTGCATTTTGCTGAAGCTGGTCGGCATTCACCCGGTGATTGTTCACGGCGGTGGCCACGCTATAGACGCCATGCTGGAGAGGCTGGGCATCAAGACGCGTTTCGTGCATGGCCAGAGAGTCACCGACGATGAGACCATGGAAGTGGTGGAGATGGTGCTGGCCGGAAAAGTAAACAAGGAGATCGTCAATCTGATCAACCAGTTGGGGGGCAAAGGGATCGGCCTCTGCGGGAAAGACGCCGGATTGATCACAGCCTCTCAAAAGGTGCTGCCCGCTTCGGTCAAGGATAGAGAGTACCTCGGCCATGTGGGTCAAGTGGAGAAAATTAATCCTGAAATACTGCAAACCGTGAAGGATGAGGGGTATATCCCGGTAATCGCTCCGGTGGGGGTGGGAAGGGACGGCAAGAGCTACAATATCAATGCCGATTATGTGGCAGGAGCGGTGGCCGCGGCTCTCCAAGCTGATAAACTGGTGCTGCTTACAGATGTCGAGGGGATCTTTGAGGACAGGAATGACCCCTCGAGCCTGCTTTCCGCGATCAAAGCCGCGGATGTTCCCGCTCTGATCGAGGCAGGGGTGATCGCCGGGGGGATGATCCCCAAGGTAGAGTGCTGTGTCTTTGCCCTGAAGAACGGGGTGGGGCGCACCCACATCATCGACGGCCGCATCCTGCACTCCATTCTGCTGGAGGTTTTCACAGACCATGGCATCGGCACCATGGTAGAGTAATAAACTAACAATCACCAATACGGGGGGAAGGCTTTGTGACAGGCAACCGGATCATGGAAATGGGGAAGAGATACCTTATGCAGAATTATGCGCAGATCTCTCTGGTGATCGCCAGAGGTGAAGGGGTGCATGTCTGGGATGATCAGGGGAAGCGCTACCTTGATTTTGTAGGCGGAATCGCGGTCAACGCTGTGGGGCACTGCCATCCAAAAGTTGTGGCCGCGATCAGAGAGCAGTCCGAGCGGCTGATTCACTGCTCCAACCTCTACTGGTTTGAGCCCCCGGTGGTTTTAGCGGAACAGCTGGCGGCTCTGAGCGGACTGGATCGCGCTTTTTTCTGTAACAGCGGCGCCGAGGCTAATGAGGCCGCCGTCAAACTGGCGCGTAAATATGCTTATCAGCGGGGGGTTAAAGCTCCGGAGATTATTGCTTTCACCAACTCCTTTCACGGCAGGACCCTGGGGACCCTGGCAGCGACCGGTCAGGAGAAATTTTCCCGCGGATTTCACCCCCTGCCGGGAGGCTTTTCTCATATCTCTTTTAATGATGTACAGGAGTTGAGGAAGGCTGTAGGGCTGCAAACCGCGGCGGTTATGCTGGAGCCTCTGCAGGGGGAGGGCGGGGTTTATCCCGCTTCCGGGGAGCTGATGGAAACCCTGGCCGAACTGCGGAGCAAAAAGGGGATTCTGCTCATCTTTGACGAGGTGCAGTGCGGTCTGGGACGAACCGGAAAGATGTTTGCTTATGAGCACTACGGGATACAGCCGGATATTTTAACGCTGGCTAAATCTCTGGGGGGAGGTTTACCGATCGGGGCTGCGCTGGCCCGGGAAGGGGTAGCCGCAGTTTTCCAGCCGGGGAGCCATGGTTCCACGTTTGGCGGTAATCCGGTGGCCTGCGCCGCGGCCGGCGCTGTTCTCCAGGTGCTCCGGGAAGAGGGGCTTGTGGAGCAAGCGGCTGTGGTCGGGGAGTATATGAAGGCAAGTTTACATGCGCTGCGTGATCAATACCCATTCATCAAAGAGGTGCGGGGAGAAGGCCTGCTGCTGGGTATGGAGCTTGACCGGCCTGCTCATGATGTGGTAACTCTCTGTCGGGAGCGGGGTCTTTTGGTCAACTGCACTGCGGAGCGGGTGATCCGTTTCCTGCCTCCTCTCGTCACAACCAGAGAAGATGTCGATCAGGGGATGGAGATACTGGATAAGGCTCTGCAGGCGTTTCAGGAAAAAAGAACTTTAGTATAAGGGGAGATGCGAAATGGCCGGTAAATATTTGGATAAGAGTTTAAAGGGACGGGATTTTTTGACTATTTCCGATTTCAGCGGCGATGAGATCCGTCTGCTCATCGACGCCGCCCATGACCTGAAAAAAGATTTAAAAGAGGGTATCCCACATCCCGTTTTGAAGGGGAAGAGCCTGGGGATGATCTTCACCAAGCCATCCACCCGGACAAGGGTTTCTTTTGAGGTGGGGATGTACCAGTTGGGCGGGTATGCTCTTTTCCTTAGCTCCCAGGATATCCAGCTGCGCCGCGGAGAATCCCTCCCGGATACGGCGCGCACTCTGGAGCGGTATCTGGACGGAATCATGATCAGGACCTTCGACCATCAGGATGTCGAGGAACTGGCGCAGTATGCTTCCATCCCGATCATCAACGGGTTGACCGATGATGTCCATCCTACTCAGGCGGTGGCGGACCTGATGACTGTTGAAGAACATTTGGGGAGACTGGCCGGCTTAAAACTCGCCTATGTTGGAGATGGGAACAATGTCGCCCATTCTCTGCTGCAGATCTGTGCTAAGATGGGGGTGCAGATGACCGTCGCCTGCCCGCCGGGGTATGAGCCTGATGCGGCGATTCTTGAGGATGCGCGGCAAGACGCGGTGAGGGCCGGGGTGCAGCTGGAGGTTGTGCATGATCCGGCGGAGGCGGTCAAGGACGCGGACGCAGTTTACGCCGACATCTGGGCGAGTATGGGGCAGGAAAAGGAGCAGGAAAAACGAACACAAGTATTCAATGGCTATCAGGTAAATGCCGAACTGCTGCAAAAAGCAAAAGACAATGCGGTGGTTCTGCACTGTCTGCCTGCCCACCGCGGCGAAGAGATCACCGACGAAGTGATGGATGGACCACACTCGGTGGTTTTCGATGAGGCTGAGAATCGACTGCATGCCCATAAAGCGATCATGGCGTTGCTGATGTGAGCGGTGCGCGGCGAGAAAAGCTTTGGGGCGAAGAAATCAGGGAAGAAAAGAAGGAGGTGCGGCCTGGTTTTCACGCGGTTAGCGGTGAGGGCACAGGCTGGATATGATGAAGTTGAACAAGGTTGTGTTGGCCTATTCAGGAGGACTGGATACAACTGTGATCATCCCCTGGCTGAAGGAAAACTTTGGCTGTGAGGTGATCTGCTTTGCGGCGGACGTAGGGCAGGATGAGGAATTGGACGGCCTGGAGGAGCGTGCGCTAAAGACCGGCGCCGGCAAATTCTACATGAAAGACCTGACCGCTGAGTTTGTGGATGATTTTATCTTTCCTACGTTGAAGGCCGGGGCTGTTTATGAAGAGTATCTGCTGGGGACTTCTTTTGCCAGGCCCTTGATCGCCAAGTGCCTGGTGGATATCGCCCATCAGGAGGGGGCCGACGCTATTGTTCACGGCGCCACCGGGAAGGGGAACGACCAGGTACGCTTTGAGGTTACCATCCATGCCCTGGACCCGGATCTGAAGATCATCGCCCCCTGGCGGATGTGGGATTTAAAGTCCCGGGAAGATGAAATCGCCTATGCCCAGGCACGGGGGATAGAGGCGCCTGTGGCCAAGGAGCGGCCCTACAGTATGGACCGCAATATCTGGCACCTGAGCCATGAGGGCGCGGACCTGGAGGATCCCGCCAATTCACCGTCAGACGACCTTTACCTGCTGATCACCCCTCCGCAGAAGGCGCCGGATAAACCTGCCTTTGTGGAAATTGGCTTTGAGCAGGGGATTCCCAGGACAATCGATGGGCAAGAGTACGATGGGGTATCTCTGCTCTGCACTTTAAATAAACTGGCCGGGGAGAATGGCGTGGGCATTCTGGATATCGTGGAGAACAGACTGGTGGGGATGAAGTCCAGGGGGATTTATGAGACTCCCGGCGGTACCGTCCTCTACAGCGCCCACCGCGCCCTGGAAAGCCTTACCCTGGACCGGGATACAATGCACTTCAAGGAAACGGTTGCCCGGCGCTATGCGGAACTGGTCTATGACGGGCTCTGGTACTCGCCGCTGCGGGAGGCGCTGGATGCCTTTGTCGATGAAACCCAGAAAAATGTTACAGGTAAAGTTAAGATGAGGCTTTACAAGGGCGCCTGCGCATCTGTCGCCGTCACTTCGCCCTATTCACTCTACCACCAGGGGATCGCCTCTTTTGGGTACAGTGAACTATATGACCACAAAGACTCGGAAGGGTTTATCAACCTCTTTTCATTGCCTTTGAAGGTGCGGGCTTTGATGAAAAAAGAGAGGGGATAAGCGCAAGGGAGGTATTCGCTTGAAACAATGGGGAGGCAGGTTTACCAGGGAACTGGCGGGGAGCGCCGCCGCTTTTCTTAATTCGTTGCCCGTTGACTCTCGGCTTTATAAGCAAGATATAAAAGGTTCCATAGCTCATGCCCGCATGCTGGGGCGCCGGGGGATCGTCACTGCCGATGAGTCGGAAACCCTGATCAGAGGGCTAAATGAAATCCTGCAGGAGATCGAATCCGGTGAGCTCCGACCGCAGGAAGGGGCGGAGGAGGATATTCATTCCTTTATTGAGGCGCGTCTGGTGGAAAGGGTGGGTGATGCGGGGAAAAAGCTGCATACCGCCCGCAGCAGGAACGACCAGGTGGCTGTGGATTTTCGCCTCTATGTGAAGGGGGAGATCCTCGGCCTGCAGAACAAGCTGCTGCTGCTGATCTCCATCCTGATGGAGCGGGCGGAAAAAAACAGGGATCTGATCATGCCCGGATACACTCATCTGCAGCGGGCGCAGCCCGTCACCTTTGCCCACCACCTGCTGGCCTACTGTGAAATGCTGCGCCGGGACTACGGTCGGCTGCAGGATTGCCTGGGGCGGATGGATCTCTCACCCCTGGGGGCGGGCGCCCTGGCTGGGACAACCTTCCCCGTGGATCGGGAAGAGGTGGCTGAGGAACTGGGGTTCCGCGGGGTCTGCGGCAACACTCTGGATGCTGTTTCCGACAGGGATTATGCCGCTGAGTTTCTCTTTGCTCTGTCCCTGATCATGATGCACCTCAGCCGTTTCTGCGAGGAATTGATCTTATGGTCGAGCAGCGAGTTCAAGTTTGTGGAGATGGATGACGCCTACACCACAGGCAGCAGCATTATGCCCCAGAAAAAAAATCCCGATATGGCGGAGCTGATCCGAGGAAAGACAGGGAGGGTTTACGGGCGCCTGGTGTCGCTGCTTACCGTCTTAAAGGGGCTCCCTCTGGCCTACAATAAGGATCTTCAAGAGGACAAGGAGGCGGTCTTCGACGCCGCGGATACAGTTAAGGATTGCCTGGAAATGATGATCCCTCTGCTGGGTACCCTGCGGGTGGACCGCAGGCGCATGCGGGAGGCCGCGGGCGGGGACTTTACCAATGCCACAGACCTGGCCGACTACCTGGCGCGCAGGGGCGTACCCTTTCGGGATGCCCACGGGATTGTGGGGCAGGTGGTTTTGCGCTGTATAGAAAAGCAGGTATCCCTGGAGGAATTGCCTCTGCAGGAATACCGGGAGTTTTCCCCAAAATTTTCCCCGGATCTCTATGAGTTCATCGATATCGCCGCCTGTGTGAACAGGAGATCGACGCCGGGCGGCCCCGCTGTGGAGGCGGTAAACCAGGCCTTAAAAGACTTGCGCCGCTGGCTGCAAAAAGCAGAATAGCCGCTCATGAGGCTTTGCTTCACCAGCAGATGGATGAAAATAGCAGAACATTGGTTTCAGGGGCAGCGGTCGGGTGGATTCCGCTCGTTTTCCCTCCTGTTGGACAGGAGGGAAAAGCTGTTCTATGGAGAATATATTATGCAAACTGCCGGGAATGAGCGCCTCTTCGGCGGAGCTATTTGATGGAGCGCTTTTCAAGGCAAATACCGGTAAATATAGGATTATGAACAAAGCGGGGGATTTTTTTGCGGCTTCTTCATACTGCAGATGTGCATCTGACTCCGGGAGCGCCGGAACGCGGGGAGGTCTTTCGCTCTGTGTGCCGGATGGCGCGGGAGCTTGACTGTGCCGCCCTGCTGATCAGCGGGGATCTATTTGATTCCGCGAGAGCCGCCCAGGAACTCAGGGTTGATGCGCGCCGGTTATTTGATTCGTTGGAAAAAGATGTGTATATAATCCCCGGCAACCACGATCTGCAGGCTTTTCAGTCCGGAGAGTACTACGGGAGAAACGTGCATATCGCCAAGTCTCCGATGAGATGGGAGCTGGAGGGGGCGCTTCTGCTGGGAATCCCCTACCTCCCGGGGCGGCAGGGGGCGGAGTCGCTGCTTTCTCTCAGCAAGACGCAGGGGGAACAGCTTCCCCTGATCGCCCTGATGCATGCCAACTTTTATAACTCATCGTTATCCGCCTGCTTCTTTGCTGAAGACAGTGATGACGCCTGTTTATGGGACCGCGATCTGGAGGAATTACCTCCCTCTTATATCGCTTTAGGGCACTGGCACAACCCTACGCTGCCTCCCATACGAGTAAACAAGGCGCAGGTGGCCTACAGCGGAACCCCCTGCCCTACGGCAAAGGGGGAGAATGGGGCGCGGCGTGCCTTTCTTATCGATATCTCACATGAGGGTATCTCTGCGCAGGGGGTGGAGATCCCCGGGGCGCCTCGCCGGGAAACCGCATCCTTCTTCTTCGTTCCCGGGGAGGAGGAAAAAATATTGGAAGAGATGCGCTATTTTCTGGAGAGCCAGGCTGACCGGCAGGTTATCCTCGATTTGGAGGCAGAGGGATGGGTAGAGGGAATCAGCGAGGAGGCCTGCGCGGCAGAGATAGAGTCGCTGGCCGGCAGATACCGCGAGCGCTGGAGAGCAGTCAACAGCGGGACGCCTCAGATCAGCGGTGTGGGGACCCTGCCGGGGGTTGCCTCCCGATGCCTGCAGTTCCTCAAAGAGTCGGAGCCGCCGCAGCCTCTCTCCCTCGACGACTGCGCCGATCCTTCTCTGCTGGAGCTGGCCCGGGAAGTAGGAGAAGACCGCCGCAGTCTCTATCGCCGCGCCCTTTCCTTGCTGCTGCGGCAGATGGGAAGGGGGAGATAGCTTGCGGATTCTGGAGATGAAGTGCCGGCCTGTGGGACCGTTGACCAAACCGGTATTTTTAAGGTATGGCGATCGCAACTGCACGGTTGTCTTCGATGAAAATGAGGCGGGGAAGACCTCTCTGGTTGACATAATTGTAAATATGCTCTTCAGAAAGGGGAGCGCGCAGTCACGCTTTCAATCACGGCGTTTTGGAGACTATGACGGCTATGTCAAGCTGGCACACCATGGAGAAGCTGTGACCTGTACAGGGGGAGTCGATTTGGACAGGCTCCTGGGCCTTCCTCAGGAATTTTCACGGCTGCCTATTGTGCGGGGGAGCGACCTCCATTTTCTCTGGTCGGGGAATCGGGAAAAGAACGCCCCTCTTATCGAGGCCTGTATTCAGCACTTTTCAGCGGATTTTCAACACAATATGAGAGCGGTCGCGGCAAACGCCCGCTGCGCGGCGGGGCTCCCTGCCAAGAGGAATTCTTGGACCAGGGAGAAGCAGGATGAACTCAAAGAATACCTGGACCTTTACGGGAAAAAGGAATCTCTGTTATCTGTTATGGCCAATAAGGAGGCGACCGCCAGAGAGCTGCAGGGTGTTCGGGAGAAGCTGCGCAAGGTCAAGGATGAGTTGGCTGCGGCGGCCAGGGAGCAAAAGGAAATCGCAGGGGAGAGTGAGGCCGCGCTCTGCGTTTCAGCCCAGTCGTGGGAAAGAAAGCTGTCGGCTTTGCGTGCGGAGTACAGGGACTGCGGTTATGAGCGCTGTTCTTGGGACGACCTGCAGCTGTGGGCTGAATCAGCGGCGCGCCGGCGCTCGCTCAGGGAACAGGTTGATTTATTGAAAAGCCGTGTCAGCGAGGCAGAGACCGGTCTTTCTGAGCTGCATCAGCAGCGGGAGAAATCCGGCATCTGTTTGCAGGAAGCACAAAAAGCCTGTGATCTGGCTGAGGATGCTCTCAACCGGCGCCGGCTGGAAAAAGAAGAAAAGGGTAAAGCGCACTCTGAGCTCCGGGCAGAGACGCGTACACTATTGAACACTACCAGGGCAGCGGCTGCTCAGAGAAAGAGGACGAAGTGGGCGCTGGCCGGGGGGGCGTTTCTTATAATGGCCGCGGTTGTGTTGTTCGTCTCCGGACAGCTGCTTCCAGGGTGTATTTCCTTGCTCGCCGGTCTGGCGGCGTGCGGGTGGGGTCTGGCGGTTTCAGGGACATGCGGCAGGACGATCAAAGAAGCGGAGCAAGAGGTTGCGCGGCTGGAGCGCGCAGCCGGCGTCAAGCCGGCGCAGGCGCCGGGTGAGGCTGTGTCGCAGTTGGAGAGGCGGCTCTGTGCAGAAGAGGAGCAAATGAACGAGGACATAGTAAAGGCGGAACTGGATTGTCAGGAGAAGGAGGAAAGGCTGCAGAAGCTGGTTCAGGAGAAGCTGTTGAACGCCAGGGAGCAGAAAAGGCTTACCGAAAGCCTGCGGGAACTGAGGCTGACTCTCCAGGAGTGTGCAAGGGAACTGGATGCAGTTAAGCTCACGCTGGATGATTTGATGCAGAAAACAGGGAAAGCTGACCGCGGCTCGCTGGAAGACGCCATAAAAGAAAGGGAGCGCCTGGAAAGGGAGATCGGAGAAGCTGTGACCCGCCTGCGGACGCTCCTGGGCAGCGAGGATGAGTGGCGGGAGAGGCTTTTAGCACTGGCGCCTTATTTGAAGAGGTATCCAGCGCCTTGCTCTTTGCAGGAACTTGATATAAAAAAAATGCGGCTGGAGGCGGAGGAGCAGGCATTGAGGCGCGGGGAAGAAGAGCTGCAGCGGCATTATGACGAACTGCGCCAACAGGAGTTGGAAGGAACTGAAAGCCTTTATGCCGTCGGCTGTGGAGATGTAAGCGCTCTTGCCCTGCGGCTGAAGAAGGCGGAGCAGGCGCTCAAAGGCGCCATCAGGGAGTCTTTGGCGGCTATCTGGGTGCAGCAGGCGGCGGGGGCTGCCCGGGAGGGTTTTGAGGATATTCTCCTGGAGCCTTTAGCCCGGGCGGGGGAGATCTTTCATCGGATCACCGGTCGCTATGATACCATTAGCTATGCCCGGCAGGAAGGTGATATAATTTTCAGTGTCGGCGAGCGGGGAACTGCATACAATGAGTATCTTTTAAGCGACGGCGCCAGAGCGCAGTTGCTGATCGCTTTGCGCCTGGCCCTGCTGGAAAGGATTATGGGTGAGGAGCCGGGGTTTCTGGTGCTGGACGACCCCCTGTTGAGCTCATCGTCAGCCAGAAAACGGAATGCCATTGAGGTTTTATTGGATTATGCCGGGAAAGGCTGGCAGGTGGTCTACCTTACCGTCGACGCCGCCGCTGCGGAGATATTTCGGGAATGCGGCAAGGATTTGGTGGAATTCAGAAGGGTCAGGGACTTCTACCAATAGGAGGTTTTAATTTGGGCCTAATTTCCCCAGTAGAAAAGATTTTCCGGGATACTCTGCCCGCGGTGGTTCCCGGCTATGAGGTGAGGGACCAGCAGATAGAGATGGCTCTTGCGGTGGAGAGCGGTCTCTTGCATGACAGGCATGTGATCGCTGAAGCCGGAACAGGGACGGGGAAGAGTTATGCCTACCTGATTCCGCTCTCTTTTGTCCTCGGGGATCAATCAAGAGCCGTGATCAGCACTGCGACCATCGCCTTACAGGAACAGCTGCTTATCAAGGACATCCCTTTTTTAGAAGAGGCGCTGGGAGTCGATTTCCGAGCGCAGCTGGCTAAGGGGAAAGGAAACTATCTCTGTTTACTGCGCTATCAGGAGGAACTGCAGAACAAGGGGCTTTTCCCCGAAGATGACCTGACTGAGCGTCTCCGGGAATGGGTCGGCAGGACAGAGAGCGGCGATCGAGCGGAGCTCCCCTTTGAGCCGGGGGATTCCTGGGGCAGTGTGTGCGCGGATGATACCTGCCCGGGGCGCAAGTGCCACCTGAACGGCGATTGCTTTTTGGCCAAAGCGAGGAAAAGACTGCTGAGAGCGGGTGTTATTATCTGCAATCATGCCTTCTTTTTTACCGACCTGCATCTGCGGGATTCCAGCGACGGCGCGGTATCTCTGCTGCCGGAATACCGCTATCTTGTTTTTGACGAAGCCCAGCATATAGAGAGTATAGCGCGTCGCACCATGAGCACAGAGGTTTCCAACGTACGCCTGCAGGTGCTTCTCAACCAGCTCCGCAAAAGGGAAGGCTGTCGCCTGGACGCCTTGAATAAGGCCCTGGCCATTAACGGTAGTTTTTTTGAAGCTTTAAGTATGGGAAACGGCAGCAGCAATTATCCTCTCCCCCGCAATCAGGAAGTGATCAGCCAGGGCCAGAAACTCCGAGAGGCGGTCAAAGACACGGTGAGCATGTTTGACGCGGATCTGGCCGGTGAACGAGAAAACGCTATCTTTAACTGCCTTAGTCGCTTCAACCAAGATTTAAGCGAGATTTTAGAAGGGGCGGACAGCGAGAAGGTTTACTGGGTGGAAAGAAGCGAGCACAGAAAGCGCAGGCTGATCACAGCGCATGCCACGCCGCTTAATGTTTCCGAGAGTTTGGACCGGCTGCTTTTTTACGGCGGGGAGCTTTCCAGCGCGGTCTTGACCTCGGCGACACTGAGTATCCGCGGGGATTTCACCTTTTTCCGGGAAAATGTGGGCTGCTCAGGCGCGCTGGAGGTCTCTGTGGGGTCGCCGTTTTCTTATGAGGAGCAGTGTCTTATCTATTTGCCCCGGGAACTGCCTGATCCCAGAGAGCCCGGGTTTCATAGGGGGATAGCTCCCTTTATAGAGGAGATCCTGACGCAAACCGCGGGGCGCGCCTTCGTTCTCTTTACCTCCTACCGCGGCATGAACGAGGCGTGGGGCGAACTTGAGGGGCGTCTGCCCTGGCGGCTGTTAAAGCAGGGGGATCTTCCTAAAAATAAATTGATGGAGATCTTTAAAACAGACGTTCATTCCGTATTGTTTGCCACAGCTTCATACTGGGAAGGGGTGGATGTCCCGGGTGAGGCTCTCTCCTGCGTCATTCTGGCAAAGTTGCCCTTTTCGGTTCCGGATGACCCTTTGACTCAGGCTAAGCTCAGCTCGATCAGGCGCTCCGGGGGAAATCCTTTTTACAATTACTCTCTTCCGCAGGCTGTTCTCCGCTTGCGGCAGGGCTTCGGCAGGCTGATCAGGTCGAGGCGGGACCGCGGGGTTGTGGCCATCCTCGACCCCAGAGTAAGGACTTCCGGTTACGGCAGATATTTTACCGACTCCCTTCCTCCCTGCAGAGAGGCGGCCTGCGCGGATGATATTGGACTTTTTTTATATGGGAACAAGCACAAGGGATCAAGCAAGTGTCAAAATAAAAATCGAGGTGAGCAAATTGCAGAAGAACTTGCAGATTAAAGTAACGGAAGAGATGCTGATCAAGAGGGCCGGCGGACGCTTAAACGAAAGAATCGCACAGTGTTTGCCGGAGGTTATCTCTTTAGGGGAGAGCCTCTTGGAACCGAAGACAGTGTATGATTTTTTTGCCATTGAAAAAGTCGAAGAAAAAGTTCTGTTTCTGAAAAACGGCGAGGCGTTCGGCAGCAAACACCTCTGTAAACTGCTTAACGGCGCGGAAAAACTTGTAGCCATGTGCTGCACCGTCGGGAATGCCCTGGAAAAGAAAACTAGTCGGTTAAACGAGGAAGGGGATCCGCTCACAGCTTATTTGTTGGATATTTACGCCTCGACTGCGGTTGGTTTTTTAATGAGGAGTTTGCACCGGGAGATCAAGAAAGACTATGCGGGGTATGGGGTCACGGCGTATTTAGAGCCTGGCCAGCTGGATTGGAACATACGTGATCAGGAGGTTTTATTCAGGCTTGTTTCACCTGAAACGATCGGCGTTTCGATCAATGAGAGCTTTATGATGAAACCGGTGAAGACCACAACAGGGGTTTTCGGCATCGGCGCTGCGGATCGGGTGAAAAAAGGGAATTTTGCCTGTAAGGATTGCCCAAAAAGGAAAACCTGTGCTTTTAGACATGAAGCTGAGGAATTGTTGCAGGACGATTTATAAGTCCTGCAACAAAACCAAACCTTCCGGCATAGCGCACAGGGGTGCTTACTTTCCGAACGTGCTAGAGCGGCTGTACGTTAGTCGCCTGTTCGCCGCGGGGTCCATCTGTTACTTCAAATTTAACCCGCTGACCTTCGCTCAGGGTTTTGAAGCCCTCTTCTTGAATCGCTGAAAAATGGACGAAGACGTCGGTTCCGCTTTCGCTCGTAATAAAACCATATCCTTTGCGTTCGTCAAACCATTTTACTGTGCCTTCCAAAAAACATTCCTCCTTGTAGCTTGAATCTATCAATAGTATGCGCCCGCTGAAACTTTTAATACCTGCCATCTCTTTCCCTTACGGCTCCTGAAATGTTAAAATAAAAAAAGAACTAATAAAAAGGAGGAGCACATATGGAGGGAATGGCGCTGCTGGCCGTTGTCTATCCGCCGGAAGACGCTATCATTGAAGGCGTCTTGCAAACAGCCGGAATCAAGGTCTTCACACTGCGTGAGTCCATAGCTCCTATTGAGGGAATAGCCATCGGCCCTCTGGCAGAGGTAAAAATCTATGTGCAAGTTGAACAGTTGAAGGCTGCCAGAGATATTCTCTCCAGTGTCCAGAGCTAGGAACAAGCTATTCCTTTTTCGGGAAGGCGTTATTGCCTGTGATCAACGGCCTGGATCCCGCTACGTAATAGGGGATGCGCAGCACCTCGTTGATCTCCTCCTCAGTAGCGCCTAACTCCCGCGCCCGGTTGGAAAGAACCATTACCCCGCGCTCTGATCCAATGTAAGCATCAAGAGCCAGCGAAATAAAAACCTTTGTTTTCTCATCTACCGCCCCGGGCCTGGTGGCAATTTCGATCACTTTGGCAACTGCATCGTAAAATTCCTTGTCGCGCTTGCCGAGATCCTGTACAAAGGGTGGAAAGCCGGCCAAGTGTTTCACCTCCTGGAAATTTTCTTATGCTTTATGTTTATAGTTTGTTCGAGATCGACGGTATTAATTCCTGCCGGTATCTATATTTGATTCTACCGCCGGCCTGCGCTAAGATATCCCCAAGTCATGCCAAATGAGGGTGAGGATGTATAAATGTGATCTTATTTGAAGGATTAAACCCCGCATAAACAGAAGTATATATATTAGAATGAAAGAGATGAGGGCCGATGCTTGACAAAAAAACATGGAATAGAATTTTACAGGGGCAGTTGGGGGGTATTGCGGAAAAAGTTGAGCAAGGTAAACGCTTGAGCAGAGAAGACGGCGTTTTCTTGGCGGAGTCTTCCAACCTGCCTGAGTTGGGGTTGACGGCGGATTATGCGCGCAGGAAAAGGGTGGGCGATGTGGTTTATTTTATAAACAATGCGCACATTAACCACACCAATATCTGCAAAAATCTCTGCCGTTTTTGCGCTTTTGGACGAACAGCAGAGGCGCCGGGCGCCTTTGCGCTTACTTTGGCTGAAATAGCCGCCAAGGTTGAACAATTCAAGGTGTACCGGCCTAGCGAGGTGCATATTGTAGGGGGCCTTAACCCGGCCCTTCCCTTTTCGTATTATGAGGAGATGCTGAAGATAGTGCGCGATGCCCTGCCCGACGCTTGTATCCAGGCTTTTGACGCTGTGGAAATCGATTTTTTGGCGGAAATATCCGGGCTGGGAGTAAAGGGAGTTCTTAGCCGTTTGCAGGAGGCGGGGCTCTGTTCTCTTCCCGGAGGCGGGGCGGAAATTTTCAACCCGGCGGTCCGCCGGGAGATCTGCCCGCAGAAGATCAGCGGGGAGCGCTGGCTGGAGGTTCATAAGGCCGCGCATCAGTTGGGCCTGCCCACCAACGCCACCATGCTTTACGGGCATTTGGAGAGCCCCGGCGACATAGTGGACCACCTGCTCAGGCTGCGTTCACTCCAGGATGAAACCGGCGGCTTCTTAGCGTTTATACCGCTTCCCTTTCATCCGGAAAATACATCTTTTTCTCACCTGCGGCGCAGATCAGGGTTTGACGACCTGAAAATTGTCGCCCTGTCTCGTTTGCTTCTGGATAATTTCCTTTACATCAAATCATTTTGGATCATGCTTACGCCAAACCTTGCCCAAATTTCGCTGGCTTTCGGAGCAAACGACCTTGACGGAGTCGTCAGGGAGGAGAGGATTGCCCATGACGCCGGCGCCGCTACTCCGCAGTACCAGCCGTTAGAGAACTTTTTGCGGGTGATCCGGGAATCCGGGCGCATACCGGTGGAGAGGGATACTCTATATCATGTGCTACGGCGTTTTTGATTAAATTGTTATGAAAAATTTTAGAATCACGGGGGCCGGTTTTAATGAATAGAGGGGAATCTTTAGGGGAACCAAGGTTGGGAAGGGTAAGCTATATCAATTGTTTTCCAATTTTTTACCCGCTGGAAAAGGGTTTGATCAAGCTTTCTGCCCGCATTGTGGCCGATCACCCCAGCAGCCTGAATAGCCTTTTGGCTGCCGGGAACCTGGAAGTGACCGCGGTTTCTTCTATCGCCTATGCCCGCGGCCACAGATCCTGTGTGGCGCTGCCCGGGCTGGGCATTGCCTGCGACGGCGCGGTTTGGAGTGTGGCTCTGCTGAGCAGGAAGCCTTTATCTCAGCTGGACGGGGAACGCATTTCCCTAACGCCTTATTCGGCCACCAGCATAGCTCTCCTGCAAATTATCCTGAGCAGGTTTTATGGGATCGAAGCTGATTATTTTGACAGGCCGCGGGGAGCGCCTCCCTGGTGGGGGGATCCCCAGGCAACTCTGGTGATCGGGGACGAAGCCCTGAGGATCGCCTGCTTACATTCAGAGGAAGCGGAATTTATGTATGACCTGGGCGCCGAATGGAAAAGGTTTACGGGTAAGCAGATGGTCTTTGCCCTGTGGGTGGCGCGGCGTGATTTTATGGAAGAGCAGCCGGATTTGCTGCGCCAAACATGGAGGGCCTTGCAGGAGGCAAAATCATGGAGCGGCAGTCACCGCAGGTTTATCGCCGCACAGGCGCAAAGCCTGATCGGCATCCCCGCGGAAGTTTTGGAAGACTACTTCCGGCATATCAAGTATGAGCTTTATGCGGATGGGCTGCAGCAGTTCTTTGAATATGCCTGGCGCTGCGGTCTGCTTGATTCGCAGGTTAAGGCGGAGGTTTGGAGGGATACTGTTGCCGCAGACGTTAAACATGGAAAGAATCAGTGATAAGGTTTTTAGCGGGGAGCGGATTTCAGCAGAAGAGGGGCTTTACCTTCTGGAAAAGGCAGATTTGCTTTCCCTGGGGCTAATGGCGGATCAGGTCAGAAGGCGGAAGCACCCGCGGGGCGTCGTCACTTTTGTGATCGACAGAAATATCAATTACACCAATATCTGCTGTTGCGGCTGCCGCTTCTGCGCCTTTTTCCGGCCGCCGCGCCATGCGGAGGGGTATCTGCTTACACAGGAGGAAATCTTTCGGAAAATTGAAGAACTGCTTGCTGTGGGCGGAACCCAGGTGCTGATGCAGGGGGGCCTCCATCCTGATCTGGACCTGGAATACTTCGAGAACCTCTTCCAAGAGATCAAAAGGCGTTACCCGGTTAAACTGCATTCCCTCTCTCCTGTGGAGATCGACTATCTGGCGAAAAAAAGCGGGCTTCCTCTGGAGCAGGTGATTAAACGTTTGCAGGAGGCGGGGCTGGACTCCCTTCCCGGCGGGGGAGCGGAAATTCTCGTAGAGCGAGTGCGCCAAGAGATCAGCCCTGAGAAAATCGGGGCGCGGCGCTGGCTGGAGGTGACCGCCGCGGTGCACAGAATGGGCATGAAATCCACTGCGACTATGATGTTTGGGCACCGGGAAACGCCGGGTGAGCGCGTTTCTCACCTGGAAGCTGTGCGCTCCCTACAGGACGAGAGCGGAGGTTTTACCGCTTTTATCCCCTGGACTTACCAGCCGGGCAATACCATGTTGGGAGGGAGAGCGATCTCCTCCTGGGAATACTTGCGTATGACTGCCGTGAGCCGTATCTATTTGGATAATATTCCGAACCTGCAGGTGTCCTGGGTCACTCAGGGGGTAAAGGTCGCCCAGATTGCGCTTGCTTTCGGCGCCAATGATTTCGGTTCTACCATGCTTGAGGAAAACGTGGTGCGAGCCGCAGGCGTCGGCTACTCCAGCTCTGAACAGGAACTGGCGACCCTGATCAAAAACGCGGGCTTTGCCGCCGCGCAGCGAGACAACTTATACCATATATTGAAGCATTACTAACACTTCATAAATTCTCTCCTGCTATAACCATTCTCCTGATTCATTATTCCAAATCCGGCAGTTCTAAGTTTTCGGCTGCCGGCAGCTTCTGCTGGTGGTCGTAGATGATGCGGGAGATCTTGGCTATGTTCTTAAAACCGGTATCTTCATCACTCACTCCTTCAGAGAGTATAGCCAGGATATACGGCCTTCTGGAGAAGACGATCCCTGCGTCTGTGGCCACGCCGTTAATGCTCCCCTCCTTATGGGAAACCACCAGTTTGGAAGGCAGTTCGCCAGGCAAGCCCACATGGTAGATGGTGTGGGCGAGGTCGTTTAATAGCCTTCCGCCCTGCTGCGGATTTCTTTCTGCAAAGCTGATAACTCCTTCTGCAAAGGCCCCCATGTCCCTGGCTGTAGTCGACGCGCTGCCGAAGGGCCGGGTGGTGTCGGTCCCCATTTTCTTGATAAAAGCCATCACATTGTCATACCCCAGATGGCGTACCAGCATATTGTGAGCGATGTTGTCGCTCAAAGTGATGGCGATCGTCGCTAAACAACGCAGAGAGTAGGTATCTCCATTGCGCGCCGCATACTGCAGTTCCCCGGCACCGCCCTGGTAGTCGGTGCTTTGGTTGTAGCGAACGCGATCGCTCCAGTCCAGCTTTCCGGCGGCCGCCTGCTCGTACAAATATAGTATCACCGGCAGTTTAATGGTGCTGGCAGGCGGGATTGGTGCTTTCTCGTTGATTCCAAATCCCTCACCGGAGTCCAGATCTTTAAAGTAAATGCCATATGTTCCCGGTAGAGATGCTGTGAATTTTGCGACTTCGTCTTGCAGCGGCTGGTAGTCAGGTTTTGTGTCGAGCGCCTTCAGGGACTGAGGCCCGATAATCTGCCCCAACGCGAAAACCAGCATAACGAATGCGAGCAAAGCCACAATAAGATAGGCTCTCTTTCGCCTCGGCATTGCCCACTGTTCACCTCTCTTTGAATTTTTTCTTTCTATAATAATATTCCCAGGCACGGCAGACGTGATTCTGGGAAAGTTAAGTAAGTTCACATATAGAGTTTTTGCCCGAGGTTTTTAATGCTCAGCAGCGTTTGTGAAAGGAATAACAGTGAACAACATCGAAATTAATATTTATTGTCATGATTAAAATGATTAATCTGTATTTGATACTTATTCTAGGGGCTTTCCGGGAAGAAACAAAGGCAGTTGTGATGCTGAAATTCCTGAGAATATGGATTGTTTGATAAGGAGGTATTTGTCCCTGTGAAAAACTGCAAGAACTACATAGTAACTTTCCAACCTACGAACGAAGAGATCGAAATACCTGCCGGTACCCCCTTGAAAAAGGCCATGGACATTGCCGGGCTGAACTTCGACTATCCCTGCGGCGGAAGGGGGAGGTGTGGAAAGTGCCGGCTGCAGGTCCGCAAGGGGTCGGCCCCCCCTTCAGAATCTGATTATGATCATCTGGACCAGGAGGAGATCGATTCAGGCTGGCGTCTGGCCTGTACGATCAAGGTTGAGGATGATCTCGTTGTGGAACTCCCCTCGTCAGACAGCAAGGAGCACAAGATACTCGTTGACGCCGCTGAAAGAGAGATGAAACTAAAACCGCACCTGCGTAAAATATACCGGGAGTTGCCGCGGCCTTCTATAGAGGACCAGCGGCCTGACTGGGAACGCCTGCGCAGCGCTTTGGGAGACAATAATCTGCGGATTTCCCTTCCTGCCCTCAGGCGTCTGCCCGGAGCCCTGCGGGAGAAGAAGTTTTCCTGTACCGCGGTTCTCTCAGGAAACGAAGTATGGGGAGTCGAGGCTGGGGACAGCGAAGACAGGATGCTGGGAATAGCCTTTGATATCGGCACCACAACCGTCGTGGGCTATCTGATGGATCTGTTGACCGGGAAACAGCTGGGGGTGTCGTCGTCAATAAATCCTCAGACCAAATACGGCGCGGACGTTATTTCCAGGATCACCTATGCGGGGCAGGAAACGGGTGGTCTGGAAAGGCTGCAAAAGGTTATTATAGAAGCGATGAACAGGATAATTGAAGAGGCCGTCAGCGGCGCCGGGTATGAGAAAGAGGACGTCTATGCCGTCTCGGTCGTGGGCAATTCCTGTATGCATCATTTGTTCATGGGTCTTGATCCCAAGCACATTGCTCTTGCTCCTTATGTGCCTGTAACAGGGTCTCCGCAGGATGTGGAGGCGAGCGCTCTGGGGCTGGAGATCAACCCCGCGGGTAGGGTTTTTGTGCTGCCCAATATCGCCGGATTTGTCGGGGCGGACACAGTGGGGGTTATTCTGGCTACCGAGCTGGACCAGAGCAGTGAAATCAGGCTGGCTATCGATATCGGCACCAATGGAGAGATGGTTCTGGGTACCAGGGACCGGCTGCTTGCCTGTTCAACAGCGGCAGGACCCGCTTTTGAAGGGGCGCAGATCAGCTGCGGAATGCGGGGAACAAGAGGAGCGATAGACAGTGTGCGGTTAGGGGAAGATATCGTTTATACCACTATCGGTGATGAAAAACCGAAAGGCATCTGCGGTTCCGGGCTGATCGATGCCATCGCCGTTCTGCTCAAGGCCGGAATAATTGATTACAGGGGAAAGATTCAATCCTCCGAGCAACTCTCCGCTACCAGGGGGGAAAGGTTTGCCGGCCGTGTTATGAAACATGAAGGGTCGACCTCATTTCTGCTGGCCCCAGCCGAGGAAACCGCTCACGGCAAGCCTTTGTTTATTACACAGCGGGATGTGCGAGAGCTTCAGCTGGCCAAAGGGGCGATTGCCGCGGGAGTGGATATACTCCTGTCCGAGTATGGGATTGTTCCTGAGGATGTCTTCGAAGTGATGCTTGCCGGAGCGTTCGGCAATTATTTGGATAAGAGCAGCGCTTGTGCCATCGGCTTGATCCCGGCCTGTCTGGAAGACAGGGTAAAGCCTGTGGGCAACGCCGCGGGCACCGGGTCGAAGGCAGCCCTTTTGTCTGTGGGAGAGTACAGAAGGACGGGGCTGATCACCGATTTTGTGGAATATAAAGAATTGGCCGCGCATTCTAAATTCACGGAAATATTCGGTAAGGCGCTTTATTTCCCTAAACAAAAAAAGTGTATGTGAGCGCTGTGTGAAGTTGAAAAGTCCCGGTTATCCCGGGGCTTTTTTATCTCAGCTAATCAGAGGAAGGTTATGGTGATGCCTGCTATTTGTTAATATCCAGCCTCTTCAAACGGTACTGCAGATATTGTCTTGACACACCCAGCGCTTGAGCTGTTTTGGTAATGTTATTATCATTTTTTGAAAGTTCTTGCGAAATTATATCTCTTTCTATGTCAAACAGGGTTTGTGGCAGATTTTGAACTTTATAATCTTTATAAAAATGATGCTTGTGCATAAATTTTTCGCGTAGGTGAGGTGGTAAGTGCTGGATATGCAAGTCTGTGTCTGAGACTTCCGCCATATTCATGGCATGTTCAATCACATGTTCCAACTCTCTGACATTACCGGGCCAGTTGTACTTACTGAATATTTCCAAAACGTCTTCAGAAATATTTTGTATATTTTTACCCATCATTTTATTGTTTTTTTCGATAAAAAATTTTGTGAGGAGCGGGATGTCGTCCAAGCGATCGCGCAAGGGCGGTACGATCAGAGTGGTTACGGCAAGACGGTAAAACAAGTCGTTGCGTAAATGGCTTTTTGTTATGGATTCGATAGGGTCCACATTGGTAGCGCTGATAATGCGAGGATCAACCCGGATCTCTTTATTTCCTCCCACCCTGCGCACAGTCTTGTTTTGCAGAACCCGGAGCAGCTTTGTCTGCAAAAGCATACTCATGGAGTTGATTTCATCAAGAAAGAGAGTCCCTGCGGCCGCTTCTTCAAAAAGGCCCCGTTTATCCTCAGCGCCGGTAAAAGCTCCCTTACAGGTACCGAAAAGGATGCCTTCCAAGAGCGACTCAGGTATGGCGGCGCAGTTTACAGCCACTAAAGGCCCGCTTGCTCTCGGACTGTAATTATGAACGCTTTGTGCAAACAATTCCTTGCCTGTTCCTGTTTCTCCTTGAATAAACACCGGGGAAAGGTTGCGCGCAAATTTTTTGGCGATATGGATAGCTTGTTTGATCGGCGTGCTTTCGCCGATGATATCCTGGAAATCGAAGACAGTCCCATTGGCATTTTCCCGTCTTTTTTGTTGTCCGGAGTATAGATCCTTTTGCAGTTTAATAACCTTTTTCGTCAGTTCGCCAACTTTTGTAATATCTCGGTTGACCGATACGGCGGCAATAACTCTTCCGTTCGCATAAATCGGGTAGGTGTTGGTAATAATATCCACTCTCTTGCCTTGAGATGTTATATAGATTGTATGGTGATTTTTGATTGTAATTCCCGATTTTAAAACCTTGAGCAAAACACTTGTTTCATCATTGAGTTCATATGCTTCGGAAATATGTTTCCCTATTACATAATCGCTTTTGGAGTGTTCAATTTTTTCGCATCCCCGTGTATAGAGAATGGTACGCCCGCCGCTATCGATCATATGAATGCCTTCTTCAAGAACGTCAAGGGCTTTAAACAGTAATTTTTTTTGCTGTTTGATCTCTTTAAGTTCTTCTTCCAAACCAGATTCCCTGTTCGTATCCTTCAAAATGACCACCCTTATTTATGTAATGAACTAGTTTTCGCTATTGTGAGTGCGTTTTCCTTTTTTTAAGCAAAATATCTTGCGCGCAAAATAAATTGCGGCTATCTTGGCGCTATTAAACGGCTGGAAAGGCTAAAAACACATCATTGCGTTTGTTTTTCAGCTGGCAAGTATTTTGCTTGTAGGTAGATGTGAAGGGCAACGACCAATTTTTATTACATAAGGAGGAATATCGATGAGTGATATGTCGTATTTGAAGGGAAAACCGGTCGCCGTGCTGGGGGCCGGAGGGGTAGGAAAGGCCATGGCCGCGGACTGCGCTCTTGCCGGACAAAAAGTGCGCATCTGTGATTTGGAGCCCTTTGCAGAAAAGACGCTGTTCGGTGTTAAAGAAAAAGGCATCAAGTTTTATGGCGATCAGCTGAATCTCTATGGCTTTCATCGCTCTGGTCAGGCAACATTCGACCGTGTTACAACCGATGTCGCCGAGGCTGTGGAGGGCGCGGGGATAGTTATCGTTACGACGCCGGCTATCGGCCACCGCCCTTTTTTTGAAAAGTTGATCCCCGCTCTGGAAGACGGAATGGTGATTCATATTTTCCCGGATAATTACGGGAGTTTGGTTTTAAGAAAAATGATGAGGGAAGCCGGATGTGAGAAGAAAGTAATCATCGGCGGTTGGTCAAGTTCCACGTATGGCAGCAGAGTCGATATCAAGGGTGGAGTCATCCTGCCGAGCGTGCGGGCTTATTACCGCGCCATCACATTGAGGGGGGCCTCTCTCCCTTCCTTAGACCAGGACGATTTTCTGGAAAGCGCAAAATACATGGGATGTATGGATGCCGTTACATCCGGCGGCGGGCCGGTTGGCGGCGACACTGTAATGGATACGGGATTCAGCAATGTCAACCCTGTTCTGCACTGTCCAGGCACTATCTTAGGCGTTGCCGTTATGGAGAACTGGGGAGTGATCTATGGGGATGACAAATTCAAATACTCCATTTATTCTCACGCCTATTGTCCCTCTATATCACAGGTGCAGTACGCATTTTATCAGGAGGAATGCGCTCTCGCAAAAGCGATGGGGGTTGGGATCCAATACTTTGAAAAAGAGCAATTCTTCTCCAGAGAAAACATTTTGGGATGCGAGTACATGGGTCCGGATTATGTAATCCCCTTCGATCAACAGGACTATATTCAGTACGGTACAGGGCCTTTTTCGGTGGATAACAGATACATCACCGAAGATATTCCGGTAGGATGCCATATTTATCATGAACTGGGCAAAAAATATGGCGTCAAGACACCTGTTGTCGACGCCATGATCAATATCGCTTCAGCTATGCTTAACCGGGATTTTTACGCTGAGGGATATACCCTGAATTATCTGGGCATCGGGCAGATGACGAAGGAAGAGATGAATAATTATCTCCACGAAGGTATCTACAAAAAATAAGTACTTAAAAGTCTTGATTGTCCGCCTTTATCCCCATCTATATGGTGGGGATAAAGGCGATTAAAGAAATTGGGTGAGATGGAAATGTCCTTTGGAATAATTCACTATGGAGAAATGCCTAAAATACTATATCTGACCATGGATGATGTTAAATCTGCCGGCTTGACTGATGAAGACTTCATTAACTGCATTTCCGACAGCCTGTGGCAGCAGAGCCTCGGCAAAGTTGATCTTGTTCCCAGGATGAGTATTACTCTGCACCCGGATGCTTATCTCAATGCCGGCGCCGGTTGGGTGGAAAAGCTGGGCGCCGTCGGGTTTAACTGGTCATCATATTATCCTAACAATCGCGGCAAGGGATTAAATCAGTATTCCGGGATGATCGTTTTAAGCGATATCAAAAATGGTTTGCCTTATGTAGTTATGGACGGTTTCTATATTATTTCCAAGCGAACTGCTGCAGTTACCGCGGTTAGCGCAAAATATTTGGCGCGTAAAGATGCGCGCACTATAGGGATAATCGGCGTCGGCGTCCAAGGTCGAGAAAACTTGAGAATGCTGCAGCTGGTTCTTCCGCATCTAGATCTAGTAAAAATATATGATATTAATCCGGATGCGGCAAAGACATATATCAGAACAATGTCTGACGAATTCAGGGGGAAAATTGTGCCCTGCCGGTCAGTCGAAGAGGCCGTGACAGATGTGGATATCTTAATTACGGCCACGGTTGTTACAGAAAAACCTGCCGTACAGATTAAAGACGAATGGCTGCCTGAAAGGGGAAGCTTTATAGCGCCTTTGGATTTATTGTGTTTGATCGGTCGGGAAACGATTTTAAGAATGGATAAGATTTCAACCGACAATTGTACTCAACTAAAAACACTGGAAAGGGGTTTCAGCTTTAGTGGCAGAGTTCCACAGGTATGCGCGCATCTTGACGAGCTGTGCGCGGGTAAAAGGATAGGGAGAGAAAGCGATGAGGAGAACATTATGGCCATAAACTTTGGTTTAGCTCTCCATGATATCTATATCGCTAAAAAAATCTATGATGTGGCGAAAGAATTGGAAATTGGAACATGGTTGTCCCCGCTGACCTGGTAGCAAAATATTTTGCGCAAGGAAAATTGCTGATTGAGCAAAAACAGCCGCCCTTTTACTATTTTGTGAAAAAAACGGCCGATATTCATGAAAAAACAGAGCATACGGGGGTCAATGATGATAGGCATAAAATTTGCAAATCTATTTATTTATGTAGTTTATGTAGCTTCGACTAAGTGATCGGAGGAAAGCAGTATTAAAAAACTGAAGTTTCATAAAGCGAAGTGTCGAATTATGTCGAAGGGGGGTCTTGACTGATGAAGGATACTGTGCCTGCCACTATTTATTTTAATATTCTTGGAAAGGAAAATTGCAAAAAAATACATGAAGCAAGCCTCACTATCATGGACGAAATCGGTTTACAAATCAAGGGGGAGCAGGTTCTCCAACTATTGCTGGATCACGGAGCCCGCACGGCGGGAGATGGGCGCGTAAGAATCCCTGTTTCATTAGTTGAACAAGCGTTGAAGGCAGTTCCCGGGGAGTTCACTTTATTTTCCCGAGATGGAGAACCATATGTGCAAGTCAATAAAGATAACACTATTTTCGGTACTCACTCCGACCAACTGGAAATCCTTGACCCCTTTTCAGGAAAGGCCCGCAAGTTCCTTAGAAAAGATACTAAATTGATGTCTACGCTGGCCGAGTATCTCTCTAATATTGACTTTGTACTATCAGTAGGCCTAAGTTCAGACGTACCCACCCGGTACCAAACGCAAGCCGCTTTTATTGAGACTGTAAAGAACTTCAGAAAACCTATCAATTTTTCATCTAATGATCTCCAAGGCTTAAAAGATGTTCTGGAAATTGCAGCGCTGGTGGCCGGCGGCAAGAAAAAGTTGCGAGAAAAACCGTTTGTTTTCTATTACTGCGAGCCGATTCCTCCCTTGTCTCATCCTGAAGCGAGCACTGAAAAACTCAGGATCAGCGCTGAGAATGGAATCCCTGTTGTTTATATGCCCTATTGTATGCTGGGCGGTACCGCGCCGATCACTTTTGCGGGAGCGTTGGCGCAGTGTAATGCCGATGTTTTAACCGGTTTAGTAATTAGTCAGCTTGTCCATGAAGGAACGCCGTACATCTACGGGGCCATGCCGTCAATTATGGATATGCGTACAACTGTCGGCAGTTACGGCGCGCCGGAATTTGCGCTTTTGACGGCGGCATCCTCCGAGCTGGCTCATATGTATGGATTGCCTTTTTACGGGACAGCGGGAACTAGTGATGCCAGATTCATTGACGAACAGTCGATCGCGGAGGTTACGATGTTTTGCTTCGCCGCGCTATTGAGCGGATCTAATCTCGTCCATGACGTCGGGGTACTGGATCATTGTATCAATGTGGCGCCGGAGATGGTGGTGCTTGCTGACGAAATAATTGAAATGCTAAAGCATTTTGTTCAGGGTGTCAAGGTAAATAACGAGGAGTTGGCGCTAGACGTTATTAAGGAGGTGGGTCCGGGCGGCCATTTTCTGACCACAGAAAATACCGCAAGCAAATTTAAATCGATTTGGTACCCGCAGCTGTTCAGCCGCAAAATGAAAAACGAAGATTCATCCGAGATGAAAGACAAAATACATGCCAAAATCAATTCAGCTCTAGAGCATCACCAGGTACCTTCACTTGCTCCGGAAATCCTCAAAGAGTTAGAAAAATGGGAGAAACTTTTCAACAACTAGTAACAAACTCTGGCCGGCACTATAGCCGACAGCTTCAGTTTGAAAAAACTTACGAAGGAGAGGAACAGCAATGGAATTAAAAGCTATTTACGAGTGTGTGCTTACGGGTGAGCGGGATCAAATCGAAGGCGTTATTCAACGGGCCTTAAGCGCCGGGTGTCGGCCTGCGGATATCATTAACAATGCTCTGATCAGGGGTATGGATGAAGTCGGCCGCAAGATGAAGGAGGGAGATATGTTTGTCCCGGAAGTCCTGATGGCGGCCAATACTATGAAAATCGGTTTGCAGGCAGTCAAGCCGTTAATGGAAGGAGAAGAAACAGAAGCACCCGGTAAAATCGCTATCGGCACTGTTTCCGGTGATCTGCATGATATCGGTAAAAACCTAGTTGTTATGATGTTGGAAGGCGCCGGTTTTAAGGTAATTGACCTGGGAGTTGATGTTTCCAAAGATCGATTTTTGCAAGTCATTGAAGAGGAAAAACCTGATCTGATAGGCCTTTCCGCTCTGTTGACCACTACTATGAAGACAATGGGGGAGACTGTGCAGGCCATCGGCGGAAAAGTGAAAACGATGATCGGGGGCGCTCCTGTTACCGAGGACTTCGCCGATGAAATCGGCGCTAGCGGTTATGCGCCTGATGCTGTCACTGCGGTAGATCTTGCTAAAAGTTTAATTTTTTAATGGGGGTGGACATTTTGTGGAATAGGTGCAGTAGGAGCAATGAATCGGATCATGTTTCAGTCCAATGTAAGGTTCTTTCCGACGGCCAGTGCGCCCGCTTGTACAATGCTGTTTTGGAAGTGCTGGAGCGCACTGGTTGCGAGATTTTTTGCCCCGAGGCGGTAGAGTTGCTAAAGAAAGCCGGTTGCTGGACCGATGGCTTAAGGGTGCGCATTCCTTCGCACCTGGTGGAGAGAGCAATCGGCGCCGCTCCATCACGCGTTGTTCTGGCTGACCGCAATGGTAAGCGCAGGTTGTTTCTGGAAGGCAACAATACATATTTCGGCCCGGGGCCCACGAACCCCTACTTTTTTGACCTGCAAACCGGGGAGCGGCGCAAGGTACTGAAGAGCGATGTCTATGACGTGGCCAGACTGGTTGAAGTTTTACCGAACATGGATTTTGCTATGTCCTTAGCCTGTATCTCAGACTGCACCTCCGGTTTGGCGGATGTGCATGAGGTGCACGCTATGCTCCAGAATACGACCAAACCCATTGTAACCTGGGGATATAACGCAGCGAATATGGCAACTATTATCTCCATGTGTGAAACGGTCGCCGGCAGCCCGGAAGCATTACAAAAAAATCCCTTTGTCGTGGTTTATGCCGAACCGACAACACCACTCAGGCATTCCAAAGAGGCTGTTGAGATCCTGTTATATATGTCTGAAAAAGGATTACCGCAGCTTTATACGCCGGGGGTACAGGGATGCGCTACTGCCCCGGCCAGTATGGCCGGAGTTCTGGTTGTTGCCGCGGCCGATAATTTGGCCGGGCTGGTTATCAATCAGCTCAAGCGTGAGGGAGCGCCCTATATAGCCGGCGGCGTAACAACTAATATGGATATGAAGACCATGATCCACTGCTATGGGTCTTCGCCTGAATTTTCGCTGATGCACGCCGCTTTGACCGATTTCCTTCACTATCTGCAGCTGCCTACCTGGAGTACGGCCGGCTGCGCGGATTCTAAAATCTTAGATGAGCAAACTGCTATCGAATATACATTTTCCTTACACAGCGCGGCTTTAAGCGGAGCTAACCTGGTACATGACAGCGGTTTCCTGGAAACGGGGCTCTCCGGTTCGCTGGAGGCTCTTGTCATGGCGGATGAGATCATAGGCATGTCGCGCAACATCGTTAAAGGGGTGCGGATCGATGAGGAGAGCTTAGCGGTAGATATCATCGATAAGGTCGGCCCGGGCGGTAATTTCCTAACCGAAGAACATACCTTTAAGAATTTTAAAAAAGAGTTTTGGATTCCGCGGGATATCAATAGAGATATTTACCGCCAATGGTCCGATAAAGGGAAAACAACATATGGAGATAGATTGAGAGCCAGGGCTAAACAGATGCTGCAGGAAAGTGTGCCTAAAAAACTGTCCGACGACGTTTTGCAGAAGCTTCAGGTTTTGGTAGATGAGGCGGAGGCTGCAAAAGTCTAGCAATCTATCTATGGGCCCGGTTTCACATACGCTGATCCGGGTCGCCATATCCTAATTTCAGATTATAAAAAGAGGGGTATGGAAGGAGCAGTGGCAGCGAGATCTGATCTGAGATGTGTCTATGAGAGGGGGATAAGCAGTAGTGGATCCATCACAATTACTTGATGTTATTTTCACGGGAGTGCTTAGAGGCGGGTTGTATGCTTTAATGGCCGTCGGTCTTTCCTTAGTTTTCGGCGTCATGAACATACCTAACTTTGCTCACGGTGAGTTTTATATGTTTGGAGCCTATTTAGCCTTTTTCTCTTATACGGTTTTCCATCTAGGTCCTATAGCAAGCATAATCGTAGCGGTGGCGGGCGCCTTTATCTTGGGTGTGATTGTGGAAAAAGGGCTGTTTTATACTTTAAGAAAACGCTCAAAAAAGCAGTGGATTATGAACACCTTTTTATTGACCCTGGGCATATCAATTATCATGCAAAACGGCGCCAAGATGGCGTGGGGAGCAACTTATCGGGGAATTACCGCTTTCTGGTCAGGGAGTCTTAAGATTGGCTCCATGAATATTGCCAATGACAGAGTGGTCGGTTTTCTTATCGCTGTTTTGGCAATTGTCATCTTTTGGCTGTTTCTCAATAAGACAAGAATTGGGCGGGCTATACGCGCTGTATCCCTGGATGAGACCGGGTCCCAACTGGTTGGCATCAATTTGGATTGGATTCATACGCTAACTTTTGGCTTGAGCTGCGCCCTTGCGGGACTGGCGGGAGCCAGCCTGTTGTCCATCACTCCGGCTTCGCCGGTAATGGGCATTGGCCCTCTATATAAATCCTGGTTCGTTTGTATTTTAGTAGGAATGGGAAATGTCGGCGCCAGTATTTGGGGGGGCTTCATTGTCGGCCTGTTAGAGACATTTTCATATATGCAATTCGGCGCCGGCTGGCAAGACGCCATAAGCCTCACAATTATTATTCTAATTCTGGTATTCAAACCGAGTGGGCTTTTTGCTAAGAAGGGCGTTAAGTCTGTTTTGGAGTAAAAGGGATAATCCTGGAGGGATAAAAATGGAAAGAAAAGGGCTGGTATATATTAGAATTGCTGAATTTCTTAAAAAAATCGGGATGTCGCCTGGGGGAGCTTTGATGTTTGTTCTATTAGCCGTTACGCCCTTGTTGCTGCAGGACGAATTCTGGACAAGGCTGCTTGCTATCAGCCTGATGATGGGCGCTCTAGCCATGTCCTTCGACTTTACGGCCGGGTTCATCAACATCAATAATTTCGGTTTGGCGGCTTTTTGGGGGTTAGGAGGCTATACTTCGGCTATTTTGGCAGTTAAGCTGGGGATTTCACCATGGATCGGCATAGTCGTCGGCGCTTTAGCAGCCGCCTTGCTCGGATTCCTTGTCGGAATTTTAACGCTGCGCTTAGCAGGAATATTTGCTTCATGCATGACCTGGTTTGTTGCCCTTGCCTTGATGGCGGTAACCACAAACTGGGTAGAGCTGACCGAGGGCAGTTCTGGTTTAAGCACGCCTTATTTGATTGATACTGTTTCCAACTTGCCTTATTTCTACTTGATCCTAATTTTAACTATAGGGATTTATATAGTTTTAAGGCTTGTGACCAAGTCGCATATCGGAATAGCCTTTAAAGCGATTGGGCAGGATCCGCAGGCTGCCGCGGCTTCAGGCATCAATATTACAAAGTACAAGATATTCAATATGACGCTTTCTTGTGCGTTAGCAGGGCTTATAGGCGGTTTTTACGCACACTATGTGGGGGTTTTAACTCCAAACGTAATGCATACAAAAAACACTATTGAGGCGCTGGCGATTTGCTATGTCGGCGGCAGAGGAAGCATTTGGGGTTCTATAATATCCGCTTTGATTCTCGTTCCCGCAATGGAATTTATGAAAGGGATGATGGAATTACGGTTAGTTCTCTATGGAGCGCTTCTCATTCTGGTGATGTTGTTTTATCCGGCAGGGTTGTCCGGGTTGTGCGAAACATTTTATAAGTTCATCAGTAATAAGGGGTTGTTCGGCAAGATGGGGTTACTCAAAAACGTAAGGGGTCAGGGGTCAAGTCAGAGCTCAAAATGATAGAAATTTTTCATCAGGAGGGGGGTGAAGGAGAGCTAATAAATTAGAAAGTGTATTTTATGGCGTGTATTTAGCTAAGAGAGCTAAGGGAGAGGGGGAGGTTATTATGAAAATGATGCGAAACGTGATTCGAAATCGAGGAGTTACTCTAATTCTATCCGTTGTCTTGATTGCGAGCCTGCTGATGATGGGAGGCTGCGGCGATAAAGGCAAAGAAGCTGATGATAATGTTATAAAAATAGGTGTAATCGGGCCTTTTACGGGGCCTGCAGCCCGTGTTGGCGAGGAATTTAAAGGTGCTACTCAGATGGCGTTTGAACAAGTTGGCTATAAAGTTGGTGATTATAAAATTGAACTGAAGTGGATCGACAGTGAGTCGGATGCTGAAAAGGCAGCGAGGGCTTATGAACAAGCTATTGTGAAAGATAAGATAGATTGTGGTTTTTTAGATTGGCATAGCTGGGTTTCAGTCTCTTGCATGGAGGTTGCGGCGAAGTATAAAATCCCACACTTTTTTGCCATTGGCGGCACTGAAATAGTTAACGAGAAGTACGAGTCTGATCCTGATAAATACTTCTACTGGGTTGGAAAAGGCTGGCCTGTTCCTGAAAAACTTAGTATCGCTTATGTAGAAACTCTGGAGGAAGCTATTGACAAGGGAGCTTGGAAACCCCGTAATAAAAAGGTCGCCATCTATGGGGTTGACAACGACTGGGGAAGAGGGTTCGCCACTGCTCTAGGCGATCAGTTTGAGGATGCGGGGTGGCAAGTTGCCGATAAAGAATGGGTTGCCCTCGGTGAGACAGAATTCTATCCCATGTTAAAAAAATTGAAGTCTCTCGATGTTTCGGTTATAGCGGGAACGATGTCTGACCCGCCGTCAGTCTCTTCCTTTATCAAGCAATCCAGAGAAATTGGAATAAACAGCTTGATTATAACCGATGGACTGGGCTGGGTTGGCGAATGGTACGAATTAACGGGTGATGCATCCAATTTTGTTATAGACCAGATTCCGCAATGGACAACGCCGGAGGCAAAGAAATTCAGCGAGGACTTCAAAGCAAAGTATGGCTTTGAGCCGGGAGCTTCCTCCGGTGGTCTCTGCTACGATTTGGCAAGGTACATGATTAAGGTCCTGCAGACATGCAACGAAAAGTATGACGCCATCGACCGCGAAAAGCTGGTCAAGATCGCTAAAGAAGAAGTAATGACGGGGAAATTGACTTTCGATGACGGCGTTATCACGAAAAAGTACCAATATACACCGGAAACCTTCCCGGATCTTGTTGTTGATAAGGATCACTACATTTTCCCTGTAATCCAATACTTTGATGGAAAAGCAAAAATAATTTGGCCGGAGGAATGGAAGGAACAAGATCTGCAAATACCGGACTCTATGAAGTAATTGCAGCCTGTGGTTGAGCGGAAGCGATCGCATCGCCTCCGCTCAATATATCGCTAAGTAAGCAGGAAGGAAGGTGAATAGGTATGGGGTTATTGCAAACAAAAAACGTAACTAAACGTTTCGGCGGCCTGGTAGCGGTAAAAGACGTATCTTTGAATGTTGAAGAACAGCAAATATTCGGTTTAATCGGGCCGAATGGCGCCGGAAAGACGACCCTGCTCAATAGCATCTCCGGTGTTTATAGGCCGGAAGAAGGGAAGGTTTTTTTTAGCGGCCAGGATATTACTCCCTTGAGCGCAGATGAAATCTGCCACCGCGGGATAGCCAGGACATTTCAAATTGTGCATTCATTTCCGCAGATGACTGTTTTAGAGAATGTGATGGTGGGAGCTATTTTTGGAGGAAGAAAGGACCATGAAAACCCTAAAACGGTAGCGAAAAAGATGCTTGATTTTGTAAATTTCCCGCTTAGGCACGATAGTCTGGCTCAGGATTTGAACACTATTCAATTAAAGCAGCTAGAATTGGCGAGAGCGCTGGCCACAGAGTGCGATCTGCTTCTTCTTGACGAGGTTGCCGCAGGGTTGACGCCGGCGGAATTGGATGAATTAAGTAATTTAATCAGAAGAATCAGAGACAGCGGTGTAACGATAATTATGGTTGAGCATCTTATGAAATTGATTATGGGCGTGTGTGATAGGATTGCCGTCCTTTCTTTCGGAGAAAAAATCGCGGAAGGCACTCCGCAGGAAATTACTGAAAATGAAAAAGTTATCGAGGCCTATTTAGGCTCCAAGGCCAAACACTAATTTTTTAGAGTCTTGATAAGGGGGTGTATGCGTGTTAGAGGTTAACAATCTTGAAACCGGCTATAGTTATTTGCAAGTATTATGGAATGTCTCGCTTAAGGTTGAACAAAGTGAAGTTGTCGCTTTAATTGGACCGAATGGCGCCGGAAAAACAACTATTTTAAGAAGTATTATGGGTATCGTCAAACCTTGGAAAGGAAGCGTCAAATTTCTTGGTCAGGATATCACCGGCCGTCAAACTCACGAACTTGCAAAGATGGGGTTGGCCTTTGTTACCGAAGATAGAAATCTTTTTTCCGGTATGACTGTTATGGAGAACCTCCTCATGGGCGGTTTTACTATTCGCAGCAAGGAAAAGTTCAATAAAACCTTGGATTACGTGCTAAGCTTGTTTCCCCGTTTGGAAGAGAGAAAAAAACAATACGCCGCGACTATGAGCGGCGGTGAGAGACAGATGCTGGCTATTGCTCGAGCTCTGATGTTGAGTCCTAAACTACTCATTTTAGATGAACCTTCGATGGGGCTCTCTCCGCAGAACGTGGATATCGTGTTTGACGCCATCTTGAAATTAAAATCAGAAAATGTGACTGTTATGCTTGTAGAACAAAATGTAAATAGAACGCTGGAGATAGCGGATCGGGCCTATGTATTGGAAAACGGATCAATAGCTATGGAAGGTAAGGGGGAGGATATGTTAAACGACGAGCATATAAAGAATATGTATCTTGGCGTTGCATAAATAACATATTTTGGCGAGGAGGACTAATGTTGGGCAGCTATCTTCTCTCCTACGTAGATGCTCATGTGGCGGGAGAACCTTTAAGACTGATCACCGGTGGACCTAAATTAAAAGGGGGGACACTGGTCGAAAAAACTGGGTATTTGAAGAATAACTTTGATTTTATTAGGAGAGCGGCGATGTTGGAACCGCGCGGACATGCCGATATGTACGGCGCATATCTTACGGAGCCGTCGGACACAAGAGCTGATCTCGGCGTTATCTTTATAGACAGCGCCTTGTATAATGCTATGTGCGGCCACGGTTCTATCGCCATTGCAACTATTGCCGTGGAGATGGGGTATGTGCCCGCTCAGGAGCCGGTTACCGATGTCGTATTGGAAACCGGCGCCGGACTGGTTACAGTCAAGGTTGATGTGCAGGATGGCCGAACTGTGGGCGCCACGCTGGAGGGGGTACCTTCATTTTTGTATAAAGCCGATGTGCAACTGGAAGTATTCGGCAAAAAAATAACGGCCGACATTGTTTTCGGAGGCAATTTCTTTGCCATGGTCAGTATGAAGCAGTTGAATTTAAAACACAGCAAAGAGTATCTGGATAACTTTATCAGGTATGGAATTGAGATCAGGGAACAGGCAAATAAACTTGATATTCAACATCCCACTCAGCCGCATATTACAACAGTGGATGACATTCTTTTTGTTGATGATCCTGCATTTCCCGGCGACACATATAAAAGTTTGGTTTTTTTGGGGGAGTCGCAGATAGATCGCTCCCCTTGTGGAACAGGAACTTGTGCACGCGTGGGGGCTCTTTACAGTAAAGGACAATTAAAAAAAGATGCTGTTTTTCGTCACGAGAGTGTTATTGGTTCTGTTTTTGAATGCAGAGTCGGCAGTGAAACGACGGTAGGAGATTATAAGGCGATCATTCCTTTAGTGAGGAGCAGAGGCTTTATCACCGGTATCGGTACTCTCGTTATTAACTCAGATGACCCGTTAAAGGACGGTTTTTTATTGCGGTGAGAATGTAAAATATTTTACAAGGAGGAGAACGGAGTGGCTAAAAAGAAAACGATCGTGGATTTTATAAAGTTGAAAAATGAAGGCAAGCAGGTTACTTGGGTCACAGCTTATGATTATCCCATGGCCTCCTTTGCCGAACAGGCCGGTATCGATATGATCTTGGTGGGCGATTCGCTGGGAATGGTGGTTTTGGGCTATGATGGCACGAACCCTGTAACGATGGACGACTGCCTCTCTCATTGCCAGGCTGTGCGAAGAGGCGCGCCCAACACATGGATTGTGGGGGATATGCCTTTTATGTCCTATCAAGTATCTGATGAGGATGCGGTGTTCAACGCCGGACGTTTTATCAAAGAAGCTGGAGTGGATTGCGTTAAATTAGAGGGAGGCGTAAGGGTCGCCGGCCGCATCAGAGCGATAGCCGACGCCGGCATACTGGTGATCGGTCATATTGGATTGACTCCCCAGAGCTCCGGTCAATTGGGCGGGTTTAAGGCTCAGGGTAGAGATGTAAAAAATGCTCGCTTACTGATTGAGGACGCTTTAGCTGTTCAGGAAGCCGGAGCCTACGCCTTATTGGTAGAGGCTGTGCCCCCTGAAGTAACAAAATTTATTCAACAGAAGTTGGAGATTCCGGTTTACAGCATCGGTGCGGGCCCTGCAGACGGTCAATTAGTAATATGCGGCGATATGCTGGGTTTGTTTCAGGCATTTACACCGAAGTTCGTCAAAAAGTATGCCAATGTGGCTGAAATAGAAATTAATGCTTTTAAACAGTATGCGGAAGAAGTGAGGAAAGGTGAATTTCCAACAAATGATCATGTATACCATATAGCAGAACCTATAGAGGAGTTTGTAAAGATGTTCAGGGAATTCGACTAGACCGGCTGGGAAACATAAATTTCCAACCCCTGCTCAAGATGATGGAGCAGGGGTTTTTTTAGCGGCGATCAATAAACTGGTATGCAGGATGTGCATAACTTATGTCGAATAATCCAAGGATGTATTTAGTGAAAAGAAGTTCAACGAGGCAGGTGAAGGGCTTGCGTTTTCTGTTCCCGGCCTTGTCGTCCGGGATAATGGGGAACCAGGCGGGGAAGTGAACTATCAGGCAGCGCTTGATTTCTTGACTGATCTTACTAAATTTGGCTGCAATCCCGGGTTGGAGCGGATTGAGCGCCTCATGTCCATGTTGGGGAACCCCGAGCGGTGCTTACGGGTGATCCATGTGGGGGGAACCAATGGCAAAGGATCGGTTGCTGTGATGACAGCGAGAATTCTGGAGGAAGCAGGCTATCGGGTGGGGATGTTTATCTCTCCTCATCTTCATTCCTATACAGAGCGCTATCTGATCAATCACCATCCCATTGCAGAGGAACGATTTGCAGGTTTGATGGAACGGCTCAAGCCGTTGCTGGAGAAGATGGTGGCCGACGGATATGAACACCCCACCGAATTCGAGGTGTGTACAGCTCTTGCTTTCCTCTATTTCTATGAGGAAAGGGTTGCTTTCCTGGTGCTGGAGGTAGGCATGGGAGGGGTTATCGACTCCACCAATGTTGTGAAAGATACCCTGGTCTCGGTGATCTCCAATATCACCTTTGATCATATGGATTACCTTGGCGATACAATCGCTGAAATCGCTTCTGTTAAGGCCGGGATCATTAAAGAGGGCGGGCATGTGGTAACAGCCGCCTGGTATCCGGAAGCTCTTCAAGTGATCAGGGAGCGTTGCCGGGAGAGGGGAGCGGCCTTGCTGGAGGTTGGGAAAGACATCCAATATGAATTAAAGGGGGCCACGCCTGTCCGAACAACCTTTGACCTGAGCACTCCCTGGAGTGTTTACCGGAATCTGTCGGTTCCTTTGGCCGGGCAGTATCAGGCTGTAAACGCCGCCGCCGCTCTGGGGGTGGTCGAGATTTTGCGCCATGATTATAAAATACCGATTACCGACGAACATATCTCCTCCGGCTTTGCGCGGAGCTGCTGGCCGGCACGCTTAGAACTGCTTTGCCGGAATCCGATGGTGATCATCGACGTGTCTCATAACTATGACGGCGCCCGCACGCTGAGCGCTGCTCTAAGGGAGATCTACAGCTATCGCCATCTGATCCTGGTGCTGGGTATGCTGGGGGATAAAGAGCGTGAGAAGGTGGTGGCCGAACTGGCGCCGCTCGCTTCACAGGTTATCGTCACCAGGCCCTTGAACCCCAGGGCAGGGGATTGGGAGAGATTAGCCGATGAAGCCCGCAAGTATGTGGATAGGGTTTGTGTTATTGAGGAAATTACCGAGGCGGTGACCGCGGCCCTGCAGAAGGCTGAAAGGGACGACCTGGTCTGCATTACCGGTTCTTTTTATATGGTGGCCGACGCCAGGAGGTTTTTGTTGGAGAAGATTTCACCTGTGCGGAAAGAATCCTGAAAATCTGTGCATATTAGCATGGGGCGCTTAAGCGAATTGTTGAATTATAAATAAATTGGGGAGGTGTAGAACCGGACTGCCGGTGGTGGGTGGAGTTAAGCCGGCCGGGGATCCGGGGCTGTTGTGAAGACACAGAAAATACCAGAAGCAACGGTAATGAGGCTGGCAGTATACTCGCGATTTTTAGAACATCTTCAACAACAGGCTGTCACGACAATCTCTTCAGGTGCTATCGCTGAGGGCGCCGGGGTAAGCTCTGCACAGGTACGCAAAGACCTTGCCTATTTTGGAGAATTCGGCACGCGGGGCGTTGGCTACAATGTGGAGGAACTGTGCGGCCATATCAGGCGTATTCTGGGCTTGAATCAGAACTGGCCTACCGTGCTGGTGGGGGCAGGCAAGCTGGGTTCCGCTCTGGCGCTTTATGAGGGATTTCATAATCGGGGATTCCATATCGTCGGCATATTTGATGTGGACCCGGATGCTGCCGGCAATCGCTTCGGCAGCATTAAAGTATTGCCCATGGAACATCTGGAAAGGGTTATTCGAAGGGAAAATGTACAGATAGGCATTATTACCGTGCCTGCTGCCGCGGCGCAGGGTGTCGGAGAATTGTTGGCAGCATCGGGGGTAAAGTCGATATTGAACTTTTCCTCTTTTGTTCTCAATCTTCCTGCCGATATCATCGTGCGCCATGTGGATTTTTCCCTGAACATGGAGGTGCTCACCTTCAGCCTGACTTATGGAAAGACAAAAATCTAGATGACGACGAAATCAGTTCGTGGAAATGCATGCCGGTTTTGTTCTGATTTGGAGAGAGAGCGGCAGAGCAGAATCTTGTATCTTGTAAGCTTAAATGGTAGACTTAAAGACATAAAAGGGCGAGGAGAAATGGGGTGAGTGGACATGAAAGGGAATTATCGCAGCCCCTGGATACTGATTATCCTGTTGATTTTAGGCGGTATTATCGGGAGTTTGATCGGTGATGCATTAAGCGGGATTCCTGCCTTGCGGGTTTTAGCTACTTCAACGAGCGTAGGCCTGCCGGCGGCGACTCTGCAGCTGGATGTACTTACTCTTACCCTGGGATTTACCGCAAAAATCAATCTTTTTGGAGTGATTGGTTTGATCCTGGCCTTTTTAGTTTATCGCCGTTTGTAAAGGAATGGTTTTATGCAGCAAATCATCCTGGCCTCAGCTTCTCCGCGCAGGGAATCTCTGTTGAAGCAGATTGGCCTTGATTTTAAAGTGATTCCCAGCTGTGTGGAAGAGGTGGTTGATCAGGATCTTGAGCCTCGGGAAGCTGTAGTCAAGTTGGCTGATATGAAGGCGCGTTCTGTTTCCTGTCGCTATCCGTCGGCGATTGTTTTAGGGGCTGATACAGCCGTTTGCTGTGAGGGGAAGGTTCTCGGGAAACCGGCGGATATGAATGAGGCGCGGATGATGCTGGAGTTTTTATCCGGGCGCACCCATCAAGTCGTCACCGGTGTGGCGCTGCGTCAGGAGAGCCGAAAACTGGCCGCAGGAGAAGCCGTAAGCACCATAGTTCGGTTTCGTCATTTAACAGAAGAAGAAATTGCAGGTTATATCGCCACCGGGGAACCGCTGGATAAGGCCGGCGCTTATGGGATCCAGGGTTTCGGCGCCCTGCTTGTCGCTGAGATCAACGGATGCTATTTCAACGTAGTAGGGCTTCCCTTGAGCAGGCTTCCGGAAATGTTCAGGGAATTCGGGGTGAAGCTATTATGTCGGAGGCCGATTACCGCCTCACCATAAAAAATATGCCCGAGGGTTTAAGGCCGCGGGAGAGATTGAGGGAAGCAGGAGCCGGCGCCCTTTCCGCAGCGGAACTGCTCGCTATTATCATGGGGAGCGGAGTAAGACAGGAATCTGCTATCCAGTTGGCGCACCGCATCCTGCTGGAGCCCCGCGGGCTGCGATTCCTGGTTGACGCTGCTGTTGACGAGCTGTGCCAGATCAAGGGAGTGGGTCTGGCCAAGGCCGCGCAGATCAAGGCTGCCTTGGAGTTGGGGAAGCGTCTTGTTTGTCTGGAACCGGATTTAAAGCCTATGATCCATACTCCGGAGGAAGCGGGTTTCCTGGTCATGGAAGAGATGTGTTACCTTGACCGGGAGCATTTCAGGGTAATGCTGCTCAACACCAAGAATAGGGTGCTGGGGATCGAGACAGTCTCTATCGGCAGTCTCAACGCCTCCCTTGTACATCCCAGAGAGGTTTTTAAAAGGGCTATTCAAAGGAGCGCGGCCGCGATTATCCTGGTGCATAACCATCCCAGCGGCGACCCGTCTCCAAGTCCGGAGGATATGGAAGTTACACAGAGGTTGTGTGAGGCAGGAAAGGTAATAGGCATTGAAGTTCTTGACCATATTATAATCGGAGATCACATTTTTTCCAGTTTCAGGGAGAAGGGGTTGCTCTGATATTATTAGGAAGGAGTTAAAAAGGTGTTATTAGTTAAAGATCTAGGGATCGACTTGGGCACTGCAAATACCCTTGTTCACCTCAAGGGGAAAGGGATCATCCTCATGGAGCCCTCTGTCGTGGCCATTCGCCGGGATACCGGCGGTATTTTGGCGGTGGGGGAAGAGGCCAAGAAGATGATCGGCCGTACACCGGGCAACATTATCGCCATCAGGCCGATGAAAGATGGAGTAATTGCGGATTTTGATGTTACAGAGAGCATGCTGCGTTATTTTATCGGACGAGCCTTGCAGAAGCGCAATCTTCTGGTTCGCCCCAGGGTTGTTGTCAGCACTCCGTCGGGTGTGACCGCAGTCGAGGAAAGGGCTGTCAGGCAAGCCGCCCTGCAGGCCGGCGCCAAAGAGGCATATCTCATTGAAGAGCCGATGGCCGCGGCGATCGGCGCCGGGTTGCCGGTGCACGATCCTACGGGAAATATGATTGTAGACATCGGAGGGGGAACAACCGAAGTGGCGGTTATTTCCCTGGGCGGTATCGTGACCAGCAAATCGATCCGGATCGCCGGAGATGAGATGGACGAGGCTATCGTGCAGCATATTAAACGGGTTTACAACCTGATGATCGGAGAAAGAACCGCCGAAGATATTAAAATCAAAATCGGTTCCGCACTCTGGAATGGAGAACAGGAAAACTATCAGGTACGCGGGCGTGATCTGGTAACGGGTCTGCCGAAAACTGTGGAAATCACTTCGGAAGAGGTGCACAGCGCTTTGGAAGAGACTGTGATCAGTATCGTAGACGCCATCAAGGTTTGCCTGGAAAAGACGCCGCCCGAGCTCTCCGCAGATATTATGGACCGCGGCATTGTCCTTGCGGGAGGCGGAGCGCTGCTTCGCAACCTAGACCAACTGGTCAGCCAGCAAACCGGGATCCCTGTCTTGATCGCTGAAGAGCCGCTTTATGCGGTGGCACTGGGAACAGGAAGGGCTCTGGAAAACATAGATCTTCTAAAAAGCGTGATGGCGGCGAGAGCTGCCCGTTAGGGTGATGGGCATTGAAACGGCGTTCACCGTTGTATAAAAAAATGGCGGTGCTCCTGGTTATAGCGGTGCTCTGCGTGATTACGGCGCGTTTTACCGCTCATTTTACAGGGGGAGTTCTTTTTAACGAAATACTCGCTCCTATTCAGGGAGGCGTCATGCAGATCTGGTATAAGATTGGCAATTCTTTTGAATACATCGCCCAGTCTCGCCAGATCAGGGCGGAGAATGAGAGCCTGCATGATCAGATTCAGGAATTGACCCTGGAAAACAACCGCTTGCGCGAGTACTCACTGGAAAACGGGAGGCTGCAAGACCTGCTGGGCTTCAAAGAGCGCTATGAGGGGCAGTACACCCTGCTTGGCGCCAGGATAATCAGCCGCGCTCCCAATGCGATGTCCGGTATGGTGGTGATCGACCGCGGCAGCCAGGATGGGGTGCAAAAAAATATGGTCGCCCTATCCCATGCCGGATTGGTAGGCAAGGTGGTGGCCGTGGGGCCCAGCACCGCGGAAGTTCTGCTTATTCTCGACCGGGAAGGCGCCGCAGGGGCGGTAATTCAGGAAACCCGAACGCCCGGAATTATAGAGGGGACGGAACAGGGATCGGGGCTGTTGAGGATGGTTTCCCTGCCCTATGACGCGCAAATACAGGAGGGCGAGATGGTGGTTACCTCCGGGATGGGCGGCATCTTTCCTCCCGGGATCCCCATCGGAAATGTTTCGTCGATAGAAGGCAGCGGGACCACTAAGTTTGCGGTGATCAAGCCCCTGGTGGATTTCGACCGTCTGGAGGAGCTTTTCCTGATTGTGAGCAGCAAACAAGAACAGTGATTGTTTGCCGATGAAAACCGACTTCTGTTTTGAGGAGGGGAGCATTTTGCAGGGCAGTTATTGGAGATCCCTGTTGATCGTTCTATCATTTTTTATTGCGCTGACCCTTCAGACAACTATTCTCCCGCTTTTACAGGTTGGAGGAGCGATGCCTGATCTGCTCTTGATCCTCGTCGTTTTTACAGCCTTGTTCAGCGATTCAAACACAGGCGGAGCGGTGGGATTTACCGTCGGTTTTTTGCAGGATCTGATCATCACTCGCTATTTAGGCCTTTATGCGTTAAGCGGTTTTCTTACCGGGTACATTGTGGGAACGATACAGGGCAAGTTTTTTAAAGAAAATCCCATTGTGCCTGTTTTACTGGTATTTTTCAGCACATTTTTCTATAACGCCGTCTATATTTTAGGGCGGGGGTTATGCGGTTCCCTTCCGTTGACCTTTGCTCAAATGGCCATGATCACATTAAGAGAGGCGGTTTATAATATCGTTCTCACTTTTTTGCTTTATTACCCGTTAATGCGGCTTTTTTATTATACGAAAAAGCCCCTGGCGGACAGCGGCAGTCAAAAAACATATTTTGGGTGAGCAGAGATGAAAGATAAAAATTTACATAAGAAGTATAAGTTTTTTCAATTTTTAACCATAGCTCTCTTTTGTGTTTTAATCTTGAGGTTAGCCACGCTGCAGCTTTTAGAGGCTTCTGTTTACCGGACGAAAGCGGAGCAGAATCAGTTCCGTCTGCTAACTATCCATGCCCCCCGGGGTGACATTGTAGACCGCGACAGCAAGGTGCTGGCTGCCAACGAGATTGTGAACACCGTTTCCCTGGTCAGACAGCAGGTCGATAAAAAGGATCTGGAGCTGACAATAGAAAACCTGGCAAGTCTCTTAAATGATATTTACCCGGAGATGGACGGCAAATATATCAAGCAGATCATGGATGAGCACAAGGGACGCCTCTATGAGCCGGTGGTGATCAAACGGGATGTTCCCATCGAGGTTGTGGCGCGGCTTGAGGAAAGGAGAGACGACCTCCCGGGGGTGGTTATCGAACAAGAGATGGTCCGCTGTTACCCGGAGGGGAGTCTGGCCAGCCATCTCCTCGGCTACATCGGGGAGGTAGATGAGAACGATATCAAAGAGGATAACAATTATAAACAGGGGGATCTGATCGGAAAGTTCGGTCTGGAGAAGCAGTATGATGATTACCTGCGCGGCAAAAACGGATTTCGCCAGGTGGAGGTGGATGCCAATGAGCGCCCTATTCCTAACGAAAACCAGAAAATGGTTGAACCGGAACAGGGGGACAAACTGGTGCTGACCCTGGATTACGATCTGCAGAAGGTTCTGGAAGAGAGTATGGATAAATCTCTGCAAAAGCTTAAGCAAAACGCCGGCGCCGCGGTGGTCATCGATGTGAAGACCGGCGGCCTGCTGGCGATGACGAGCAAGCCCGGCTTTGATCCGAACAGGCTGGTGCCCCCTGTTTCCACAGAAGCCGCCAAGGAGTACCTTGAACCGGGGGAAGGGAAAAAGTCGGTTGTACTGAACAGAGCGATCAGCAGCAAATACCCCCCGGGGTCCACTTTTAAACCGGTTACGGCTTTAGCCGCCCTGCAATCAGGAAAAGTAAAGCCGTCGGATGCTTTTTATTGTAGCGGCGTATGGGCCGAGACAAACACCAGGTGCACCGCCGCCCATGGGAGAGTCGATCTTATGCGGGGCATGGCTAAATCCTGCAATATTTATTTTATTGAGGCGGGAAGGCGCGCCGGGATCGAGATGCTCTCCAAATATATTCATGAATTGGGGCTGGATGAGAAGACCGGGGTCGATCTGCCGAATGAGGTTTCCGGGAGTTCCTCCAATCCGGAGAAAAAGAAGGAGATACAGCTGCCTATCCTGGAGAAGTGGTATAAGGAGGAGCAGGATAAGCTCGCCACTAAGTATGAAGGCCTGCTCAAAGAGGCAAAAACCGATCAGCAGAAGAATGATCTGCTCATTCAAAAAAAATACGCAGAAAAGGATTTGGAAAATCAGTACCAGACAAAATACAATTATGATGTTAAATGGAGGCCCCATGACACCTATATTATGTCCTTCGGGCAAGGAGCAAACGAGTTCACCCCGCTCGGTTTGGCCAATTATGTCGCGGCCATTGCCAATGGGGGGAAACTGATGCGTCCCTACCTGGTGCAGCGGATCGAATCGCCGGACGGAAAAGTAGTTTCTGAAAATAAGCCTGTTGAAATACGCCGCCTGGATGCCTCCGCAGAAAATTTGGCCACAGTTCGACAAGGGATGCTGCAAGTTACCCAGAGCGGGGGCACTGCATATGGCATTTTCAATGATTTACCATTTAAGGTGGCTGCAAAAACGGGAACCGCTGAATCAGGGTGGGGTAAGGATGTCTATCACGGCGTCTTTGTTGCCTTTGCCCCGGCCGACGACCCGCAGATCGCCTTTGCCGGGATTATAGAGGAAGGCTACCATGGTTCTACATCTGTAGGCCCGGTGGCGAATGATGTATTTAAAGAATACTTTGGAGTGAACAATGAATCTGAGGGGGACGGGGATGCTGCTAGCAGCGAATAATTCGATTTTGCGCCCCCTTCTACCTGATATTGTCAAAGTAAATCAAAAAAAGATGGAAAAACGAGGAAATTTAATCTTCGTTTTTTTTAGAAAAAGCAGGAATAAAAAGGACGCGGATAGAAAACATCTACAACCAATAAAATGCACCTGCGCCGAATTATTGCAGGGAATAAAGAGAAGGAGCAGGGGGTGAACAGAGTGGCTGAGGAGGCAAGAGAGACGGCATCCTGGCGCAGCCGCAAGAAGAAGAGAGGGCGCGAAGTAAAGGAGCAGCAGATCAAAGAGGAGATTGAAGCTCAGCAGGAGACAGCTGCGGTCTCCCAGGTTGCCGAGCAGCTCTCCGCGGAATTTACTGCGGATGATAAGGATGAAACGATCCCGGTTATCCTTTATACTCCGGTACGCCATACCCGAGAGGATATGATATCCCAGGAAGAGACGATTCTAGTTCAGCGCACCATTCGCTCAGGACAGAAGGTTTTTTATCCGGGGAATGTAGTTGTACTGGGAGATGTCAACCCAGGCGGCGAGGTAATAGCCGGAGGCAATATCATTGTCATGGGTACTTTCAGAGGCATTGCACATGCCGGCGCCCTCGGCAAAGGGGATGCAATTGTTGCGGCTCTGCGGCTGGAACCTTCCCAACTGCGGATTGCCGGATTTATTACCAGGGCGCCTGACGGGGATTTTTCTACGCCATTTCAACCGGAAATAGCCAGGGTCCAGGATGGAATTGTGATCATCGAGCGGTACCAGCCCGGGTATGACCGCAACCACAGGGGCGATAATAAAGGAGGATCTTAAATGGGTGAAGTTTATGTAATTACTTCGGGGAAGGGTGGAGTAGGAAAGACCACCACAACTGCTAATATCGGCACCTCTCTGGCTATGCAGGGTTACCGCGTGGTGCTGGTGGACGCGGATATAGGGTTGCGGAACCTTGACGTGGTTTTGGGGCTGGAAAACCGCATAGTTTACGACCTGGTGGATGTAGCTCACGGACGCTGCCGGCTGCGGCAGGCTCTGATCCGGGACCGCCGTTTTGAGAACCTGTATCTTCTGCCTGCCGCCCAGACGAAAGACAAGACGGCTGTTAATCCTGAACAAATGAAAGAGCTCTGTGCGGAACTGAAAAAGGAAAGCGACTACGTGATCATGGATTGCCCGGCCGGGATTGAACAGGGGTTCCGCAATGCGACAGCCGGCGCTGAAAAAGCGATTGTTGTTACAACGCCCGAAGTGGCGGCGGTACGGGACGCGGACCGCATCATCGGTCTCTTGGAAGCGTCGGAAATCAGGGATCCCGTCTTGGTTTTGAACAGAATCAGGACGAAGATGGTGAAAACGGGGGACATGCTCGATGTTGAAGATGTGATCGAGCATCTGGCCATTGACCTGTTGGGTATTGTTCCTGATGACGAATCTATAATTATATCTACCAACAGGGGTGAACCCGCTGTCCTTAACTCTGACTCCAAAGCCGGTCAGGCCTACCGCAATATTTCGCGCCGCATTGCCGGGGAAGAGGTGCCTTTGATGAATCTTGAAGACGGGGGGGGCTTTATGAACCGCGTCCGGCGCCTGTTGGGGCTAAGAACGGGTTGAGCGGAGGGGATAGAAATGTTAGAATTGCTGCAGCGCATATTTGGTCGTGATTCGCTGAAATCAAGCAAAAATGTCGCGCAAGAAAGACTGCGTCTCGTACTGATGCATGACCGCCTTGATCTTTCCCCGCAAGTGCTGGAAGAACTGAGGGCTGATCTGATGAATGTAATCAAGGATTATATGGTGATCGATGAAAAGATGATGGAGATCAACCTGGAGCAAGATAAGAAATGCGTGGCGCTGGTGGCGAATATCCCGGTGGTTAGAATGAAGAGGCTGCCCAGTCATTAATACATGGTTTATTTGCCCTTGCTCTTCCTGGCTAAAACAATAGACGCCGCGGCGCGAATAGATTATTATTAACTACTGAGGACCGGTACAGGAAGGGAGAGGCGCAAGTTGCCGTTCAACAAGCGGCTTTTAAAGAATCTAGATTATATCCTAATCGGAAGCATCATATTGATTATGGGTTTAGGCCTGCTCATCCTGAGCAGCGCCACCGCCAATATTGTTGCGGACCCCCTGTTCTATGTGAAAAAGCACCTGCTTTCCATCGGGCTGGGGGTTGTCTGCGCTCTTATTGTTCTTTCCTTTGATTACGCGAAACTGCTGCGCTGCGATAAGTTAATTTATCTCTGCTTGATTATCCTGCTGGTTGTAGTCGATATTAAAGGAATTATCTCTAATGGGGCGCGGCAGTGGCTTGCCCTGGGTCCTTTTATCTTCCAGCCCTCAGAGTTCGGAAAGATCATGATCATTATCTGCTTTGCCGCCTATTTGGTTAAAAGGCAGGGTCAATTGAAGACATTCAGGGATCTGATCCCTTCTTTCCTCTATTTTGCGGGGCCGTTTTTATTGGTACTTTACCAGGATATGGGTACGGCTCTTGTTTATCTGGTGATTCTCTTCGGCATGCTTTACATCGCCGGGGGCAACCCCAAAATATTATTTGGAATTGTCGGTACAGGACTGGCTGTGGCTGTTCTGGCAGTGGGTCTGCATCTGTCCCCTTTGCATCTCCCTCTTCCCTTGGATGATTACCAGGTCAACCGGCTCACCTCCTTTATCGATCCCTACAAAGATCCGCATGGCACGGGGTATCATATTATTCAGTCCCTGGTTGCCGTCGGTTCCGGAGGCCTGTTGGGCAAGGGGCTTTACCACGGCACACAGGTGCAGCTGAACTTTCTGCCCTATCACCATACCGACTTTATTTTCTCCGTCGTAGGGGAGGAGCTTGGTTTCGTGGGGGGGGCGTTGATCCTGCTGCTTTATTATGTCCTGATCTCCCGCATGATCCGCGCCGCCTTCCAGTCACGTGATCTGTTCGGGAGGATAATGGCGGTAGGAATCGTTTCTATGTGGATGTTTCATATCTTTGAAAACGTGGGGATGGCCATCGGCTTAATGCCTGTTACGGGAATCCCTTTACCCTTCCTCAGTCACGGCGGCAGTTTTATGATCACTAATCTGACTGCTGTGGGTCTGATTCTTAACGTCCAGCTGCGCAGGGAAAATATGTTGTTCTAGTTATATCCAACCATCTGCGGCCATATATAAAAAATGAGAGGTGGTTGCAGATGAAAAGTCATTTGGTCATGGCGGGACGGATGAAAGGATTCTGCCGGCGTCTGTCGATAGCTCTGCTTATTTTCGCCGTCATCTTCGGGGTCTTCTCTTGGGGAGGCGCCTCAGGGGAGGCTGTGCGCAAGGGAGTCGACTATTTGCTGACCAAACACTATGATTTTTCCGGATATAAAGAAACAGCCCGGCAGGTTTTCCGTTGGGCGCCGGATCTGTCTGCACTGGGGATCAAGCCGCGGCAGGATCTGGATGTGGAGGTCACTGCGCCTGGGAAATTCCCGGATCTTCCGGTTTCCGGGAAGCTGGCGAGGGGCTTTGGCTGGCAAAAGGATTCCTCCGGTTGGCCGTGCTTTTATAGTGATATTGAGCTTTCCGCGGCTAAGGGGGCCCCTGTGCGCGCCGTGCTTGCGGGGAAGGTTGTCAGGGTGGAGGCAGACAAAGAACTGGGCAAATTTATTGTCATCGAACATGAAGGGGATCGCGCCACACTGTATGGAAGGCTTGCGGAGACAGGAGTCCAGGCGGGAGAGGATGTGGCCCAGGGACAGGGTATCGGCAACGGTACCGATAACCTGTCCCTGGGCCACATCCTCTCCCGCCTGGACTCCTGTCTCCGCAAGCCTTCC
>DHAA01000032.1 GCA_002397275.1 Thermacetogenium sp. UBA4966 | reverse complement strand
ATACTTTTGTTTTCAGGGTAGATTATTCTGATCACTATCCCCCTAAACAGCCATGAAATCTCCTCTTATTCCGGCCGGCTGCGCTTGGCTGCGCTCAACCTTTGTTGACAACACTTGCATTATTTGTTATTCTGTCTAGTGGTAAAAAAAACAGAGTAGAGTAAGGAGGGAAACGAAAAGAGGCCAAAACGATCCATCCGGATTCATCCCGGTATCCTTCAGTAGGGGTTGAAGGATTTGTCGACATGCCGGTATTTTTTATTTTTCCCCAAATTCAGTAAGTAACAGCGAGGTGTCTTAGAAAAGTGGACATATCAATCCTTATTCCGGTTTCCGGCGTACTGGGATTGCTGGCCATCATCTATCTAGCCGGCAAGGTTTTCAGAGCCGATATCGGTAATCAGCGCATGCAGGAGGTTGCCGGAGCGATCAGAGAAGGCGCCAATGCCTTCCTCTTTCGCCAATACACCACCATCGGCATTTTGGTTGTCGTGGTCACCATTATACTGATCCCCATAACCAACGGATGGCACACGCCTGTGTCTTTCCTTTTGGGCGCGTTGTGCTCCGCCCTTTCCGGTTTTATCGGCATGTATGTTGCGGTTAGATCAAACCTGAGGACCGCCGCGGCCGCCACCCGCACCCTTAACGAAGCGCTTCAGGTTTCTTTCCGCGGCGGAGCGGTCACCGGCCTGGCGGTAACGTCATTGAGCCTGCTCGGTGTTGCCGGCCTATTCTACGCCTTTGGCGGCGCCGCCAACCCTGAACTCGTTCCCTTGCAGATCGTCGGTTTTGGTTTCGGCGCCAGCTTTGTCGCTCTCTTTGCTCAGCTGGGCGGCGGAATCTACACTAAGGCTGCGGATGTGGGCGCGGACCTGGTAGGTAAAGTAGAAGCGGGAATCCCCGAGGACGACCCCCGCAACCCGGCGGTCGTTGCTGATCTGGTAGGGGATAATGTTGGGGACTGCGCCGGCCGCGGCGCCGACCTCTTTGAATCCACAGCTGCAGAGAACATCGGCGCCATGATTCTGGGAATCGCCCTCATACCTTACTTCGGTATCTATGGCATAATTTTTCCGCTGGTCGCCCGTGCAGCCGGCATCATCGCTTCCATTATCGGGCTCTTCTTTGTGCGCCTGAAGAGCGAAGACGAGGACCCCATGAAGGGTCTTTACCGCGGTTTTTATGTTACTATGATTCTCGTAGCCATCGCCCTCTATTTCGTCACCAGGACCATGCTCAACGCAGAGGGAATCAACTTCATGCTTTACTATGGCTGCGCCCTGATCGGTATCGTTACCAGCTTCATTTTTGTGCTGATCACCGAATACTATACCGGCGTAAATCACCGCCCGGTCAGAGAGATAGCCGATGCCTCGGTCACAGGCCCCGCCACCAATATCATCCATGGGACGGCGGTAGGCATGGAGAGCACGGCGATTCCGGTTCTTGCTGTTTCAGCGGCAATTATTGGCTCCTATTTCCTGGGACATGCAGCAGACCCCACACATGGCGGACTGTATGGCACTGCCGTCGCCACCATGGGCATGCTGGCCTCTGCCGCCTATATTTTAGCGATGGATACCTTCGGCCCCATCACCGACAACGCCGGTGGTATTGCGGAAATGGCGCAGCTGCCTGAAGATGTGCGCAGGCGCACCGATCGCCTTGATGCCTGCGGAAACACCACCAAGGCTCTGACCAAGGGTTACGCCGTGGGCAGCGCGGCTCTGGCGGCATTCCTGCTCTTTTCCGCTTACCTGGAAGAGATTAAAACGCTGCTCCATCTAGATCATCTGCCGGCAGTCGATATCGGCAAGCCGGAAGTATTTGTCGGCGCTTTCGTCGCGGTGATGGTCATCTTTCTGTTCACATCGGTCGCCCTCAGAGCGGTGGGTAACGCGGCTCAAGTTATTATCCTGGAAGTACGGCGGCAGTTCAAGGAAATCCCCGGGATCATGGAGGGTACGGCGAGGCCGCTTTACGGACGCTGCGTGGATATCGTCACTAAAGCCGCCCTCAAAGAAATGGTGCTGCCCGGTCTGCTGATCATCATCGCACCGGTACTTGTCGGTGTGCTTCTCAAATATGAGGCTGCCGCGGCCTTTTTGATGGTTGGTACAATCGCCGGTGTGGTCATGGCTCTCTATCTGAATAACTCCGGCGGCGCCTGGGATAACGGCAAAAAGTCGATTGAAATGGGAGCGCACGGCGGCAAGGGATCCGAAGCCTTCAAGGCGGGGGTTGTCGGAGATACCGTAGGCGATCCCTTCAAGGATACGGCCGGCCCCTCGATCCACGTGGTGATTAAGCTCTTCAGCACGATCACCCTGGTGCTGGCATCGCTCTTTATCTAGCATTCAATCTTAAGAAGCGCGTTCCCACCCCAGAGGACGAGTAGAGCGTCAGCGTAAAAAATAAAAAAAAACGGCTACCGGAGGAAAAATGCCGGCGGCCGTATTTTTTTAATCTTAACCCAAAATCCAATCGAGCAGCGCCTTAGAATCAAGCGATATAGATATTCTCGTCGAATTCAGCCAGAAAGTAGGCATGTTCCACTTTATCGACCTTCAGGACAGGTTATCCCAGATATTAAATCGAAGGATTGACTTAATGACTACGGACGCCCTTCATCCGGTAATAAAAAAGCAAATCTTACAGGAAGTTTCGTATATATTATGACCCGCACCCCGCGTTTGTATATCCTTGATATGCTGGAATCTATCAAAAAAATCCTGAAGTACACGGCTGATCTTAAATTTGAACAATTCCTGGAAAACTTCGCCGGTAAAAGATGCGGTTTCCAGAAATTTTGAGATCATTGGAGAAGCGGCCGCTCATACGCCTCAAGACATTCAAAACAGATACTCTCAAATACCCTGGCATAAGATGAAAGCAATGCGTAATACATGACTCATGAATATTTTCGCGTTGATTTCAGTATCATTTGGGAAACTGCTCATCAAGACTTGCCGGACTTGCTCCCTCAAATTGAGCAAGCGCTGGCGAATATAGATAAGTATTCTGAAAGGTATTAAAGCGGCAAGCTTTCAGTTTTATTCAACTACGGCGATAAGCAAAGTAATCACAAAAAATGCCGCCGCCAGTCCAAAGGACACCTTGCTCAGAAACTCGTCAAGCCCTTTCTTTTTGCCCAGCAAGGACTGAGCGCCTCCGGCAATCGCTCCGGACATCCCGGCAACCCTTCCGGACTGCATGAGAATCGTTGTAATCAGTCCGAGGCACACCAGCACTTCAAGAACAATTAAAATGATCTTCAACAAAACGCTGTCTCCCCTTTATTGAGTCTTTCTTCTGTTTGACGAACTACATCTATTGTAGCATTGGCAGGAACAAGTTGTAAAGGGAGAAATCCTGAAAGAATTAATGCAAAACAAAGCGAATCCTGACGAAACCAAACACCTGCAGGGGCATTAAATTCTGTTCTTGAAGACGGCTTACAGCAAATTGGAAATAAACAACAAAGGGAAACACAGGGAGGCAAGCGGTTCTCTCTGCGTTTCCCCTAGAAAATGAACGGCCGCAGCGACTAGCCGCCGAACACGGCTGCCTCGGCCAGATCCTCTTCGATGCGCATCAGCTGGTTGTACTTAGCCACGCGGTCGGTTCTGGAGGGCGCCCCGGTTTTGATCTGCCCGGCATTGAGAGCCACAGCCAGGTCGGCGATGGTGGTGTCCTCGGTTTCGCCGGATCTGTGGGAAATAACAGCGGTATAGCCGGCTTTCTTAGCCATTTCCACCGTGTCCAGGGTCTCGGTGAGGGTTCCGATCTGGTTGACCTTGACCAGAATAGAGTTGGCCGCGCCCTCTTTGATCCCCCTCGCTAAACGCTCCTTGTTGGTGACAAAGATGTCGTCGCCGATCAGCTGAATCTTGTTGCCTAGCCGCTCGGTCAGCTGAACCCATCCCTCCCAGTCATCCTCAGCCAACCCGTCCTCGATGGAGATCACCGGATAGGCGGAGACAAGTTTTTCGTAGAAGGAGATAGTCTCCTCTGCGCTCAGGGATTGCCCGCTGCTGCCGAAATGATAGGCGCCGTCCTTATAAAGTTCCGTAGCGGCGACATCCAAGGCCATAAAGACATCCTCTCCGGGCTTATATCCGGCTTTTCTGATCGCTTCCACGATCACATCCAAAGCCTCTTCATTGGATTTCAGGTTGGGGGCGAAGCCGCCCTCATCACCCACAGAAGTGCTATAGCCCCTGCTTTTGAGAACCAGGCGCAGGTTATGGAAAACTTCCGCTCCCATCCTCACCGCGCTGCGCATGCTCTCCGCTTTCCTGGGGATGACCATGAACTCCTGGATATCCACATTGTTATCGGCATGCTTGCCTCCGTTCAAGATATTCATCATGGGATAAGGCAGCACACGCGCCCCCACGCCTCCCAGATAGCGGTAGAGGGGAAGCCCTACGCTCTCCGCCGCGGCTTTGGCCACCGCCAAAGAAACGCCCAGAATGGCGTTGGCCCCCAAATTTTCTTTATGAGGGGTTCCATCCAGTTTGAGCATAACCTGATCCACCGCCACCTGCTCCAGGGCGTCCAACCCGATCACCTGGGGTGCAATCAGATTTTCAACATTGTCCACAGCCTTCAAAACGCCCTTTCCCAGATAGCGGCTCTGCTCTCCATCACGGAGCTCAAGCGCCTCATGCGCCCCGGTCGACGCCCCGGAGGGAACCGCGGCGCTGCCGAAACTGCCATCCTCTAAATAAACATCGACCTCAACAGTTGGATTCCCGCGGGAATCCAGTATCTCCCGTGCTGCAACATCAATAATATCAGGCATTTTCAGCGCCTGTTCCCCCAAGCGCACGCAGACAGGCCGGGGGAGCACAGGCCAACCTCCTTTGTATAATAGTTTTTATTTTTCCTCGATCAACGAGCGCCCCGTCATCTCAGAGGGCTGGGCAATGTTCAGCACATCCAAGATCGTGGGAGCAATATCATCCAGGGCGCCCCCTTCTCTGAGAGCGGCGCCTCTGTACCTTTCTCCAACCAAAATAAGGGGTACAGGATTTGTCGTATGGGCTGTATGAGGCTCTTCACTGCCCTCTTCCAGCATCATCTCCGCATTCCCGTGATCAGCTGCAACAAGGGCGGCGCCTTTCCGTTCCAGAACTTCCTCCACCACCCGGCCCAAACACTGATCAACGGTCTGCACAGCGCTGACCGCCGCCTTCATCACCCCTGTGTGCCCCACCATATCCGGGTTGGCGTAATTCAAAATGATCACATCGTAAACATCCCTGTCTATCTCTGCAATAACGCGCTCGGTTACTTCCCGGGCGCTCATCTCCGGCTGCAGATCATAGGTGGCCACTTTAGGCGACGGGATTAAAACCCGATCTTCCCCGGCATTCGACTTCTCCACCCCCCCATTGAAAAAGAAGGTGACATGGGCATACTTCTCTGTTTCAGCTATACGCAGCTGTTTCAAGCCGCGCTTTGCCAAAACCTCCCCCAGGGTATGGGGGTGAGTTTGAGGCGGGAAAGCCACCGGCGCAGGAAGGGAGGCGTCATATTGTGTCATACAGACAAAATGGACGGCGGGGCGCCCTCTCCTGGAGAAACCGGCAAAGTCCTGATCGACAAAGGCATGGGTGATCTCCCGCGCCCGGTCTGCCCTGAAGTTGTAAAAAATAACCGCATCCCCAGGCTGTACCGGTCCTTTCGGCTTTCCCTGCTCATCAACGATCACCTTGGGGGTTACAAACTCATCGGTAACCCCCGCGGCATAAGATTTCTCCACAGCCTCCGCGGGCAGCGGCGCCCTTTCCCCTTCTCCATAACAAATAGCCCGGAAGGCCTTCTCCACCCGCTCCCATCTCTTGTCACGGTCCATAGCATAGTATCTGCCGCCGACCGTCGCCATCTCGCCGGCGCCGATCTGCAGGCACTTCTGCTCAACCTCTTTGATATACTCCAGACCGCTGGTCGGGGACACATCGCGGCCGTCCAGAAAGGTATGGATGAAAACCTGATCGAGTTTAAACCGCCGCGCCATCTCCAAAAGGGCATAGAGATGCGTCAGGTGGCTGTGCACCCCGCCGTTGGAGAGCAGCCCGAAGAGGTGCAGCGCGGCGTTCTTTTCTTTCACCTTCTCCATGGTCTCCACCAACACCGGATTTTTGTAGAAATCCCCGCTTTTGATGGCTCTACTGATCCTGGTGATATCCTGATAGACAACCCTGCCCGCGCCCATGTTCAGATGGCCCACTTCCGAGTTGCCCATCTGTCCCGCGGGCAGCCCCACCCTTTCTCCGGACGCCTCCAGAACCGTATACGGATATTTTTCCTTTAAGCTCGTGAAATTGGTTGTTTTAGCATGAGTAATGGCATTTCCCCTTTGCACAGGGGAAAGCCCCCAGCCGTCGAGAATAATTAGCATAAGCGGGCTCTTCAAGCATTTTTCCCCCTTAATTCCGCCGCGGCTCGGATGATCGCCGTAAATTTTTCCATATTGAGGCTGGCGCCGCCGACAAGCACTCCATCGATCTCTTCCTCTTGCATAAAAGAGGAGACGGATTGCGGCGTCACGCTGCCGCCATAGAGGAAGCGCACCCCGCAGGCGAAGTCCTCCCCATGCATCTGTGCAATTTCCCGGCGCAGAGCGCGGATCACCTCTACGGCATCCTCCGGGGTCGCCGTTTGCCCCGTACCAATCGCCCAGACAGGCTCATAGGCCACTACCAGGTCGTCGGGGCGCCCGGCCTGCAAACCCTCAAGCCCTGCTCTCAGCTGGTTCCGGCAGTGTTCTGAGGCCTTTCCGGCTTGCCGGATAGCCAGGCTCTCTCCCAGGCAGAAGATTGGCCGCAGCCCGCAGGCAATGGCGGCCGCCAGCTTTCTCCTGATAAAGTCGTCTGTCTCGCCAAAGCAGCCGCGTCGCTCTGAGTGGCCAAGTATCACATAGCGGCACCCCATGGCCTGCAGCATAGGGCCGGATACCTCGCCGGTAAAGGCCCCCTCCGCCTCCCAGTGCATATTCTGCGCCCCCCAGCCGATATCGCTTCCCGCCAGCCTGCTGGCCACCGCAGCCAAAGCCGGGAAGGGGGGGCAGACAATTACCTCCACATCCCCCGCTTTATTAAAACTCTCTCGCAGCAGTTTGACAAAGGTTCCCGCCTCAGCGGGAGTTTTATGCATCTTCCAGTTTCCCGCCACTAATGGAGTCCTCTTCTTTCCCACTCTATTCGATTCTCCTCTCCGCAGATTCTTTATTCCATCAGCTTAAAAACTCCGGGGAGCTCTTTGCCCTCCAAAAACTCCAAAGAAGCGCCCCCCCCGGTCGAAGCGTGGGTGACCTGGCCGGCCAGCCCGTACTTCTCCAAGACTGCCAGAGAATCCCCGCCGCCCACCACCGAGGTCAGCCCCGGCCGGCACAAGGCTCTGGCAATCATTTCGCTTCCATGGGCAAATTGTTCCTTTTCAAAGACACCCATAGGGCCGTTCCAAAAGGCGGTTTTCGCCTCTTTGATCAATTGGGAATAGTGTTCGGCTGTACGGGGCCCGATGTCCAGAGCCCGCCGGCCGCGGGGGACATTGTCCGCGTCCACAACCAGAGCGTCGTTTTGCTCCGCACTCGCCGCGATCACCAGGTCGAGAGGAAGCGCCACCTGTACATCCCGCTCCTTGGCCGTCGCTAAAAACTCTTCGGCAAATTGCAGATGCTCGTCGTCGACAAGGGAATCCCCCAGCTCCGAGCCTGCGGCTTTAAGGAAGGTATTGGCCATGCCTCCGCCCAGCAGCAGGGCGTCGACCTTATTCACCAAATTTTTCAGCACCCCGATCTTATCCGCAACCTTAGCGCCTCCCAGCACAGCCACAAAAGGCCGCCGCGGGTCGGCGAGAATACTGCCCAGAGTATTGATCTCTTTTTCCATCAGCAACCCCGCGGCCGCCGGGAGATAATCGGCCACGCCGGCTGTGGAAGCATGGGCGCGGTGGGCCGTTCCGAAGGCGTCGTTGATATAAAGATCAGCGAGACCGGCCAGGCTTTTGGCAAAAGCGGGGTCGTTCTTTTCCTCCTCCGGGTGAAAGCGCAGATTTTCCAGCAGCAGTACATCCCCCTCTTTTAAGCCCTCTGCTGCTTCGGTTGCTGGAGAGCCGACGCAGTCGTCGGCCTTCTTGACCTCTCTCCCCAGGAGTTCGCTCAGCCGCCTGGCCACGTCGTCAAGGCGCAGCCCTTCCACGACCTTTCCCTTGGGCCGCCCCAGGTGGCTCATCAAAATGACCTTAGCCCCTTTGTCCACAAGGTATTTTATCGTGGGCAGAGTGGCTTTGATCCTGGTATCGTCCGTTACCTTCCCCCGCTCGTCCAGAGGAACATTAAAATCCACCCGTACAAGCATTTTTTTGCCTTTAACATCAAGATTACGCATCGTCTTCAGCTGCAATTGGGTCACCTCGCCTTTCCCTTACAGGCCCTTGCTCGCCACAAAGAGGGCGCAGTCGACAACCCGCACGGAATATGCCCACTCATTATCATACCAGGCAAAGACCTTGGCCAGATTCCCGCCCATGACCATTGTGCAGGGTCCGTCCACAATCGCCGAGTGGGAGTCGCCGTTATAGTCCCTGGAGACAAGGGGCAGATCTGAGTAGGCCAGGATTCCTTTGAGGCTCCCCTGCGCCGCCTCCTGGAAAGCCCGGTTGATATCCTCCGCCTCCGCCTGTTTTTCCAGCTCTGTGACCAGATCCACCAGAGAGACGTTGGGAGTCGGCACACGAACCGCGATCCCGGTCAGCTTCCCCTTCAGCTCGGGTAAAACCAGCGCAACAGCTTTAGCGGCGCCGGTGGTCGTCGGTATCATAGACTGAGCGGCGGCGCGGGCGCGGCGCAGGTCCTTATGAGCGAGGTCCAAAACCCGTTGATCGTTCGTATAGGCATGAGTCGTGGTCATCAAGCCGCGCTTAATGACGAAATTATCATTGAGCACCTTGGCGACAGGCGCCAGGCAGTTGGTGGTGCAGGAAGCATTGGAAATAATGTGATGACGGGCGGGGTCATACTTGTTTTCATTGACCCCCATAACGATCGTCAGGTCTTCATTCTTGGCCGGAGCGGTGATAATCACCTTTTTTGCCCCTGCTTTCAGGTGGGCGGAGGCTTTTTCCTTATCCCGGAAAACCCCTGTCCCTTCAATAACTATCTCTACCCCCAAATCGCCCCAGGGGATTTTCTGGGGATCCTTTTCAGAATAAACCTTAATCGGCCGGCCATTGATCGTAATCTCATTCTCCCCGGCCTCCACGGCGCCCGGAAACGTCCCGTGTACAGAATCATATTTAAAGAGATGCGCGTTTGTCGCCGCGTCGGTCAGGTCGTTAACCGCAGCGACATCGATCCCCTCGTTATTCAGGGCCGCGCGCAAAACCAGCCTGCCGATCCTTCCAAAACCGTTAATTCCCACCCGAACAGCCATCAAAAAAATCCTCCCTTCAAAATTTGCGATAGAGTGATAAAACAGACACCGGTTCCCTACTCATAGTATGTAAACTATCCCTGCATTATATAGGTCATATTCTGCTGTAGAATTAATCAAAACGGCCCATATAATACATAACATTTCACTTAAAATTATATACTATTTGATTGGCAATGCAACCCAGTTCAACAAAAAAAGGCGCATAACTGCGCCTAAAAGATTATTATTTTGTATGGTTGAATAGACATCTGAAGGTCTATTGAACCCTATATCTAGTCATCGATAGCGCTTGCGCTGCCGCATGGAGGGAACCCCGATTTCCTTCCTGTATTTAGCGATCGTCCTCCTGGCGATGTTGACGCCTTTGGCCTGCAGCTGCTCGCAGAGCTGCTGGTCGCTGAAGGGCTCATAGGGATCCTCGCCGCTGATCATCTCTTTCAAAACATGCTTAATGCTTTCCGCAGCCACCATTTCACCGGCAGCGACATTCTCCACGCCGCTGTTAAAAAAGAATTTAATTTCAAAGAGGCCCTGGGGGGTCTGGATGTATTTATTGGCGGTGGCTCTGCTCACAGTGGACTCATGCAGCTCCGCGGTCTCGGCGATCTGCTTGAGGTTAAGCGGCTTCAAGTACTTGACGCCCTTCTCCAAAAATTCCAACTGGCGGTCCACAATGCACTGGACAACCCGGCAGAGGGTCATTCTTCTCTGCTCTATGCTGCGAATCAGCCACAGAGCTGATTTCATCTTATTCTGAATAAATTCAACTGTCCCCGGGTCACAGGAGTTCTTGTGCTTGATCATCAGCTGGTAATGGCGGTTGATCATCAAACGGGGTACGGCGATATCGTTGACAAGAATTACATACTCGCCGTTGACCTTCTCTACCACCACATCCGGTGAAATATAGCGGTTTTCCCCGGGACGGGAGAAATTGCGCCCCGGTATTGGCTCCAATGATTTTATAAGATCTACTTCATGCTGTACTAACTGTACTGTGAGTCCTGTGGAGGCGGCGATTTTGAGCAGGTTGCCGTTAGCGAGATCATCCAGGAAGTGGCGTATAATCTTTTCTATGACCGGGGTGCGCTTGCTCTGCTGTTCCAGCTGAATCAGCAGACACTCCTGCAGATTGCGGGCGCCTACCCCAGGGGGATCAAAAGATTGAATGACCCTTAAAACCCCTTCGATCTCCTGCATACTGCATCCTGATATCTTTTGCACCTCATCCAGTCCGATAATCAAGTACCCGCGGTCATTGATGTTGCCGATAAGAAATTCTCCGATCGCTATCTGCTTTGGGTCGGAGAGATTAAGCCCCAGCTGAAAGTAGAGGTGATCCTGCAGGCTGGGAACCTGGGCGACAAAATGTTCAAGGTTGTAGCGTTCCTTCTCTTGATGCTCCGCGGAGCGGTCAAAAAATCGTTCGATCTGGCCGCATTCGGCGAGGTAATCGCACCACTCCTCAGCAAAATCATCTTTTTCTTCTTTTAAAGGCTCCGTTTCCTCAGCTTCTTTTTCTTCTTCTTTTACCTCCAGAAGAGGGTTTTCCTGCATGGCATTTTCCACGTACTGGGCCAGGTCCATTGCCGACATCTGCAGTACCATTATTGCCTGGCGCAGTTCCGGAGTCATAATCAGCTTCTGTGTCTGTTCCAGTTTCATCCCATAGCTCAAGCGCATCTAATTTCCCACCCCCCTTTCTTCCAATATAACTATTCTCTGTCGCCGGGGAGGATTCCTGCTTCCTCTGCTAATAAGGTCATGCAGTTCTCGGGATCACTCATGCTATCGGCTCAGATTCTGCTGCTTTTTTCGCAGCTGATCCGCGATCCTGGAGAGCTCGCGGAAACGGTGATTGACTCCGGATTTGCTGAGCGGAGGCGAAAGCAGTTTGCCGAGTTCCTTCAGGCTTGCCTCCGGGTAATTAAGGCGGATTTCAGCCAGTTCCCGCAGAGCGGGGGGCAGGATGGACCGCCCCGCCAGAGAATCGATCTCCTTGATCACCGCAACCTGCTTGAGGCCGGCCTCCACAGACTTATTCATGTTGGCTGTCTCGCAATTCACCTGTCTGTTGACCTGGTTGCGCATATTTTTAAGCACACGGCAGTTTTCAAACTGAAGAACCCCCTGGTGAGATTCGATGATGCGCAAGAATTCCGACACCTGATCAGCATCCTTGAGATAAACGTCATCCCCGCCGCGGCGCTCTCTGCAGGTCGGCGTCAAACCGAAGCAGGCCATGGTTTCCACCGCTTCCCCGGCCCCCTCATGGGTTTTGAAAAAAAGCTCCAGGTGATAGGAGCGTGAAGGGGGCGCCAGAAACCCGCACCCTAAAAAACACCCTCGCAGAAATGCCTTTTTACAGCAGTCTTTCTCCAGGATGCGCGGGTCAAGGGAATCGCGGAGCATCATCCTGCCGTCGGCAAAGCCCAATTCCTGGAGCAAAGAGTGCTGCTGCTGCTCCAGATTGACTTGAACGCTAAACAAACGCCGGCGGCGCGGCCTGGAATACTTGCGAATGACGATCACCCTGTTCCACCCCAGGTTTTTGGAGAGCATAAAGATACGGCGCGCCACTGCCGGAAGTTCTGTTGCCATCATCAGTGTTTTCCGCTTTCCCAGACGCACAGCCCCCAGGCTGCGCGCGAATGCGGCCAGCTCCGCTCTCAGACAGCAGGCGCGCCGCAGAGGCAAGCGCGCCGTTTCTTCTTTGATCTGCATAGAAAAAGACATCTTCCATCACCTTTTATCAGCCAGGTAGAGAACAGCGCGAGCAAGTTTCTGAGGGTCATGGCGCACCAACTCCTGTGTATCCAAAAAATCTCCCCTCAGGACACGCACTCCCATTTTACGCAGAGCGCCCTGATCGGCGACAACCGGAGCGGCCCCTTCTCTGGCATATTTGTTTAGGTTATCCTGCGCCACACTTTTATTATTGACGATTATAAAATCAACCAGATTATCTCCCACATGATTGAAGATAGCGGATAGGTGATCGGAGGCCTTATAATCGGTAGTCTCTCCAGGCTGAGTCATAATATTGCAGATATAGCATTTAACGGCCCGCGACTGCTTCAAGGCTGCCGCTATCCCCGGAACCAGCAGATTGGGCATCACACTGGTAAACAGGCTGCCCGGCCCCAGCAAGATCAGATCCGCCTGCTGAATGGCGGCGACCGCCTCCGGTACCGCTTTGCAGGATGCCGGAGTTAAAAAGACGCGCTGCAAAGGAATGCCCGCCTGGGGGATCTTGCTTTCCCCGAAGACATGCGTGCCGTCCGCAAGCTCCGCGCCCAGAGTCACCTGTTCCAGCGTGGAGGGGAACACCTTGCCGCGCACCTTCAAAACATGGCTCGCCTCCTTGACGGCGGTTTGAAAATCACCGGTGATCTCGGTCAGCGCGGCGATCAGCAGATTGCCCAGACTGTGCCCGGCTAATCCCTCTCCCTGTCCAAAACGGTAATTAAACAGCTTCTCCATAAGGGATTCCGTTTCCGCCAGGGCCAGCAGGCAGTTGCGGATATCACCCGGAGGCAGGATACCAAAATCACCTCTCAGCCTTCCCGAACTCCCCCCGTCGTCAGCGACTGTGACAATAGCGGTGATATTGGCCGTATATTTTTTCAGCCCCCTCAGCAGAACAGGCAGGCCCGTACCGCCTCCAATTGCCGCGATGCGAGGCCCGCGCTTTAAGAAGCGGCTGTGGAAAAAACGGGTGCAGGAACCTATTAACCCCTGCAGCCTCATTTTCTCTCAGCTGCCTTTCCCCGGGAAATATCCCTGTGGTGAACCTGCACCTGATAGTCCGGCCGCAAGCGGGCCGCCAGGAACTCAGCCAAAGCCACCGATCTGTGATGTCCGCCGGTGCAGCCGATAGCCACGACGAGACGCGTTTTCCCTTCCCTGATATAAAAAGGCATGACAAAAGAGAGGAGATCTCCGTACAGCCGCAGAAAATCCTCGGTTTCCTTATAGGAAAATATATATTCGACAACCCGCTGATCAAGGCCCGTATGGTTTTTCAACTCTTCAACATAGTTGGGGTTGGGAAGAAAGCGAACATCCATCACCAGGTCCGCGTCGAGGGGTATCCCATATTTATAGCCGAAAGAGACCATATTGATGGAAAAAAGCGTTCCCTGCTCCGGGTCCGCAAATTTCTCTGTGAGGCTCTTTTTCAAATCGTGTACAGTCATCTCTGTGGTATCCAGGATAATGTTGGCCGCTCCCCGCAGTTCTTGGAGCCGCTCCCGCTCGGCGCTGATCGCCTCCAGTATCGATCCGTCCTCCTCCAGGGGGTGCTGACGGCGGGATTCCTTATAGCGCCTGACCAGAACAGCATCGGAAGCCTCGAGAAACAGTATTTCATACCTGATCCCCTGTTGGGACAGTTTGCGCAGCTCCTCGTCTAAAGAACCGAACAAGAGGGAACCCCGCACATCCATGACGAGGGCTACGCGTTTCACCTTCCCCCCCGATTGCTGGCAGAGCTCGGTTATTTTGGGGATCAGCAGCGGCGGGAGGTTATCGACACAGAAAAAGCCCAAATCCTCCAGAGATCTGATCGCTTGGGTCTTTCCCGCCCCGGAAAGCCCTGTGACGATTAACAGGCGAATCATTTCTTTTTCAGCCATCTTACCTCTCCCTTTCCTTTTCTGCTTCTATTCTATTTACCGCCGTTCTGCAGCGCTTCTATTTGCTCCCAGGCATACGCCGCGGCTCCCAAAATTCCCGACCGCGGCCCTAACGCAGCCGGGACGATCTTTAGAAATGAGCGATAGGGGGGGTATGTGCGCCGATAGGCCTCTTCTCGAGCGGAATCCAAAATAAATCCGCCCACACCGCAGGCCACTCCGCCGCCGATGATAAAAATTCCGGGATTAAGGAGGTTGGCGACATTAGCGATGGCAATCCCTAAATAGCGGCCGGCTTGAGCCAGCACCTCCCCGGCCTCAGCATCCCCATCTGCGGCTGCCTGGCCGACAACCCGGGCGTCGATCCCTTCCATGCTGCCGGCAAGAGACAAAATACCGCGTCCCTTCCCGGACTCAGCCAGCCGGCGGGCGTCCCTGCTGATGGCACATCCTGAGGCCAGCCCCTCCAGGCACCCCCTGTTTTCACAGGAACACGCCGGCCCGTCGGCGTCAACGGTCATATGCCCGAACTCCCCGGCCCCTCCAAAAGCGCCGCCATAAAGCTTTCCTCCTAGAATCAGGCCGCCGCCTACCCCGGTACTCACCGTGATATAAACCAAATCATCATAATTCCGCCCCGCCCCGCAGCGGTGCTCGCCAAGAGCGGCCAGGTTGGCGTCGTTCTCCAGCCAAACCGGGAGCCCCAGGGCATCCTCTATTCTATTTTTTATATCGACATTCCGCCATTTTAAATTAGGGGAGTAGATAACCTTGCCGGTTTGAGGCTCAATAAAAGCAGGTACGGCTATGGCGATCCCCGCCGGCCGTTCATCCGCCGGCATCACCCTGTCCACGCCGGCCAGTATCCGGTCGGCTACGGCCGCAAAGCCGCGAGCAGCCATAGTGGGGGATATATCTTCATTGATGATCTTCCCATCCCGCCCCACCAACGCCGCATAGATCTTTGTACCGCCCAGATCCACAGCCAGGACACTGTCCATATAAATCCCCCCTTCCTCATGCCGCCGGGTGGCATGGGCATGCCACCCCCCTGCCGCCTAGGGGATCTCAAAAATGCGGCTCCCCTCTTCATATCTTTCCAGCCTCTTCAGGTAATCTTCTCTCCGGGAAAGGAAGCCTTCCCTCCCCAACATGGCATAGGTTTGTTCCTTGCCTTCCTCTACCCCCGGCTGGTCATAAGGGTTAACTCCGTACAGACGAGCGGCGAAGACGGTCAGCGCCTCATAAAAGTAGAACAAAGCGCCCAGAGCGGGGGCGCACGGCTCAGGCAAAGTGATCCGGTAGCAGGGATGGCCGGCGTTGAACAGGCTCAATTCCGTAGCCAGCTGTTCGACGTGGAGCTGCTCCTGCATCGTATGCCCTTCAAAGTAAGCATACTCCTCCATTTCAGAAAAAGCACCCTCTATTTTCAGGTCATGCGGCGGCCGCTCTATCTTTACAAAGCCGTAGACCTTGTCGGCAGGGCCGTCCTTAAACAACTGAAGCAGGGAGTGCTGGTCGGTCGCTCCCAGGCAGGAGAGCGGCGTAGCTCCCGGCGCCCTGGCCTGCTCCCCGCTGATCGTCTTCTTTTTCCCCAGGCTCTCTGCCCAGAGCTGCATAAACCACAACCCGAACTCCACCAGGAGATTGCTGTAGTTGAACAGCACATGGATGGTCCTCCCTTCTTGCGCATAGGCGTAAAGAGAACCGCCTAAAAACAGGAGCGGATTTTCCTGCGGAGGGGCGGCGGTCACCGCCTGCTGCACAGCCGCGGCGCCCTCCAGAAGACCCCGGCAGTCGATGCCGGCCAGTTCTGCCGGGAGAAAGCCCACCGGCGATAGAACCGAATAGCGGCCCTGCAGAGCGGGCGGAAAGTGGAACACATAGCAGCCCATTTGGCGTGTGATGCGGTTGATTCCATTGTCTTGGGCATCGCAGATGATCACAATATCCCTCTCCTCCCCGCCTGCTTCCTTGTATTTCTTATAAAAATAAATGAAGTTCGCCGCGGTCTCGGGAGTAGCCCCCGATTTGCTGGTGTAAACAAGCGCTGTCTTGCGGAAGTCCAGCAGCCGTTCCAGCTGAGCCGCGGGGGCCGGGTCGATATTATCCAGCACAAAAATATGCGGGCAGCCGCGCTGCTCCAGGTAATGATAGGGACCGTTCATAAACTCCAAAACGGCCTTGGTCCCCAGAGCTGAGCCGCCAATCCCTAGGACCAGGATATTTTCATATTTTTCCCGCAGCTTCCTAGCAACAGATTTTATTTCAGCAATGGTCCCCTGCTCTGAAAAAGAAAGGGTGATCGGGGAGCGCTTCTCCCGCAGATCATCCTGAAACTCTTGAAAAGTCGATACGGTTGCGGAATCAAACTGCAGTTCCCCTTTGCCTCCCGGGTTTACCAGATGACCGGTATCTAATCTGATCAGTCGATCCATACCCCCACACCTTTCTGACGCCAGATCCTGACTTATTAACTTATTCTGCCGTTGTAACACGCTCTTAATTCAGATACAGACATTTTACTCCTCCGGCGTTGGACATTATGCATAAACCGTTTCCCTTTGGCTAAAGCGCCAGTTCCTGCAGCGCCCGAGCCACCCCGTCCTCATTGTTAGAGGCGGTAATATAAGGCGCCCGTGCGTGCACCTGCGGACAGGCGTTAGCAACGGCAAAACCATATCCGGCATACTCCAGCATATCCAGGTCATTGAAGCTGTCCCCAAAGGCCGCGACCTGCTCCCTGCTTATCTTCAGCCATTCCGCCATTTTTTTGAGGGCGGTTCCCTTCGTCGCCAGCGGATGATTGACCTCCAGATAAGTCGGTTTAGATTTGACAAGGTTGGCTTCCAATCCGGCCTCCCCCAGGAACTCTCTCAGTTCTTCCCGCTCTTCATCAATAGCCTGCCGCTCATCGATCAACAGCATTTTGTAGGGAAGGCCGCCGGCCAAAAGTGCCTCCAGATCATCTACCATCGTAAAGGGCACTCCCGCCAGCCGTTCATAGTGCTTTCCCGCCTCTGTGATCCGCTCCACATACAGCTTATCTTCAACATAGAAGTTGACGTGTATCTGCTTCCTGCGCGCATAGCGGATCACCGTCCGGGACACCTCCTCGGGAAGGGGGCGGCTGTAAAACACCTCCCCGGAGAATGCGTTTTTGATCAACGCTCCCTGGTAGGTGATCAAAGGAACGTCAAAACCTAACTGCTCGGCGTAAGGCAGCGCCGAGGGCAGCATCCGTCCTGTGGCCAGAGTCACGGTAACCCCGGCCTTTTGTACCTGCTGCAGTATATCCCTGGAAAACTGCGAGATGGTCAAATCGTCCCGCAGCAGAGTATCATCCAAATCAATGGCCGCCAGTTTAATTTTCCCCATCCTCAATTCCTCCGCTTCCATACCCGCCGCCGCAGAAACCCTAACTGAACGTTAGATTCAGCAGGCGAGCCTATTACCTTCTGAAGTATTTGTTAAAGATGATCCTCTTTCTCCATGTCCATTTTCTCTACTACTAGTTTACCATATTGACAGCTGATGATCGCTCCGGCATCTGTTCTCTCATTTTTTCACTCCATCCTCAGCTAATTGCCCAACTAATATCACCATTTTAGCCTTAAATTATCTTTAAATTTTAGATTCATTTTAAGGAATCTGCTCCCAGAGGCGGGCTTAAGCCTCCCTGCTAAGTCTATACAAGACAGCCGTGGATGAAAAGCTGTTCACCCACGGCTGTACAGGACCAGGCTATTCTGTTATTCTAACTGCAAATAACATGCTCAGGCGTCAGGTAATAGGTATAGTTTGTCTCCAGCAGTTTTCCCTGCCGGCCGGAAATGTCAATTCCCCTTTCGATCAGCGTGCCGAATGTTCCGGCGCCGCGCAATTCCCCTTGAAAAATCGCTCCCATGAGACGCCCCTCTTTGGAAATAACCTTCTGATAACAATCAGGGGATACATCTATCTCCACATGACAGTCCTCTTCAGGAGATTCGGGCCAACCGAAAGAAATCGCAGCGAGGCCGAAGAAGGACATCACGTTTTGCTGGGCAAAAGTGCCGTTGAGTTCAACAGCTTTCCCCGCCATATTCAATCCGGCTATCCGCCCTTGCTTGATCGCGGCCGGCCATATGGGCGTGGGAGACACCTGCCCGGTCAAGATGTCCAGGGATTCACAGACATCACCCGCCGCGTAAATATCAGGTATCGACGTTCTCATGCGCCGGTCTACAACAATACCTCTCTGTACCGCGATTCCCGTATCCGACAGAAGGTCGGTTTGCGGCTTAACTCCAGCGGCTGCAATAATCAGATTGCAGGGGAGATAGCTCTGATCCTCCAGTTCAACGCCCAATACATTGCTCTGCTCATCCAGCCGGATTTTGGCCGCTCTTTGTCCGGTGATGATCTCCACTCCATGCGAGCGGAATAGTTCCGCATAACGAGATGCCGCAAAACTGTCCAGCTGGAGATGCAGTATGCGTTCCGCCTGTTCGATAACCGTTACTTTAACACCCTGTAAGGCCAAGGCTTCGGCCGCTTCCAGGCCGACTAACCCGCCCCCCAGGACTACCGCTTTGCGGTCCGGTTCCGCTGCATCGATGATCATTTCGGCATCCTCCAGGCTGCGCAGAGTGAAAACTTGCCTTCCCCGGGACAGATTCTCTACCGGGGGCAGCGCCGGTTTGGCGCCTGTGGCGATTAAAAGCTTGTCAAAAGCTATTTTTTCACCGTCCTGGGTCAGCACGGTTTTTTGGCGGGGATGTACGGAAACTACTTTCTTACATGGTAAAAACTCAATTCCCCGTTTGTCAAAAAAGTCCTCCCCGGCAAAATTGAGCGATTGAGCGTCTCTGGCGCCGCCGAGCAGATCTTTCAGCAAACAGCGTGAATAAACCTGTCGGTCCGCTGCCGCAACAGTAACCTGTCCGTGGGGGTCATGATCCCGGATGGCGGCGGCACACGCCAGCCCGGCAGCGCTGGCGCCTATGATCAGGTATCTGGTTTTCGCCTGCCGCCTCTCTTCGTTGGTCTCCTCCAGAGAGAGAGCTCCGGTAGGGCAGTTTTCCACGCAGTAAGGCCGCTCATTCCCCAGGCAAAAATCACACTTTACCGCAACTTTTCCGCTGGAATGAGGAGCTATTAAATCATAGGGACAGGACATAACACACATCCAGCAGCCGGCGCACCGCTCCGCATTATGCAGCACCAGACCTGAATCAGTATCCCGGTAGATCGCCCCTGAGGGGCAGGAGGAGATACAGGGAGCATCCTGGCAGTGCCGGCAGGCCAGAGGCGACGGAGCGCCATCCTGCCCTGAGAGCACGCTATTGCGGGGTTGGTTTTCCCTGTCGGTAAGATTCAGAAAGTAAGGTGATTTTTCCTCACTATGAGCAAGCATACAGGCAAATTGACAGTTTTTGCAGCCCTTACATAAATCAGGGCGTATGACAATGGTCTTCACACTTTTCACCCCCTATATTTTCAAGGCTGTTCTCTTCTGGGAGATAATATCGGTCAGCCGAGCCGCAGCAGATTCTACATTTCCGTCGATGATCACCCTGCCTCCGGTGAGCGATACCATATCCTCGGTCAACACCCTGGTCACCAATTTGCTTCCCGTGATGAACGGCGGCAGTGAGAGATGGAGGGGCAGCCCCAGGGCCAGAGCGAAACACCCATCGGCCAGGGCCTGCTCTTCAAGCCACTGCGGCGCGGACAACACCAGCGGCAGCTGCGGTAAATCCACATCCAGCGCCCGGGCCAAAGCGGCGGCCACTTCCTCCAGCCGTCCGATTCCCAAGCAGGGGCCGAAGTTCAACACCGGAGGTATTTTGAGCGCTTGACAGACCCGGCGCAGGTTATCTCCGGCCAATTCCGCAGCCTGGGGTGACATGAAGCCTGTATTAGCCAGCCCGCTGCTGGTACAGCCTGCTGAAAGCACCAGAATATCATTTTTGATCAATTGTTCGGTCAGCCCGGCAGTAAAAACATCATGCCCGCCGCTGGCGAGGTTGGAGCAGCCGACGATTCCTGCCACGCCCTTAATCTTGCCATCGACGATCAATCTGAGTAGCGGTCCATAATCGCCGCCGAGGAAAGAGCGCAGATTTTTCTCACTGAATCCGGTCAGAGAGTGATCGAAACCGTGCTCAGGCAGATCAACGGCCACATTTTTGCGGCGATCCCGATAACTGGCCGCGGCTTCCTCCGCCACCCTTCCGGCGATGGCCGCGCCGTTGCCAAAGTTATAGGGAAGCTGCTCCGCGTTCCTCTTTTTAGCCACATCATCGAGACAGAGCTGTTTGATTAGATACTCGCTGCAGACATCTTCAATCCCCGGCAAGGTGCAGTTGAACTCGCTGACCACCAGGTCGATGGCGCCGGTGCTCAACAGCAGCTCGCTGGTAAAGTTATTGCCTGTGTGGCCACAAAAAACTTCCCGGCAGTGTGGTTGGCGGGCCTCCATATCCTGGCCGACACAGGTGCATCCAACTAGCTTGAAGCCTTTTGCTCCTGCCTGCTCAGCCATTTCCCTGGCTGAGGAGGTACTTAATCCTTCTTGAATTTCTTTAAAAAAAGTATGCTGGTGCCCGGTAACCATAATATTGATGTAATCGGGATCAACAACAGAAAAACCAACCTTCGCCCCCCTGATCTCCGGCTCCCCCAGCAGAATATCGTTGAGCTTGTTGGTCAGGACCAAGCCGTAAATTCCGGTGGCAATACCCAGGCGCAGAGCATGGAACAGCATATCCGAAGGATCGCTGGACAGATTTGTGCTGGTCTTAACGACCGCATCAAAAACTTCTGATTTGGCGCCCCCGGGCATCAGATTCAACTTTTCCCAAAGGGACAAGCGAGGAGCATAAGCCAGTTTGTTGACCAGGGACATTTTCCTGCCGCGGGGAAGGTAAAGATCTGAAAGAATATGATCAGCGACAGCCGCCGCCTGCTCCCCGGGCTCCTGTGCCTCAATCCCGCCGGCTGCCGCCAGTTCCTGCAGTGCATCCTCGTTGAAAGCGGCTGCTGTTGCGGCTGCCGTCTCCGCGAGGGCATGCGCCGCGTTCTCCACAACATGCAGGTAGCAAGCCGCTCCTGCAGCCACAGCTCGCAGGAAATTCCTGGCCACGATGGTATCGGAATCCGCTCCGCATACTCCCCGCGGCGAATCGGGGAGCACACGGCACGGCCCGTTGGCACAGAGCCGGCAGCAAACTCCCTGCAGGCCAAAACCGCATTTGACAGACTGTTGGGGCTGCCGGCAAAATGATGTTTCTACATTCGGATGATCCTCTAAATATTTGGAAATCGTTTTGTCGGCAGAAGAGCAAACTTTCATTTTCTTAACTACCTCCTTATAAAATGATGATACTCAAAGTACACTTATTTGGTATAGTTTTAGGGTAAAAAAATTTATGCTGCCGTTATTCGTTTCTGTATCCTTTCAGCTGCTCGAAATTGTACTTCCCAAACTCCTCAGATATGGTCCGCTGGATGTCCCCCAGAACCCGGTGTACTGCACAGTGTGCCGCGCCCTGCTTATTGCAGTAGGCAGGGTCGATGAGACATTTGTTGATGCGGATAGGGCCCTCTATCGCCTCTAATACATCTTTGAGGGTAATCTCCGCCGGTTTTTTGCCAAGGGCATACCCCCCTCCCACGCCTTGATATGATCTGACGATCCCCGCCTTAGCCAGCATACGCAGAATTTTAAGCAGGAATCGCAAAGGAATGTGCTGGCTTTCGGAAATAACCTTAGCTTCAACAACCTTACCTGCAGGCAGGTTGGAAAGGTACAGAACCGCTCTGAATGCATAATCAGTTGCTTGATTTAAGAGCAAATAATTGCCTCCCTGCCAAACTATACTCGATAAGTATAGTTTTATTGTAATTACCAACACAGCAAAAGTCAAGCGTTTTATTTCGTTTGTGATGTTATTCTGTGATAATGTCATGTTGATGTTATTCTGATAAAATGTCACCCGTCTCCCGGGAAAAAATCGATGGCCGCCGGTTTTATTTTCCCCATCCTCAATTCCTCCGCCTGACATTGAAGTATTATAAATCGACATTATTTCCTATTTTTATTGGTTTTATTTGGCAGGAATATAAAAGGAGATAAAGAAGACATCCTAAGTACCTAACAAATAAAAGAAACGGAGGCGTATTAATACATGTTAACGTAAAAATATCGGCAAAACAAGTATTGCCCTAAACCATTATTGGCCAGATGGAAGACTCTTTCGGGTTTCCGAAAAACCACAAATATTTATAAGGAGAGGAGGTTGTAATCAATTGAACAACAAGCTTAAGAAGAAAGTGATGTCAATATCTTTGACATTAGTGACGATTTGTTTATTGTTTTCAGCTACTGCTTTTGCCTATGGTGCTCAGTCGATTTCGTTTTCTTTTGGCACGGGCGGTGGGGGTGACGGCTATGTTGATGGCTCAGTAAATGGCAAATACTACAGCTTTACACCAGGAAGCGTACATGCTGTATTAAAAGATAGCTCTAATTGTTATAATGGTGGAACATATAATGTCTATCTATACCGTAAAGCCTCTTGGTTTCACGACACTCAATATGGAAAAAGATCCTGTAACTCATCACCAGGCAGAATGCATACATCCTGAATTCCCGGCATAATTA
>DHAA01000025.1 GCA_002397275.1 Thermacetogenium sp. UBA4966 | reverse complement strand
GGTGTTGGACTTGGCGGGCTTGCTTCATTTGCGGATTACTTCTTTGACGGCTTTATCGTTGATTGCATAATACAAAATAAAATAAACAGTTCGCTGAACTGCACAAGGGAACAGAAGATGAAAATACAGCAAATTGTAGCGAGCCTGCGGCAGAAGCTGGAGGAAAGCCAAGAAGATATAGCGGAACTCGATGAGCGGAGAAAACGCACTATTGAAGAAGCGTAGAGCATGCCTGTTATTCTGAATAGCTTAAACAATCGGTTTTACATCGACTTTGCCGCGGCCGTAGGAAATCCGCCCTGTTACCCTAACTTTTGTACCTTTGCCCAGGAAATACGATAGAAAGCAAAAAAAACTTATTGACCTTAAAATTATGATATGCTACCGTTAAATATAAAGAAAAATCAAATAATATTTCGAGTGTCTTCTAAAGATGTACAGTCTTAGGAGAATGATAGGGAATCGGGTGAGAATCCCGAACGGTACCGCCGCTGTAAGCGCCGAGGCCGCGCTTGTCGATGAAAGTCTGTCACTGGGAAACCGGGAAGGCAGAGCGCAGCCGCAGGAGGCGACTCCATAAGCGTAAGTCAGAAGACCTGCTTGGAATGCTCTGTTTATCTATTAGCGGATAACAGGGCTGATGGTTCGTTATTTTGTAGAAAAACGGCTGCTACAACTAAAAGTTGTTACAGTCGTTTTCATTTTTGTTCGAATTAACTTTACTGTGGAAGAAGCTGCTAAATTCATCTAAAATGATGACGTTGGGCAAGAAAACGGGAGAAGTATGATATGGAAAAATGGATTGTTTTGAGCGCCATGTTCCTTTTAACGATACTGGTATTTGTCGTGAAGCGCCGTAACGGCCGCCGGCACGGCGAGAGGGCGCATGAACACCGTCACAGCTTCGGGCATAAGCATGGCGGGTTGATTTCTATCGATTATCTGGCTTATTCCTCTAAAATCAGGCACTGGAATCCCACATTCAAGGTCATTCTTTCTGTATTGACGATAATTCTGTGCATTGCATTGAACAATGTATATGTTTCTATAGTTGTGATCCTGGCAATGGCTTATCTGGTCATCAAGGTCGGAGGGCTTGCGCTCCATGATTATTTGTCGGTGCTGGCTATTCCCCTGGCTTTTATTTTGATCAGCATATTTGCCATTGTCATTGATTTTTCCGACCAGCCGATAGGCATATATCATCTCTATCTCGGCTTCGGTTATCTCTATACCACGATGGCCATGCTTAAATACGGCGTTTTCCTGATGCTGAAAGTTATCGCTGCGATCAGTGGGCTGCAGTTGATGATCTTGACAACTCCGTCTTCCGAGGTCATATCCGTGATGAAAAAGGCGCATGTGCCAAAGGATTTCATCGCTCTAATGAATATGATTTACCGGTATATTTTCATTTTGCTGGATGTGTTCGCCAAGATGAAAAACTCCGCAGAATCCCGACTGGGGTATAGAGATTTCAAAACATCCTGCTACACGTTCGGCGGCGTGGCGAGCAACATGCTCGTTCTGTCGTTGAAAAAGGCAGGCGCTTATTATGATGCGATGGAGGCCAGATGCTACGACGGGGAGTTGATGTTTCTGGAGGAAGATAAAAAAGTTGAGATCAGGTTGATTGTTCCGGCGGCGGTATACGTCCTGTGTTTGCTGCTACTCTGGTACCTGACAAGATAAGCGGAGGCCTTTTATGAAGAACAGAATTTTGAAGGTGGATGATCTTCACTATGTCTACGGGAACGGAAAACTCGCTCTGGATGGCGTCAGCGTTGAAATCTTTGAAGGAGAAAAAATTGCTGTTATAGGCGCTAACGGGTCCGGGAAGTCGACATTTTTCCTTAACTTAAACGGAGTTTACACACCAGCGCATGGGGAAATTATCTACCGGGAAATGCTCGTGAATAAAAAGAATCTGAACGAGTTGCGAAAGAACGTCGGAATTGTCTTTCAAGAAGCAGACAATCAGATCATCGCCTCAACGGTCCGAGCGGAGGTTGGCTTCGGCCCGATGAATTTAAGGTTGCCCAAGGAGGAGGTGATTAAACGTGTGAAAGAAGCGTTGGCCTATATGAACCTTTCGGGCTTTGAGGATCGGCCGCCGCACTATTTAAGCGGTGGTGAAAAGAAGCGGGTAAGTATTGCCGATATTGTGGCGATGAAGCCGGAGGTGATGATTTTTGACGAACCGACCGTCTCACTGGATCCTCAGAACGCCATGCTGTTGGAAGAAGTGCTGTTAAAGCTTGGCGGCGAGGATAAGACCGTGCTGATTTCCACCCATGATGTGGATTTCGCTTACAGATGGGCCGAACGCGTTCTTGTATTCTGTAATGGAAAAATCATTGCTGACGGAACGCCGCTCGATGTATTCCAAAATATGGAGATACTAAAGCTGACAAATTTAAAACAGCCGACCATGATGGAGGTCTACAACGTACTTGTAGAAAAAAAGATTCTTCCAGACACGCAGGCCTATCCGAAAAAAGTGCAGGAATTAAAAGCAGTCTTGGATGATTGCGCTGTGCTTTTAAGCGGTTAAGAGTGAAAATATAAACAAGGAGGAAAACATGTGAAAAAGAGTCATAAGATTATTCTCAGCATCATTACTTTGGGCGTCCTCTTTTGGGGGAGCACGCCCCTTGCTCAAGCGATGCACATTATGGAGGGCTATTTGCCGCCGAAATATTGTATTATCTGGGGCGTCATAAGCCTGCCGTTTTTGGCGGCAGGGTGGTTTTCCATTAAGAAAACCTTAGCGGAGCACCGCAGATCCATTACTATCCTTGCCATAGCAGGAGCATTCATTTTCGTAATTTCATCCTTAAAGATCCCATCGGTCACAGGAAGCTGTTCACATATGACCGGAACGGGACTAGGCGCGATTTTATTCGGAGCAAGCTCAGTCAGTATCCTGGGCTTTATCGTGCTGATTTTTCAGGCTATACTGCTCGCGCATGGCGGCCTCACTACCCTTGGCGCCAACACGTTTTCCATGGCTATCGCTGGTCCAATCGTCTCGATCGGCATCTACAAATTGTGTCAGGCGCTGAAGGTCAACAAATATGTGGGGATTTTCCTCGCCGCGTTTATCGGGGACTTGTTCACCTACTGCGTCACGAGCGTTCAGTTGGCGCTGGCCTATCCGTCTGCGCAAGGCGGCGTCGCGGCTTCCGCAATCAAATTCCTGACGGTTTTCGCTCCGACGCAACTGCCGCTGGCCATCGTTGAAGGGCTTTTGACCGTTCTGATCATCATCGCTCTGGAAACTTACGCAACAACTGAACTGACTGACATTGGATTTGTAAAGGAGGGATAAGAAAATGAAAAAGAAAACCGGCACGGTTATCATTTTACTGGCGCTCACCGTCCTGATTTCGCTGTTTCCGTTATTCTTCCTGAAGGGAGCGGAGTTTGCAGGCTCCGACACCCAGGGCAGCGAGATGGTCGATGAGATTTCAGGCGGCGAATATGAGCCTTGGTTTACGCCCCTTATGGAAACATGGATCGGCGGAGAGTTGCCGAGCGAAATGGAAAGCTTCTTCTTCTGCGTCCAGACAGGTATTGGCGTCGGCATAATTGCTTTCTTAATGGGCAGGCTTGTCGAAAGGAAAAAGAAAGAACAGAGGAATACAGTGTGACAGGTAAAGTCTAATATTGCTATTACTCAGTATTGTTATTGTTTGAAATACGGCTGCAACGATTAAAAGATTGTTGCAGCCATATTTATCTGTGCTCCCGGGCAATGTTACTTAGAT
>DHAA01000096.1 GCA_002397275.1 Thermacetogenium sp. UBA4966 | reverse complement strand
ATGCTCTTGCTGTTCGGCGGCATATACGGGAATGAGCCGTCGTACTTTTACGGCGGATATGGCACGGTGGACTTTTTGACGCCGGCATATATAGGGATGATAATTGCCGTTTCGGGAATTATGGGACTGCCCCTGCAGCTTTCAGAATACCGGCAGCATAAGGTTTTAAAAAGACTCAAAGCCACCCCTATCGGCGCCGGCACAATCATGATCCCTCACTTTTTGGTCAATGCCCTGCTTTGTGTTTTAGGCACGGTTATTCTGCTTGTTGTTGGAAAGCTGGCTTTTAAACTCTCTTTTTTCGGCAATATCTCGAGCTTTTTGCTTGCCTTCCTCTTGTCTGTTCTTTGCATATTTTTCATGGGGTTCTTAATTGCTGCAGCAGCTCCTAACAGCCGGGCGGCGGTCGCCATAGCTTATCTTGTTTTTTTCCCCATGCTGTTTTTGTCGGGGGCGACGTTGCCGCTGGAAATCATGCCTGATACTATCGTTTCTATATCAAAGTTTCTCCCCCTGACCTATTGTGTGGAAATCATGAAAGCGGCATGGATGGGTAATCCGCTTGCCGATTCTATAAGAGCAATCGTAATATTATTGATTGTCACCGTTGTCTGCGCCGGTATCTCTATAAAAATTTTTCGCTGGGAGTAGCTGTAGTAGCTATATATGCGGCGCTGTCTGACCGGACCGCCTGTTGCGTGGCGGGGCCGAATGAAAATCATAAATCAGGCATGGCGTTTTTCCAATTCCAACAGATAGCGCTTGATATGTAGGCCGCCGCCGTAGCCCACCAGTCTGCCGTCGTGGCCCACGACACGATGGCAGGGGATGATGATGGCGATAGGGTTTTTGTTGTTTGCCATGCCAACGGGGCGGGCTGCACGCGGTCTGCCGATCTGTATGGCTATCTCTTTGTAACTCCTGGTTTCTCCGTAGGGGATGCTTCTCAGAGTGTGCCAAACCCTCTGCTGAAACTCAGTGCCCTGCAGGGAGAGAGGCAATTCAAAGTCACGGCGCGTACCGTTGAAGTATTCGCTCAGTTGTTCCGCGGCTTCATTGAGCAGCTGTGTTTTGGAAACAGTAAATCCTGCCGTGTCACGGCTGTCCCCAAAGCAAACGCCGGCCACGCGGCCATTGTCGTCGATGATCCCTATTTCGCCGATGGGGTAATCGTAAAACCATATGTTCTTCAATGTTTCCCGCCTCCTGTGCAGTTTTACGGATATCCAGTAATATATTGTTATTTCTTCTTAAAGATATCCGGCCTCGCTGCCTCTAGTTGTACTATGTATCCGCAATTTGTGCAGACATAAGCGACAACCTCGGAGCCCATGGAAAATATCTTGCCTGCCGGGTGCAAATTCGCATATCCTTTGAATTTTCCCTTTCCAATCCTTTCGCAGCCGCATTGAGGGCACCTTACATCAGTTTTCATCTGCTCCGCCTTTCTGTATAAATTTCTTCGATCATACCAAGCGACTCTATATACTTCAAGATCTGTTTTCTCCTTTCCTGGGCATAATTAGCGCTCGGGAATAGATTTCAGCGGCCTATACCATGTTTTATCTGTTTTGATCGGCATTCGCAGATTGATGCGAATGCGAATCATATGCAATAACTATCTGCAATAAGGGCATTGGCGCAACCGGGCAGCCAAAGAAGGGGTTAAGAGACCTCCCTCTTTGAGCCGGCTCTTTTTATGAAATATTGAATCGATTAAACGGTCCTTGACATCTTATATTTTCCAAATTATAATAAGTTGCAAATGCGAATCATATGCATTTAAATAGTCGCCGCAGATCATGATCAACGGAAAGGGCGAAAGGGGTCGAGGGAAGTGTAAGGGAGCGGGATGGAAGTTAGTTGAATGAGAGGCGGTCTACGCATGTTTGCGCTGAGTAAACAGGAACGGTTGTTAATAAGCAACAAAATGCATGACTCAAAATGATTGAAGGGGGTTAATTGAACATGAAGAAAATTTGGAGTATACTACTGATTGGAAGCTTGGCTCTTTTCTTGCTGGCAGGGTGCAGTCAGACGCAGAAGCCGAATGCGGATGGGAACCATTCGCAGGACGGTAAGCTGTCCGTTTATGCCAGTTTTTACCCGATGTACGACTTCGCCTCGAAAATCGGCGGAGATAAGGCCAAGGTTGTAACTATGGTTCCCGCCGGAACAGAGCCGCATGATTGGGAACCCACGGCTGCCGATATTACAGGGCTGGAAAAGGCCGACGTTTTCGTTTATAACGGCGCCGGGATGGAGCATTGGGCGCAGGATGTTTTGGAGTCCCTGCAGAACAAAGACCTGATTGCTGTGGAAACCTCAAAGGGTATTACCCTGAGGGAGGGCCATCACGAAGATGAGGATGAACACGAGGATGAAGAAAAAGATGAGGACAAGCACGAAGATAAAGAATACGACCCGCATGTTTGGCTTAACCCGGTGAATGCCAAAAAGCAAATGGAAAACATTAAGGATGCCTTTGTGAAGGCCGACCCGGACAATAAGGATTATTATGAAGCGAACTATGCGCAATACGCCGCGGACTTCGAGGCG
>DHAA01000144.1 GCA_002397275.1 Thermacetogenium sp. UBA4966 | reverse complement strand
TCGTGGATGCGATCCCGGAGGAAAACCGCCCCTATGTCGGAGGCAGCCAAACGAACTCCGTGCTGGAGCTTGCTTTTGCCTATAACGGAATAGAACGCCTCATGGGAATGGGCGGCGGGGGCGCGGCCTCCGGCGGCGCGCCGACAGACCGGCAACAGCCGCCGGGAGCGGGAAGCGACCGGCAGCAATTGGACCAAAACAGTAATATACCCAACCCGCAGCAGCCGGGAGCAGGAACAGACCAACAACAAACGGACCAGGACAGGGATAATATGACCAACCCGCAGCAGCAGCAGGATGCATCCGGTTACGGTTATACTTCCGGCCCGCAGACATCCACGCCGGACGGATACAGGATGCCGGGGGGCTTCAACGGAGGTTCTGCGGGCGCAATGCCCGGCGGGGACGGACAGCAAAGGCAGGGAGTAGGAGGCATGTTCGGCACCGGTCAGGCCGGACCGCTGCGCTTGTTCCAGTCTGAGCTCTCCGGACAAGCCAGCTGGCTGCTGCCTTTTGTTTTCTTCGCCTGTGTCGCTTTGCTGGCAGGCGTCCGCCGCAGAAAGCCGCTGACTGATAAAGAAAAGGAGACCTTCTTCTGGTTGGTCTGGCTGCTTCCTGTAATGGCCTTTTTCAGCATAGCAGGTTTCTTCCATCATTATTATCTGATCATGCTGGCGCCCCCCATCGCGGCCCTGACAGGAGCAGGCTGGGTTGAGCTTTGCAGCCTGTACCGCAGCGAGGAAGGGTGGAAAAAACGGCTGTTGCCGGTAAGCATTTTGTTTACCACCTTCTTTGAACTTTACATTCTGCAGCCCTATCAAAACCAGATCGGCAGGGGATGGCTGATCGGGGTCGGCGTCTCGGGGGTCGGGCTGGCGCTGCTCCTGCTACTCGCCGCCAAGAAGGAAAAGCTGGCCTCGCTCGCCGCAACCGCCGCTATATTGGCCTTACTGGCCGCGCCCTTGTATTGGTCCGCTACTCCGCTCCTTGATGGCGACAACAGCTCGCTGCCTCAGGCCAGGCCAAACCAACAACAGGACTTCGGCCAAAGGCAGGGGAGCGATGGGGGCGGTATTGGCAGAGGCGCTATTGGCGGCACAGGCTCCGCTGTCAACACGAAATTGCTGGACTATGTAACCAGTAATAACACGGGGGAAGCTTACCTGTTTATGACCACGGAAACCTCCACAGCGCAGTCCTATATTATTCAAACCGGTGAAGCGGTCATAGCGATGGGTGGCTTCAGCGGTTCGGATCCTATTCTGACCGTTGAAAAGCTGGAACAAATGATTGCAGATAAAAAAGTGAAATATTTCCTGATACCCTCATCCGGCGCCGGAGGCAGAGGCGGCAGCGGCGAGGTAGTGGAATGGATCAGGGCTAACGGCACGGAGATCCCCGCTGAAGAGTGGCAGGCGGATTCCGGCGAAGGCGCTACTCAAGACAGCCGCATGGGAATGGGAAATGGCGCTACATTGTACGAAATCAGTGACATAGATTAGCACCGCAGCGTCGCAGCGCAGATATATGTTTCCCTCTTGAATGTGTTATTGTTCGTTTACCTTGCCAAGGTATTTTTCGATATCGCTGTTAAGAAAGTGTCATACCCTTGCCGCTGCTGATGACCAGAGCCGCGGGAAAACTTCGACGGCTGGATATAATATTATTCGTAAAGTATTCACCGCTTGTTCACGCCGTAGTCACAATAGGCGGCAATGATTAATAGCAGGAGTCAAACCATGATAACGAGGAGCCTGATATTTATGAACTCTGCAGTAGAATATTCAATCGTTGTTCCTGTCTTTAACGAAGAAGAAGTGATCGCAGTCACTTACGAGCGGTTAAAAACAGTGATGGACCAGACAGACCGGCCTTACGAATTGTTGTTCGTGAACGACGGCAGCACCGATCGGACGGTTCAAATTCTCAGTGAAATTTGCCAGGGGGACGGCAGCGTAAAACTCATTAATTTCTCCAGAAACTTTGGGCACCAGATTGCCATCAGCGCCGGTATGGACAACGCCCGCGGGCAGGCTGTTGTGGTCATCGACGCGGATTTGCAGGACCCGCCTGAGGTCATTCCGCAGATGATCGAAAAATGGCGGGAAGGATATGATGTTGTTTATGCCAGGCGTCAACGGCGCAAAGGAGAAACATTCTTTAAAAAATGGACGGCCGCGCTGTTTTACAGGTCGCTCAGATCCATAACAGATATCGACATCCCTCTCGATAGCGGCGATTTCAGACTGATCGACCGCCGGGTGTGCGACGTTATGAAAAAGCTAAAAGAGAAGAACCGCTTTATCCGGGGACTGGTAAGCTGGGCCGGTTTTCGCCAGACAGCGGTCGAATATGTGCGCCAGGAACGCTTTGCCGGGGAGAGCAAATACCCGCTTGGCAAAATGGTTGAATTATCACTGGACGCCATGACCTCATTCTCTCTCAGACCCCTTAAACTGGCCGTCTACCTGGGGGTTTTATTCTCCTCCGCCGGCTTCTTCTATTTGCTCTTTGCGCTTGGCGAAAGACTATTTACCCCGCACGACATACCTGTTTGGACATCCGTGACCGCGGCCAACATGTTCTTTAACGGCGTGGTCCTCATCATCCTGGGGATCATCGGCGAATATACAGGGCGGATTTACGAAGAGGCCAAAGGAAGGCCCCTCTATATTATCAGCAGCAGAACCGGTTTCGGCGAGGGAGAAGAAGCAGATGGCAAACAGCCTGCATGCGATCAAGAATAAGGACGCCCGTTCGCTGCTGCTCTTTTCCCTGGTGGGTCTGTCCAACACCCTGGTTGACTATCTTGTGTTTTTCCTGCTATATCACTGGTTTCACAACTACTACCAGGGGATTCAGGTGATTTCTTACTCCTGTGGGATGGTTAACAGCTACCTGCTTAACAAATACTGGACATTTCAAAAAAAGACGGCGCCCGGCAGCGCCGAAATCTTTAAGTTTATCACGGTCAACGCCCTGGCTCTTGCAGCGGCATCCGCCGCCCTCTATCTGGCCGGCCATAACTCACATTTAAGCATGTTCCTCTGCAAAACGATAGCCACGGGGATCTCCATGACCGTGAATTATACGGGCAGTAGGTATTGGGTGTTTAATTAAGGGGTTAATCCTCACCTCGCCTGACAGCGCCAACCTCTTTTTTTTGGCCGCCCCGCCACCCCGCAAGCGGTTCTGTGAATATAAATATACTGCAGGTCCCGTTGCGTTCATATTCGCTGTCTACCTTTTCAACACTTCCTGGTTCCATGGGTATAGGGGACCGCACATGGTCGAGCAATTGGTATGGTTTTTCGTCCATGCAAACCACCGGATATTCGGAATCATACGGTCTGGCATATACTGCGAGTACATCTTCCATTGCGGCAACGAATGCGCTGTTGTGCTTCGGAGGAATACACCAGCATGCTTTTAGGTGAGGCTTAAGCTGTGTTTTTTTAAAAGTCGGCTAACAGACATATGAGAAATATTATCGAGTATCTGCAATTCAATAATCTTTTCAGCTAGCAGGCGAAGCGTCCATGTGCTGTATCCTTCCGGCACGGCGCTGCAGGCTAAAGCAAGGATTTTGGCTTCGACATCCCCAGTTATTTTTGGTTGATTCGGTGGAGTCTCTCGTTTCTTTCTTTCCAGAACATCCTGAAGTTTTTCTGAAGCAAAAAACTCTGTCTTCACGACTTGAATAGTTTGACGGCTAACCCCGACTTTTTCTGCTATGCTCGCTTCTTTTGCTGGTTCTATACCATTCGAAGTGTCTAGCTCAAGTAATATCCTTGCCCGCTTGATTTGCTTAACGCTTCTTGTCCCTGTATTTATAATTTTCTCCAGTATCATCCTATCTTCTTTAGAGAGTTTTACTTCTTTCGATGATTTTCTCAATTCTACCACCCCCATATAGGGATGGTACTACAAAATAAATGATTTGTAAATATTTAATTGTTACAAGCTACTAGCACAGCTGAAAGACAAGCCGTTAAAAAAACGGCGAGTTTTTCGGCTGATTGGCTGCTTGTATTTTGGATAGTGAGCAAGGCATCAAATCGCTTTTTACAAGTATGCTCTGATGGAGAAGGAAGAGGGCTTGATTGCGAAGAAAAAGAAATAATGGTTAAACCATTGATTTGTATTAATTACAGAACCAAATTTTTTTATATATTTATAACGGATAAGTAAAAAATTTGATTGTCAATAATGGTGCCGATTGACACCAAAAATATTGACGCAAGATAATTGGGGTGGTATAATGAAAGCATCAAAAGGTGAATTTAATAAGGTACTCAAGACTAGGGAAGATGTAGAAGCCTCTCTTTCAAAGCTTCAATATGCGCTGCAAGATAAAAGCACATTAATTGATTTTCAAGAAGAGCGTTATGCCGATCAGGATAGGCAAAAAGAATATACAAATATCTATACCGTAGCAAAGCTGTTTCCTGATGAATCACCAAATGAAGCCATGAGAAGAGAACTGGCCGACTTGAAAGTACAAGACTATATTGAGACGGTGAAAGATATTAGGTACACTAAACGTTCTGAACTTTGGGTGTTTGGGAAGCAGTACATGGGAAAAGACACCTACATCAAGTTTCGAGTAGAAATCATTCAAAGGAATCATATATTTGTCTTATCCTTTCATTTTTCTACAATTCCATTTTCAGAAGTACAGTTCCCCTTTGCGAAATAAGGAGGGATGATCTGTGAAAGTAATAAGCACTGGAAAAAAACTATGCCTTAGTTGCATGGAAGAACATGAAGTAAAAAGAGTAGAAGTACAGGAAGAAAACATTTTTAAAGGTGTTAGGGTAAAATATACAGCTAAATATGAGTATTGTGACCGTACGAAGGAATATCTGACGTATGAAGATAGCCTCGATACGAATGATTTAGCCTTTAAAGATGCCTACAGAAAAGAAGTAGGATTATTGACGAGCCAAGAGATAGTCGAAATTAGAGATATGTATGATGTGAGCCAGAAGGATTTTTCTAAGATATTGGGTTGGGGTTCATCTACCATTACAAGATATGAAAATCATCAAGTGCAGGACGGCGTTCATGATGATGTCCTGATGAAAGTAGCCAGTGACCCCAAATGGTTTATGGAACTTTTAAACAGGGCAAAAAGGGAACTCACAGACAAAGCCTATCGTAAATATTTAAGTAAAGCCAAAGAACACTATCGCCAAAATCAAAACAAATATTTAAAAGAATCCATTGAAGCGGACTACACGAAATATGAAGGCAAGAGCAATCTAACAGGCAATGCTGGTTTAAATATTGACAAAGCAGTAGAAGTGATTAATTATTTAGCGCAAAATGTACCGGATCTTTATAAGGTAAAATTAATGAAAATGCTCTGGTATTGTGATTGCTTGCATTATAAACGAGAAAAGAAATCCATTACAGGTCTTGTCTATAAAGCTCTGCCTTTAGGCGCAGTCCCGGAAAGGTACGAAGTTTTAGTCCTTTTAGAAGGAATAGAGTACTGTGAGGTACAGTATGATGAGTATATCGGCTATAAATTCAAAGCCCCCCTGGATTTTAAAGTAGAGACGTTATCGAATGCAGAAATTCGAGTAATTGATGAAGTTATCGAGCGGTTTAAGAATTACAATACGAAACAAATTATTGATAAGATGCATGAGGAAGAAGCCTACCGAAATACGCCTGAGTATCAGCCAATCTCTTATGAGTATGCAAAAAGCTTATCAATATGAATTGAATAGCAAAATGAACAAGGCGCCTTTAACAATGAACCAGCGCCTCAAAAAATTACCATGTACAATGTAATTAATACAAATGCAGGGTGTCTTGTTCTTGTTCCTTCAATATTGCTCGCCATTTTTGATGCTGCAGATAATTTCCCGGGTTCTGCGGGCAACCTCATGGAAATCTAGAGGCGTCCGGGCCGCGCCGCTCTCCACAGCCGCCTGAGCGACAGCCGCGGCCACCGCCGGGGCTACCCTGCGGTCGAAGGGATCGGGGATAATATAGTCATCCCGCAGTTCTTCTTCCTGTACCAGACCTGCGATGGCGTAAGCCGCGGCGATCTTCATCTCTTCATTGATATCATCCGCCCGCACATCTAGCGCACCGCGGAAGATACCGGGAAAGGCCAGGACATTGTTCACCTGGTTGGGGAAGTCGGAGCGCCCGGTGCAGACAACCCTCGCCCCGCCCCGCAGCGCCGCCTCGGGATAGATCTCCGGCTCCGGGTTGGCCATCGCCATAACAATGGCACCCGCGGCCATGCTGTTTACCATCTCGCTTGTCACGATGCCGCCGGCCGACACGCCGATAAAAACATCGCTCCCCCGCAGGGCATCGGCAAGAGAGCCCCTTAACCCCTGCCGGTTGCTAATCCCGGCCAGTTTCTCCTGTTCGGGGGAAAGCCCTTTTCTCCCAGGATAGAGGGCGCCTCCCAGGTCGCAGATGATCAGCTCCCCCACGCCGGCCTTGTGCAT
>DHAA01000129.1 GCA_002397275.1 Thermacetogenium sp. UBA4966 | reverse complement strand
CGGGGGGCAGATAGCCGCTGATCCTCCCCGGGCAGGGAGCAAAATCATGCTCCGGATCCTCGGCATTGATCCGGCATTCCAGGGCAACCCCACGCGGCTGGACATCGTCCTGGTCATAACCGAGTTCCTCACCGGCCGCGATCCTGATCGTCTCAGCCACCAGGTCGATCCCGGTCACCCACTCGGTCACCGGGTGCTCTACCTGGATGCGGGTGTTCATCTCTATAAAGTAGTAATGGCCATGCTGGTCCAGCAAAAACTCTATCGTCCCGGCGCCCGTGTAGCCGGCGGCCCTGGCGGCGCGCACCGCGGCGGACCCCATCTGGCGGCGCATCTCCTCTGTGAGCACCGGGCAGGGGGTCTCCTCTACCAGCTTCTGGTGTCTCCTCTGCAGGGTGCAGTCTCTTTCTCCCAGGTGTACAACATGGCCGTGCTCGTCGGCCAGGATCTGAAATTCAACATGCCGCGGCCCCTCCACGAACTTCTCTAAATAAAGCCCGTCGTCGCCAAAGGCCGCCCCCGCTTCCTGGCGTGCCATCTGGACAGACTTTCCCAGCTGGTCACTTGTTTCGGCAACACGCATGCCGCGCCCGCCCCCGCCGGCCGACGCCTTGACAATCACAGGATAACCGATCTCCTCCGCCAGGCGATAGATCTGCTCTTCGCTGTTCAGCAGCCCGGGAGACCCGGGGACAACAGGCACTCCCGCTTCGGCCATCAACGACCTGGCCCGGGCTTTGGCGCCCATAGCGGTGATCGCCGCCGCAGGGGGACCAATAAATTTGATCCCCTGCTCCAGACAGACCTCGGCGAAGCGTGCATTCTCCGCCAAAAAGCCATAACCGGGGTGGATCCCGTCAGCGCCCTTCATCAAGGCGGCGCTGATGATATTAGGGATATTCAGATAACTCTGCGTGGGATGCGCTCCCCCAATACAGACCGACTGATCCGCCATTCCGACATGCAGGGCTTCCCGATCGGCCTCCGAGTATACGGCGACCGTCGCCACGCCCAGTTCACGACATGATCTGATAATACGCACCGCGATTTCACCGCGGTTGGCTATGAGGATCTTCTTCAACGAGGCGAACCCCCCTGTTCTATATTTCATGCATGATGTTTATCGGATAATCTCTTACTCCGCAGGGGCTATGAGAAAGAGCACCTGGCCATATTCCACCGCCTGAGCGTTTTCCCCCAGTATGTCCGCGATCTCTCCGTCACACTCCGCTTCAATCTCATTCATCAATTTCATGGCTTCAATGATGCAAAGGGGGTCACCTTTCTTCACCCTGCAGCCAACCTCAACAAAAGGCGGCGCATCAGGGGCGGGAGACCGGTAAAAGGTCCCCACCATGGGAGCGGTCATCTCTATAAGATTCGCCGGATGCTCCGCTTCTTCCGCCTCCGCTCCCGCGGAATCCCGGAAAGGCGAACTTTTCTCCCCCTCAGGAGCAGAGATTGCCGTCCCGGAGGCGCCTTTTCTGATCGCTACCTTGATCCCTGATGTCTCCACAAGAATCTCATTGACATCCGATTGATCAAGTATCTTCACCAGGTCTTTAATATCATCGATATCCATATTTTCATCCTCCGCGGAAGAGCGTGACACGCGCCGCGCAGAGCCTGTTCCCGGTTTTCCGGTTTGCCCGCCGGAAACGCTCTTAACCTCCGGCTCTGCAGCGATCGTTGCCGCAACGGCGGGGATCTCTCCGCTTCGCGCCTTCTCCCTGTATTCGAAAAATTTCCTGGCGACCGCCGGGAATAGAGCGTAGGTTATATAGTCCTCCTCCGACTCGGCCAGGTCTTTGATCTCTTCCTTGGTTTTTTCAAATTTGTTTTCCAGCAAGTCTGCGGGGCGGCAGGTAATCGGCTCTTCATCGCCGATGATCAGACGCTGAACATCAGGATCGATCGGCGCCGGAGGCCTGCCGTAAAATCCGCGCACATAATCCTTGACCTCCTGGGGCACCATCTTGTACCTGCTTCCCGTAAGGACGTTGAACACCGCCTGAATGCCGACGAGGTGACTGGTGGGGGTCACTAAAGGAGGATAGCCAAACTCGGCGCGCACCCGCGGTATCTCCTCCAGCACCTCTCCGATGCGGTGCAGTGCATTCTGTTCCTCCAACTGGCTCACCAGGTTGGTGATCATCCCGCCGGGAACCTGGTGGTCAAAAACCTTCATATCGGTAATCCTCGTTACGCCGCGCTCATAGCCGCGCTTGCGCCTCAGCTCCTCCCAATAATTAGAGATCTCAAAGAGCAACGGTATATCCAATCCGGTGTCCCACTTGGTTCTCTGTAAGGCGCGCACCAGCGTTTCCACCGGCGGCTGGGATGAACCGAAGGCCAGCGGCCCGGAACAGGCGTCAAAAACATCCAGCCCCGCTTCCACTCCCTTCAAGCAGGCGCCGATAGCCATTCCTCCGATGTAGTGAGTATGGAGCTGAACGGGAATATCAAGCCTTTCCTTAAACAGAGAGACCAGTTCATAGCAGACATAAGGGGAAATCATCCCGGCCATATCCTTGATGCAGATAGAATCCGCGCCCATCTCCTGCAGGCTGAGAGCGGTGCTCAGGTAATGCTCCTTAGTGTGCACCGGGCTCAAGGTATAGACGACACAGGCCTGAAGATGCTTCCCTGTCTTTTTAACAGCGCGCATGGGCGCCTCCAGATTGCGCACGTCGTTCAAGGCGTCGAAGACACGAAAGATATCGATCCCCACCTCCGCCGCCTTGCTGACAAATATATCTACCAAATCGTCGGGATAGTTGGCATACCCGACCAGGTTTTGGCCGCGCAGCAGCATCTGGAGCGGCGTCCGCTGCACATGCTTTTTAATCGTCCGGATCCGGTCCCAGGGGTCTTCATTCAGATAGCGGATACAGACGTCAAAGGTGGCTCCGCCCCACATTTCCAGGGAAAAATAGCCGACCTGATCGATCCGCTCCAGAATAGGAACCATATCCTCTGTATACATTCGTGTAGCCCAAAGGCTTTGATGCGCATCCCTCAGCGTCGTATCTGTGATTCTTGGTTTCATGAGCCCCATCCTCCATCAGAATAAATCCACATTTAAATGATTATATTATTGCTTTTCGGATATAGCAAGGCTAAAAATGCAAGTATACAATATCCTGGAGGCTACGGCCTGGCAATTACAAAAATGTTTCCCGGCTCCAAAACCGCTACACGGCCGACTATTTCCTTGACCTTTTCCCCTTCCGCAGCGGAAAGAGACCCCCCTTGAATGATCACGGTGGCCGTCTTTTCCTGAATCAAAACAACGGCATCCCTGAAACCCTGAGCTACAACCAGCTTTTCCAGCTCCACCTCACGGCTGTTGCGCTCTGTGATCTTCATCAACTGCTGCTGGGCATAATCCCTGTTTTCCACACTTGAAGACGGATTGGCGGCAATTTCTTTCAAAACTTCCACCTGCTCGCTGCGGATGCGATCCCTGGTCAGCCGGCAGTCGACGAAAAATTCCTGCTTGCTTACTGTTTGAGAAGTATTCTCTTGCTGCCCCTGTTTTTCTTGTTTTTCTTGTTTTTCTTGTTTTTCTTGTTTTTCTTGTTTTTCCTGCTGCTGAAGCTCGACATCCACCACCGGCGCCCGCTTCTTTTCCAGAAAATGAGCTTTATCGATAAACAGCAGGCCTCCCACAGCTACGGCGAACACAATCAGACCCAGGATAATGATCCTTTTTTTGTCATATACAAGGTAAACCATCTCAATTAACCGCCTTCTTTCGGTAAAACCGTCACCTTATGGGCAGGAACGGCCAGTACGGTGAGAACAGCCCTCACCAATTCCTCTCGCAGCCCAGGATCCCCGGCGCCCTCGGCAAGCACCAGGACGCCGGCGATTTCAGGGCGTTTTGCCATGATCAGAACAGGCTCCTCTTTCCCCCCTGAAACAGCGCGCACCAGTGCCAGATTCCCCTCCTCATTGACTTCTGTTGTCGTGCGGTTCCCCCCGGACTGATCTTTTTCCTCAATGGTCTTTGTCTGTTCGGAAAGGTTTTTAACATACTGATATTCAGGACCGGCAGCCATGGTAACGGTTGCCTGAACATCACCGCACCCGGCTACAGAGCTCAACACCTTCTCCAATCTGTCCTCCAGCTCCTTTTCCGCCGCGCTGATACTATCATCACCCTCGCTCTTCGGTTCCGCCTCTTGATCGCCGTCCTGATCTCCGTAAGAGGCGGCCGGCTGCGTTTGCGGAGAGAGCCAGCTGCCGGCGTAGACCATCAGAAACACCCCCCCTGCAAGCACCAAAACCAGCTTCCACATTACAGGAGAGCGGAAAAGGCTTCCCTCTTTCCTGTTTTTCAGCCGATCCCAGCATTGTTGAATAATCCCCTTGGACTCAGACATATTGATTCACCCCCCTCATTTAAAAATCACCATTACCTTTTCAGCCTGCAAACCGTATAGCGAAGCCACGGTCTGCCGCACCTTGTCCGAAAGCTCGTCTGCCCCTCGCTCACCCTCTTCCCCCTGCTCATTTTCCTCTCCGGCGCCGACGCTCACCTTCTCAACCGGATCCGCCCCCTCTCCGCCGCTTTCTTTAATCAAAATCTCAACTTTCTCGATCGCCGCGGCGCTTTCCATGGATGCGCCCTCTGCAAAGCTCACGCTCGCTTCCGCCTTGTCCACTCCGGGTACAATACAGGCCACGGCCGCTATCTGTTCCTCCAGGCGTTTCCCGTAATTAGTCCTGGCCTGAACATCCTGAACCTGCTGCAGTTCCTGCCCCTGATCGAGGATACTCTGCAGCTCTTCTTCCCTCCCTTCCACAAGTTCAAGCTCAAGCAGCGGTTCCTGGCGAATGAAAGATACTATCGGATTAAGGATGGTGATCAGAATAAAAAGTCCCACAACCACCTCCAGAAAACGCCGCATCTCCTTCGCCGGCAGCAGCATCTCCACAAAAACAGCCAGCAGTATGATAAACACTATATTTCTCACCAAGAGGTAAATTGTTTCCACCTTCAACACCCCCGTCAGCGCAGCATGACAGTAAAGTTTCCCAGCCCCACTATAATAGTGAGCGCTATGAAGAACATCAGACCTACCGCGGCCACAGCAGCGAAAACTAGAAAGAGGCAGTTCCCCATCAGATGAAGGCTTTCGCCAAGTTCCTTCGCCCCTAAAGGCTGCAGCAGCGCCGCAGCCAGTCTGTACATCACGGCGGCGGAGAGGATCTTGACAACCGGCAGGGCGCACAAAAAGAAGATAGCCAGTACGCCGACAATGCCCATCGCATTTTTAATGAAGAGGGAACAGCCGGCGATGGTATCAACAGCATCGGCGAGCATGCTCCCCACCACAGGGACAAAAGCGCCGGTGAGAAACTTAACCGTACGCAGCCCCACGCCGTCCGTCACCGCCCCGGCCGCTCCCTGGACTGCCAGGATGCCCGTAAAAATCGTGAGGAAGAGGCCGGTCAGAAATACGCTCCCGTCCCTCAGCAGATCCGCCAGACGGGTTACCTGGAATCGCTCAGATATAGTGCTGATAATACCGAGGACGGCGGCGCAGAAGATCAGCGGAAAGACGATTGTTTGAAACAGCGTGGCTATAATATTCAATGAAATATAGATCACCGGGTGCATCAGGGCAACGCTTGTCAGACTGCCCATGGCGGCCAGCAAGGTGAGGATTACCGGGATCAGAGACTGCATAAACCCCACCATATTGCCGATAGCATCCCGCCCGGTATTCATAGCTATAGTAAAGGAACTCATGGCAACGGTAAGCAGCACGAGCATGCCGACGCCATGTGAGAGTTTGGCGACCGTATTCTGCTCAAAAGCACTCTGCAGATGCTGCAGAAGAGCCAGCAAAGCCCCCAGAACGATCAATTTCCCCAGAAGGGATGTTTGAGTCAGAAATTCGCGGCAAAAATACCTGAGCAAAGCGTTGAAAACGCCGCTGATGTCCACATCCAGTTTACCCTGACGCGCCTCTTCTAAAATCTCTCGGAGGCTGATCCCGGAAAGCTGGTCCTCAATATCCTCATCTATTTTTTTTATGAAGAGATCCAGATCATCCAACTGAAGCTGATCAAACTGTTCGCTGATCAGCGATTCCTGCTCGGCTGCCAGAGAGGGTTGCGGCGAAGCTATTGAAAAAAAACATAAGCAGAGCAAAATAATGATCTTTTTTCTGTGCAACCCTACCCCCTCCCTTTTGAAAAGCTATGGAAGCAGCCTGACCACCACTTCCATTACGGCGGTAAAAATAGGCAAGGCCAGCAGCAAAATTAAAATCTTTCCCGCCATTTCAATTTTGCCGGCAATGCTGCCCTCCCCGGCGTCACGGCAGATCTGAGCGCCGAATTCCGCGATGTAGGCTATCCCCACTATCTTGAGGAGAGTGATCAGATAGAGCTCGTCCACCTGCGCCCTGCGAGTCAAGTCCCGGAAGAGATCGATTATCGACCCCATTTTGCCCAGGACGAGAATAAACACAATAACGCCGAATCCCAGAGCCAGGAGCAGAGCCATCTCCGGCCGCCCATCCCGCAGCAGCACCGCAAAAACGGCAACAACCAGAGCGAAGCCCACAATGTTCATAATTTCCACAGTTATCTCACCTGCTTTTTAGAAGAGGTG
>DHAA01000101.1 GCA_002397275.1 Thermacetogenium sp. UBA4966 | reverse complement strand
CTGGGTTGGCTCGGCTTTTTTTACATGCTGGCGTACTATATGTTGAGAAAGAGGCGGGAGGACTAACTATGAACAGAATACCGGTACTGCCAGCCTGGCTGCCTATCGTTTGGGAAGAATTGATTACCTGGCGGAATAAGTTTTGGATGTACATTGTTTCTTACATGTTGTCGCCGCTGATTTTTTTACTCTCCTTCGGCATGGGTGTGGGTCAGCGCATCAAGATGATTATGCCTCATGGAATGAGTTATTTGGAGTTTCTCGTCCCCGGTGTTGTTGCTCTGGCGCTCTTCAACAACGGAATGACCTCGGTGATGACGCGCATGTATTATTCGCGTATTCATTTTAAAAGCTTTGAGTCCTACCGGCTGGCGCCTGCCGGCAATTTATCAATCTGGCTGGGCTATACCCTGGGCGGGATGATGCGGGGGCTCCTCTCAGGTTTAATAGTGTTAATAGTGATCAATTTCATAGCGCCTCTGCGATTAAGCCCGGCGTTTTTCGGCGCCGTGTTGCTGACCGCTTTTTGTTTTGCCGCCTTTGCGGTAATGCTTGGTTTATTGATACGCACTTTCGATGACCAGGCTCTGATCAATGAGTTAATACTTGTTCCTGTTACGTACCTCAGCGGTACATTAATTCCTGTTCAACGCCTGCCTGAACTGCTGCAGCCTGTAGTTTGGTGCTTTCCTCTCACTCCTGCGGCACAGCTTTTACGCTCTGCTCTGGCGGGAACGGGAGTTTCCATTAACCTGGTGTTATTGCTTGTGGGGTGGATTGCACTCTTTTTTCTGCTGGGGTTGTACAGGTTGAACAAAATGGATGCTTGAAGCGTGACGCGGCTTCACCTGCTTCAATCAGGAGGATAAGATAAGTGTTGCCTTCAAAATAGTGAAAGACTCTTGATGGAAAAGCCGCAAGACTTTTGCAGGAGTTTGTCTTTTATTGTTGAATAATTATTTTAGATGGACTGATTCCCGGTAAAAACTGCATCCATGAAGGATGTCGATAGCTGGGGGCAGCAGCTTCTCTAAATCTTAAAATTACATAGTGATTAATTGAGGTCACGAAGACTTTTCCGTTAAGGAAGGATTTCGTGGCCTTTTTAATTATGCTCTCCCCATATTAGTAATTATTTTTTAAGCAAGAAAGGGGATGTCTCTGGAGTATGAGCAAAAATTATAGAAGAATAAGCAAAAAATAACAGTGATGATGTGACCCGGAGGCAGGGGGCATTGAATTTCGTAAGAGATTCATGCCGTTTGAGTACAGCGGCATCTGGATGATGTGTCTGAAATGATATCTAATTTTTCTTGCAACATAGGAGAAATGGTGAGAAATGGGGAGATTTACATCAGGAGTTTAGCATTTTGGCGGCTTTAACAGGTTCAGACAGCAAGTATAAGTATATTATTACCATATGATAACATATGAGGGGGTAAAAAATAGTTATGATGCCTTTTAGAAGTAAATTTAGGTTTGAATATATGGTGAAATTTGTGATTACATTAGTTCTTGTATCTGTTCTGCTTTTCACACTTACAGGCTGTGGCGGCAGCGGGCAGAATGAGAAAGTGGATGAGAAAAAAGAGATCACGGTCACAGATTTTGCGGGGAGAAAGGTTTCGGTCAAGGCGCCTGTGGAAAGGGTAGCACTCGCAAGCTCCAGAGATCTGCACGAGTTTGCGGCGGTGGCAGGAACCGATTTCATCGAGAAGATAGTCGGCTGGGGACCGGACCTTAAGACCTACGACAAGGACACCTACGATAAGTTCAGCGAGAAGTTTCCGGAGATCAAGAATATACCTGAAGTTGGCTACTATTATACCAAGGATTTCAGCATCGAAAAGGTCGTTTCGTTAAACCCCGACCTGCTTATATTGCCCATGTTTCAATATGATCTGGCAAAAGGTGATCTGACCAAATTTGAACAGGCCGGGATACCGGTGGTTTTTACCGATTTCTATCACGAGCCGCTTGAAAATGCTACCAAGAGTGTTACATTGTTGGGCCAGTTGCTCGGTCAAGAAGAAAGGGCGCAGGAGATCAATAAATTTTTCGATGAGCAGACAGACATCGTTTATTCAAAAGTGGCCAAGATCAATAAAACCAAGCCCAAGGTCTATGTCGAAAGCGGTTCAAAGGGTGCTTCTGAATATGGCGGGACGTATAGCAAGATAGGTTGGGGTCCGATTGTGAGTGCAGCCGGCGGTGATAATATCGCTAAGGATCTTACATCCGATTCGCCTACTATAACCCCCGAGTTCTTGCTCGATTCCGACCCGGATATCATCATCATCACCGGTTCCAACTGGCCGGCGACACCGAGTTCCATGAGGCTGGGATACTACGCCGACCAAAAGGCATCAAAGGCACTCCTTCAAGGATATTTGAAGCGACCCGGTTGGGATTCCATGAAGGCTGTTCAAAATCAAGAAGTGTACAGCATCTTTCACACATATGACTGCAGGATCTACAACTTCGCCGGACTTCAGGCGTTCGCCAAGTGGTTCTACCCTGAGGAGTTCAAGGACATCGATCCGGAGGCCGGTCTGATAGAATTTCACAAGAGATTCATGCCGATCGATTACAGCGGCGTCTGGATGCTGGGATTGAAATAATGTCTGGAAAGGTAGAGCACTCGACTGCTAATCCGGCTATTGCTGGGTCTGAAATGACACCTGAAAAGGGCAGAGGCATCTACGGGGAGATTACGGGAAAGAAGTACCTTTTCCTGATCCTGCTCACTCTGGCAATCATCCTGACCTCTATCCTGGACATCATGACCGGGCCGGCCTCTTTAACGGTGGGGGATGTGCTGAGGACGATCTTCACCCGCAGTTTGAGCCCGCAATCAATGCAGACCATAGTCTGGACCTTTAGGCTGCCGGTTGCCCTGATGGCTCTGGTGGTCGGCGCAGCCCTTGGAGTGGCGGGGGCGGAGATGCAAACCATAATCGATAACCCTCTGGCCAGCCCTTACACCCTCGGGGTATCTGCAGCGGCAGGCTTCGGGGCCGCCCTGGCGATAGTCCTCGGTGTGGGAGTACTCCCCTTGGGCGAAATGTTTTTGATCCCGGTAAATGCCTTTGTTTTCTCATTTTTATGCTGCATGCTGCTCTATTTCATAGCCAGGGTGAAAAGGGCTTCCTCGGAGACGATGGTCCTTGCCGGCATCGCCTTGCTGTTTATGTTTAATGCCCTGCTTGCCCTGCTGGAGTACCTGTCCACAGCCGATCAGGTGCAGGCGATCGTTTTCTGGCTCTTCGGCAGCCTGGCGAAGGCAGACTGGTTTAAGGTCGGCGTGACAGGATTTGTCCTGCTGATAATCCTGCCGTTCCTGGCCGCCAACGCCTGGGGACTGACCGCCTTGAGGCTGGGAGATGACAGGGCCAAGAGTCTCGGCATAGACGTCGAGCGCCTGCGGCTGAAAACCCTGGTCATGATATCCGTGCTTACGGCGACGGCCGTCTGTTTCGTGGGCACGATCGGCTTTATCGGACTTGTCGCTCCCCATATCGCCAGGATGATGGTAGGAGAAGACCAGAGGTTTTTCATGCCTTGTTCCGCCCTCGGGGGAGCCTTGCTGCTGTCGGCAGCATCCGTGGCCAGCAAATTCATATCGCCGGGCGCCATTTTTCCCGTGGGAATTGCCACATCCCTGCTGGGAATACCCTTTTTCATGTGGCTGATTATGACAAAGCGGAGGGAATACTGGTGAGAGTTGAGATCAAAGAGCTCAGATTCAGTTATGGAAGTTTTCAGGTACTGAAGAATATCTGTATGGCAGCCGGGCCGATGGTGACCGCTGTGATCGGTCCGAACGCAGCCGGCAAATCGACCCTGCTGAGGTGTATCTCCGGCCTGTTGAAGGCGGATGGTGAAATTATTCTGGACGACAGGGACGTGAAGACCTTCGCTAGACGCGACCTGGTGAAGCTGCTGAGCTTTCTGCCCCAGGAGACAAACGGCGGGGCGGTCCTTACCGTGTTCGAGGCGGTATTGCTGGGCAGGATGCACCTGTTGTCATGGAAGGTGGGCGATGAGGACCTGGCTGTTGTTTCCAAGGCGTTGGATAACCTGAAAATAGGCCACCTGGCGAAGCGTGAGATAGGGGAGTTGAGCGGCGGCCAAAAGCAGATGGTGTCCATCGCGCAGTCGCTCGTCAGGGACCCCCGGTTGCTGATCATGGACGAGCCTACCAACGCCCTGGATCTCAGGAACCAGATGGAAATTTTTGAACTCATCAGGAGAATTGCGCACGATAAACAGATTACAGCTATAGTTGCCATGCACGATTTGAACCTGGCAGCCAGATATGCGGAAAGGATCGTCGTGTTGAAAGAGGGAGAGATATATAGCGCCGGGGATCCGGCGTCTGTATTGACTGAAGAGATGCTGGCCTCGGTATACGGCATTAAAGCAAGAGTGACCATTGATGAAAACGGGATACCTCAGGTGATTCCTCTAGGGCCAAGCGAGGAAAGTAACTGAGCAAA
>DHAA01000050.1 GCA_002397275.1 Thermacetogenium sp. UBA4966 | reverse complement strand
GCCAAAGGGGTTGACAGTACAGTTTTAATTTGATAAAAGTAATCTAAGGATTTGTTTTGCCATAAATCCTGTACAATCGAATAAGATATAGGGAAGGGTGAGAGAACGGTAGAATGGAAGGATGGCAGCTCTTATTTTATTATCGGGCTGTCCTGAATGAAGATCAATATTCTTTTGTAGGATGGAAGGAGTGTTCCCTTTATGCCAATCACTGAAATGCTTTCCCGCAATGCCAGAATGTACCCGGATGAAATCAGTTTAATAGAACGAGAGCCCGCAGAGGGTTTACGCAGAGAGATAACCTGGCTGGAGTTTGAAAAGCAGGCCAACAAGGTTGCCCATGCTTTATTGGAGCGCGGAATCAAGAGGGGAGATCGCGTTGCCCTTCTCATGACGAACTGTCTGGAGTGGCTCCCTGTTTATTTTGGAATCCTGAAAAGCGGAGCGCTGGCAGTTCCCTTGAATTTTCGTTATACAGCGACGGAGATTAAGAAGTGTCTTGAAACTGCAGGGGCAAAGATACTTGTCTATGGTCCGGAGTTTATAAAAAGAGTAGCTGAGATTCAAAATGAACTTAGTTGTATTGAATCTTTCATCTTTGTAGGCGATAATTGCCCCGATTATGCTGAAAATTATGTTGAGTTTCTTGCAGGATCCGCTGCCGCGGATCCCGGGATAGCGATAGCCAATACGGATCATGCCGCCCTTTATTTTACGTCGGGCACTACCGGAACTCCCAAACCGATTCTGCTGAACCATGCCAATCTCGTATCGGCATGTATCACGGAGAATCGCCATCATCTCCAGCAGCATGATGATAATTTTCTTTGTATCCCTCCGCTGTACCATACCGGAGCAAAAATGCACTGGTTCGGTAGCTTGATTGTGGGGGCGAAGGCAGTGCTCCTGCGCGGAGTTGATCCGCGCTCAATCCTAGAAACTGTTTCAGAGGAACAGGTAACCATAGTGTGGCTGCTGGTACCGTGGGCACAAGATATCCTCGATGCCATTGAAAGCAAAGAGGTTAGCCTCCGGGACTACCGGCTGGAACAGTGGCGGTTGATGCACATCGGCGCTCAGCCTGTTCCTCCGAGCCTGATCATCAGGTGGAAAAAAGTTTTCCCTAACCATATCTATGATACCAACTACGGCCTCAGCGAGTCCACAGGCCCCGGCTGCGTGCACCTGGGAATTGAAAATATTCATAAGGTAGGGGCTATCGGGCGGCCAGGTTTCAACTGGGAAGCAAAGATCGTAGACGAGCAGGACAAACAGGTTCCCAGAGGCAAGGTCGGAGAATTAATTATCCGTGGTCCCGGCGTAATGCAAGGCTACTTCAACAACCCGGAAGCCACAGCGAAGGTGTTAAAAAACGGCTGGCTGTACACCGGCGATATGGCGCGTCAGGATGAAGACGGTTTTATCTATCTTGTGGACCGCAAGAAAGATGTTGTGATCATGGGCGGTGAGAATATTTATCCGGTGGAGATAGAAGAGTTTCTGCGAGCGCATGCTGATATCAAGGATGCCGCGGTGATCGGGATGCCCGACCGGCGCTTGGGTGAGATTCCGATAGCAGTTGTCGAGACAAAGCCCGGGAAGATCCTTACCGAAGAAATGGTGGCTGAATTCTGCAAAAGCTTGCCCAGATATAAAAGGCCGCGCCGCATCTTTTTTGAAAAAGTGCCGCGCAATCCCACCGGGAAAATTGAAAAACCTAAACTGCGAGAGAAATTCTGCGGAGATGGTATCGCTCAAGTCGTTTAGTTTTACGCGGCAAAGAGTTATCCAAAGAAAATATGTTTTTCGGCAGGCGGTATAGTTTTCAACTATGCCGCCTTGTCGTTGCTATTACTACTCATCGAATTCCAAAAACTTGGCAGGGGGCACCTGAAATAGGTCGGCTATCGCAAAGAGCGTTTTCAGCGATATAGGCTGGACAAATGTCGGTGTTTCCACCTGCGAGAGGTAACCGGGGCTGATGCCGATCGACTCGGCGAGCTGCTCTTGGGTCATGCCGTTCATTTTTCTGTAATAAGCGATTTTCAAGCCGATTTGAATGTATCGTTTGTTATTTAAATCTTTAGTTTTATGCACTGCGTTCACCTCAATAACAGTCTAAACATTTGCTTTATAGAGGTGAACCGAGTATAATATTGAATAATATAGGTAACACTTATAATTTAAAGAATTAGACTTTGATAAAACAAAGTGTGGTGAGAATAAATGAATAACCTGTATAAAGAAATTGAAAGAGAGCGGGAGAAACTCAACCGCCTTGCAAGCCAAGCCCTTGAAAACAAACAGCCCTTCTGGACAAGCGATGTGCTCCTCGCCCAAAGCCGCAGATTGGACTTGCTGATGGGAAAGCTAGCAAACCAAAGGAAAGTAACGACACAAAGCAGTCATCCTGAATATTCTAATTAGTATTCAATATGATACTAAACCTGTATTTTCCTCCGACAAAAGGTGATCATCCCATTTCTAGTCTCTTTAGCCCGTAGTTTGTACAATTTTCTTTTAAAATATTTTGCTTTACGGTTGAATTCATTTCTTGTAAAATAGGGTAGGGTAGTATAGTATATTATATGGATGGTGGGTGGTGCGAAATGGACAAAATAAACGACGAGTGTTTTGCCTGCGTAAAGAGCGATAGAAAAAGGGTATGGCAGGATGAGCAAATGGTCAAACAGCTTGCTGCCCGGCTTAACCGTATTGAAGGGCAAGTACGGGGGATCAAGAGAATGATCGAAGAGAATGCTTACTGCGACGATGTTTTGAACCAAATCTCATCCGCTCAATCCGCGCTCAGCGGCGTGACCAAACTGCTGCTGGAAAAGCACATGAAGTCCTGCATCAAAGAACAGCTCTTAGAGGGCGATGAGCAGGTGATCGATGAAGTGCTGAAGACGATTTTCAAAATGATCAGATAGATTAAACAAGGAAGGTGTGGTGAAATTGAGTGTATCCGGTCAAGAAGCAGAACAGATGCAGCAGACAGCCGGACAGGCGACACTGACGATACCTATTTCCGGTATGAGCTGCGCGGCTTGCTCCACCAGGGTAGAAAAGGGTTTAAACGCTCTGCCCGGCGTCTCGTCCGCTAATGTTAACCTGGTCATGGAAAAAGGAACGATCAGCTATGACCCTGAACAAATAAGTCCCCGGCAAATGATCGAGCGAATCTCAGAATTGGGTTATCAGGTTCCGGGAAAAAAAGAGGAACTGCTTATCTCCGGGATGTCCTGCGCTGCCTGCTCCGCACGCATTGAGCAAAGATTGAATTCTTTGCCGGGAGTGCTGGAGGCTGCGGTTAATCTGACCACCAACAAGGCAAACGTCAGATATGTCCCCGGTATGGTCACTGTTTTAGAGATGAAAAAAGTGGTAAAAGATCTGGGGTATGACGTAGAGAAGGCTGCCGACCTTTCTCTCAGCGAGACGGCCCAGGCCAGGCGAAAGGAGAAGAACCGGCAATTAGTCAGGTTTTTGGTCGCAGTCGTTTTTACCCTGCCCCTGGCTGTAATGATGATATTCTCGCATACAGGCCGCCACTTTATGATCAACCCCTGGATACAGCTGGCTTTAGCCACGCCTGTGCAGTTTTTTGCCGGCTGGCCTTTTTACCGCGGATCTTACTATTCTTTGAAATCTGGCGGCGCAAACATGGATGTCTTGGTGGCGTTGGGGACGTCGGTCGCTTACTTTTACAGCCTGATCTCTCTTTTAGCAGGTTGGGACGTCTTTTACTTTGAATCGGCCGCCATACTGATGACTATCATTTTACTGGGCAAGCTGCTGGAGGCTGTAGCTAAAGGAAAAACGTCTGAGGCGATAGAAAAACTGATGGGGCTGCAGGCAAAGACCGCGCGCGTGCTCAGAAATGGGGCGGAAATTGATATACCTGTGGAGGAAGTGGCGGTTGATGATTTTATCGTGGTGCGTCCGGGAGAAAGAGTTCCTGTGGACGGTATTATCCAGGAGGGGAACACCAGTATCGATGAATCGCTTCTTACCGGGGAAAGCATGCCTGTAGAGAAGAATCCCGGCGATGCGGTAGTGGGTGCATCGATCAACAAATATGGAAGCTTTACTTTCAGAGCAACGAAGGTCGGCCAGGACACAGTTCTGGCACAGATTATTCGCATGGTGGAAGCAGCCCAGGGTTCTAAAGCCCCTATCCAGCGCCTGGCAGACAGGGTATCCAATGTCTTTGTCCCTGCGATTATCGCCATCGCTTTGCTCACCTTCGGCGGCTGGTATATAAGCGGCGCCGGTTTTGAGAAGGCATTGATGCATATGGTCACAGTGCTGGTCGTCGCCTGCCCCTGCGCCTTAGGGCTGGCCACGCCCACAGCGATCATGGTGGGAACAGGGGCAGGCGCAGAGAGGGGTATTTTAATTAAGGGCGGGGATCATCTGGAGCAAGCGGGAAAGATCAATGCCGTTGTTCTGGATAAAACCGGCACTATTACAAAGGGAATTCCGGCTGTAACGGATGTCGTCGCACAGGCGCCGTTTGACGAGAGAAAGCTGCTGGGCATTATTGCCTCAGGCGAGAAAAAATCCGAACACCCCGTCGGCCAGGCTGTGGTTAAAAAGGCTGAAGAGCTGGAGATACCGCTGCAAAACGTCGAAGATTTTCAGGCTATTCCCGGGCAGGGGATCAGATTCAGCTTAGCGGGTGAAACCTGGCAGATCGGAAATGAAACCCTTGCCGCTTCGCTGGGCATCGATCTGTCTCCGCTGCTCCCGCAGAAAAGCAGCTGGGAGGATGAGGGCAAAACCGTGATCATCGCCATGCAGGGCAATAGCTTGACCGGTCTGGCGGCTGTAGCGGATACGATCAAAGAAAACGCCGGTCAAGCTATTGCGGAACTAAAAGAGATGGGGCTGGATATTTACATGCTGACCGGAGATCAAGAGAAAACCGCAATAGCTATCGCCAGGCAAGTAGGCATTGACAAAGTTATCGCTGAAGTTTTGCCTCAACATAAAGCTGAAGAGGTGCAAAAGCTCAAAAATGCCGGATACACTGTAGCCATGGTCGGCGACGGCATCAACGACGCCCCTGCTCTGGCCACAGCCGATGTGGGGATGGCCATCGGCACGGGGACAGACGTGGCGATGGAAAGCGCTTCTATAACACTGATGCACGGCGAGCTGAATAAGATCGCTTCCGCAATACGTCTTTCCCGCATGACACTGCGCAAAATACGGCAAAACCTTTTCTGGGCATTTTTCTATAATGTGATCACTATTCCCCTGGCTATTTTCGGCATATTCACACCGGTTATGGGGGGAATAGCCATGGCCTTGAGTTCTGTATCGGTGGTCACCAATTCACTGCTTTTAAAACGCTATAACCCGGACCGGTCTAACTCCAGTAGAACAGCCACTATAACAGATACGGCCACCGCCGGTTAACCTGTCCAAAAAACAATCAGATATAAATATAAAAGAAAACTCTAAACAAGGGTTTCTGAAAGGAGGTAGCCATGGAAAAGCTATTGTTGAAAGTTGAAGGCATGCAGTGCGGGCATTGTAAAAACGCGGTCGAAAAGGCGGTTAATCAATTGGACGGCGTTTTAGAGGCAAGCGCTGATGTGGAACAGGGCGCGCTGACAGTATCCTTTGATCAAGAAAAGGTCGGAGAATCACAGATCAAGAAGGCGATTGCCGCGGCAGGTTATAAGGTAAAATAATGCCGTGAAAGAAACCATCATGGTCAAGTGGGGATCCTGTTCCAACAGAATCCCCACTCTTTCCTCTCACCGATCTTTAGAAATTATTCAGCATTAAACCGTCTTGTTTCCCTGGATTAACATAATTTCAATAAACTCTTAGGAATTAACATCATTTTGATTAACGTTTAGCCTTATACTATAAACATACAGCAGGAATTTTGTCGATTGACTGCGAATGGAAGTATAAAAATCAGCGAAGGTGGCTTATTTTTATGAACAAGCCTTTTGGATTCGCGGTATTGGTGATCACCTTTATTATGATAACTATTTTTAGTTTAGATCAACCCTATATAATTGATTTTGTTGAGGGGGTTGAAGCTGTAGAGCAATCGGATGATCTGGAATCGACCGAGCAAAAGGAAGACGAAGACGATTTAAAAGATGATGAACAAACAACTGCTGAAAACGATGATGATGCTGATGCTGCTGATGATGATGCAGATCAATCCGGCGCCAAGGATAATAAGTCTAACGCCGGCACTTCTAAAATTTATCAAATTAAAGGCGAATCTAAAAATTTAAACGAAGAACAGCTTGGCAACATGAAAAAATGGCGAAGTGATATTGTCAAATTTGCGGGAAATCACCCCGGTCTTATTTATATTAATGGGTATACGGGAAAGAAAATGGTTTGCTTGACATTTGATGACGGCCCTGACGGCGAGATCACCCCGCAGGTACTGAACATTTTAAAAAGATACCATGTGAAGGCCAGCTTTTTTTTCGTAGGGAATAAGATTGAGCAGTACCCTGAAATTATCAATACCGCTTATCAGGAAGGACACCTGGTTTTAAGCCATACCTGGAGCCACCGGCAGCTGAATGCAATGGAAGAGCAAGAAATCAGAAGAGAAGTAGAGATGTCGGAGGATAAAATTTATGAATTGATTGGGGAAAGGCCTGCTTTCATCAGGCCGCCATATGGAGAAGTGGATGAAAAAGTGGCGCGTGCAATCAAAAACAGAGGCGGCAAAATTATTTTATGGTCCATCGATACCTTAGACTGGTCACAGAAAGAAAAGAACAATATCGTCAAGAATGTTACCGAGCACGTGAGGCCGGGGGATATTATTCTCATGCACTGTGATAGCGATAAGACAGAAACAGTAAAGGCCTTGCCTGAAATTATCACTATTTTGCGGCAGAAAGGTTACCAGTTTGTTGACTTAGGAGAGATGCTTCAGATCAATCCTTATAAATAAGATTAGTCTCACCTCTATGTACGCCAAAGGGTGTCCACCCGGGATTCGAAGACCACCTGCTCCACATCTATTTCAAAGATGCATCAGAAAATATCTATAAAATGGAGTATGCCCATTCGGGATTGGGGAATCATGATAAGGGGACTGAACGTAGGTTATTC